>CAZQPP010000006.1:0-42005 GCA_964594295.1 uncultured Myxococcales bacterium | reverse complement strand
ACTCGGGCGCGACCGAGGTCTGCAACGAGGTGGACGACGACTGCGACACGACGACCGACGAGGGCTTCCCGACCAAGGGCGCCGCCTGTGACGGCACGGACTCCGACCTCTGCAAGAACGGCACGCTCACGTGCACGGGCGACGGGAGCGACGTCGAGTGCGTAAACGAGGATCCGACCGACATCGCCGAGGTATGCAACGGAGCGGACGACGACTGCGACGGCGCCGTGGACGAAGCATTCGTGAACTCGGACACGGACGACTTCGGTGACGACTGCGACAACTGCCCGAACGACTCCAACCCGACGCAGGCCGACGGGGACTCGGACGGTGTCGGTGACGCGTGCGACAACTGCCTGACCGACCCGAACCCGACGCAGGCGGACACCGACGGCGACGGCAAGGGGGACGCCTGTGACGCCCCGACGACCCCCGCGCTGACCGAGACGCTGCCCGCGTCTCCGGCGAACAACAACAACCCGCTCGTGAAGGGCTCGGCGGACGCGAACGCCCGCGTGCTGATCTTCACCAAGTCCGGCTGCCCGGGCCTCGAGCACGCCGCCGGCGTGGCGACCGGGGGGACCTTCGTGGTCGAGGTCTCGGTGCTCGACAACTCCTCGACGACCTTCTACGCGAAGGCCAAGAACGAGGCCGGCCTGTTCTCGGAGTGCACCTCGGCCGGGATTCCCTACGTCGAGGACAGCCTGCCGCCGTCCGCGCCGACCTTCTCGGGCACCGCGCCACCCTCACCGAGCTACGACGACACGCCCGCGGTGCTCGGCCAGGCCGAGGCCGGCTCGACGGTGCTTGTCTTCGACAACCCCGGGTGCTCGGGCGATCCGCTCGCGACCGGAACGGCGCAGGGCGACGGCTCCTTCGGCGTAGACGTGCCGAAGCTGCTCACCGAGGGCGTCCACTCCTTCTACGCACGCGCCAGCGACAGAGCGAACAACGCGTCAAGCTGCTCCTCCCCGGGTGTGCAGTACGAGTACGACGGCTCGCCGCCGCCGGTCCCGACGCTCTTCGACACGGACCCGCCTTCTCCCTCCAGGGTCGGCAACGTCACCGTGCGCGGCAGCGGGGAGCCCGGCTCCACGGTGTTCTTGTTCTCGGGCACTGGCTGCGACGGCACCCCCTTGGGGAACGGGCCCGCAGCCCAGGGCACCGGGCTCTTCGAGGTCCCGGTCGACCTCGCGGGCCCTGACGGGGTCACCGCGATCTGGGGCCGCTCCGCCGACGCGGCCGGCAACTCCTCGGACTGCACCTCCTCACCGCTCCTCCACGAGCTTGACACCACTGCGCCGTCCGCCCCCGACCTGGACACAACCGAGCCGTCCTCGCCGTCAAAGACACGCACCTTCCTGCTCGGGGGATACGCCGAGGCCGGGAGCACCGTCAGGATCTTCGACAACATGGACTGCGCGGACAGCCCGGTGGCCACCGGCGTCACGGCCGGTGACCGGAGCTACGAGATCCAGGTCACCGTGCCCGACCAGGACGGTCTCTACCGCTTCTGGGGCACCGCCACGGACCCGGCGGGCAACGACTCGGGCTGCTCCAACGACCCGGTGGCCTACGAGTACGACTCCACCGCGCCGGTGGCTCCCGCGCTGACGGGCACCGTGCCGCCGTCGCCGGGCGCGAGCCTGAGCCCGGTCTTCGTCGGCGAGGCCGAAGCGCGCTCGACGGTCCGGCTCTTCACTGCGGCGAGCTGCGACAGCGCGGTGGTCGCCAGCGGCGTCACCGACGGCTCGGGCATCTTCCAGATCCCGGTGACCGTGCCGCGGGGCTCCACGACGACCCTGTACGCCCTCAGCACCGACCCGGCCGGCAACGACTCGGCCTGCTCGGCGGGAGCCGTGACATACGTGCACGCGGACGAGGACAACGACGGCGTGGCCGACCCGGCCGACAACTGCCGCTCCACCGCCAACCCGGACCAGGACGACACCGACGGCGACGGCGCCGGCGACGCCTGCGATCCGCCGGTGACGCCGGTCTTCACCGGGACGGTGCCGCCCTCGCCGGCCAACCACAACGACCCGCTCATCCGCGGCACGGCGGACAAGAACGCGCTGGTCTCGCTCTACCTCCAGTCGGACTGCTCCGGCACGGCGGTGGTGAGCGGCGCAGCGGACGGGGCTGGGGTCTTCGAGCTGCAGGTCTCCGTGCCCAACGACACCTCGGTGACCTTCTACGCCAAGGCCACGAACGCCGCCCAGCTGGTCTCGCAGTGCTCTACACCGGGCGTCGAGTACGTGGAGGACAGCACCGCGCCTTCGGTCCCAAGCCTCGAGGCGACGACGCCACCATCCCCCGGCAACGACAGCACACCGACGGTCGTCGGCCAGGGCGAGGTGGGCTCGACGGTGCTCCTGTTCCTCAACGACCCGAGCTGCTCGGGAGACCCGCTCGCTTCGGGACCCGTGCAGACGGGCGGCGACTTCGCCATAGAGATCCCGGCGCTTCC
Organism: uncultured Myxococcales bacterium; assembly: GCA_964594295.1. GTDB lineage: Bacteria > Myxococcota_A > UBA9042 > UBA3505 > UBA3505 > CAZQPP01. The sequence continues at coordinate 39,535 of CAZQPP010000006.1, read as the reverse complement.
TTCGGACGGCACCTACGTGTTCTCTGCGCGCGGGCGCGACGCGGCCCAGGAGGTCTCCAACTGCACCGGGCCGGCCCTCGAGTACGTCTACGACTCCACGGCGCCGCCCAAGCCGGTGCTCACGGGCACGAACCCGAGCTCCCCGGGGGCGAGCCTCTCCCCCGTCTTCTTCGGCGAGGCCGAGGCCCTCTCGACGGTCGAGCTCTTCACCGACCCCAACTGCAACACCACAGCCGTGGCAAGCGGTGTCGCCACCGTCGACAGCGTCTTCAGCATCACCGTCACTGTCCCGCGCGGCTCGAGCACGACCCTGTACGCGCGCAGCACCGACCCGGCCCAGAACCCCTCGGCGTGCTCCACGACCTCGGCGACCTACGTGCACGCCGACGGCGACAACGACGGCGTCGCCGACCAGGACGACAACTGTCCCGGCGACGCGAACCCGGACCAGGCCGACGCCGACGGCGACCAGCTCGGCGACGCCTGTGACAACTGCCCCGACGACTCGAACCCGGATCAGACCGACACCGACGGCGACGGCGACGGCGACGCCTGCGACCAGGACAAGGACGGCGACGGCATCGCCAACGGCTCGGACAACTGCCCGCTCATCCCCAACCCGGACCAGAGGAACACCGACGGCGACGGCGAAGGCGATGTCTGCGACACGGACGACGACGGCGACGGCGTGCTCTACGCAGATGACAACTGCCCGCTCGTCGTCAACCCTGTCCAGTTCGACACCGACCGCGACGGCGACGGCGATGTCTGCGATGCGGACGACGACGGCGACGGCGTCTCCGACGCTCAAGACAACTGCCCGCTCGTCGCCAACCCGGGCCAGACCAACACCGACGGCGACAGCGACGGTGACGCCTGCGACGCGGACGACGACGGCGACGGCGACCCGGACGCCACCGACTGTGCTCCTCTCGACGCCAACCGCTACGACGGCGCCGTCGAGGTCTGCAACCAGCTCGACGACGACTGTGACGCGGACACCGACGAGGGCTTCGACCTCCAGACCGACCCCTCGAACTGCGGCGTCTGCGGCAGGCAGTGCTCGGCCGCCCAGGTCTGCCTTGCCGGCAGCTGCCACAACAAGCCGCTGACGCCGGGCAGGCCCGATCTCGTCGCCGGCTCGGACACCGGCGCCTCGGACACAGACGACCTCACCAACGACGACACGCCGGCCTTCGACGTCTCGGGCGTCGACCCGGCGCTCGACCTCGTCAGGCTGAGGTTGACCGGGCCGGGAGGGCAGGAGCTCCAGAGCGAGGTCCCCGCCGCCGCTGCCGTCGTGACGGTGATCGCACCGCTGCTCGACGAGGAGGGCGTCTGGCAGGCCCGCGCTTTCACCGCGGACGCGGACGGTGTGGAGTCCGATCCTTCACCGGCCCTGCCGTTCACCGTCGACACGACAGCTCCGGGCACCCCTTCGGCGCCGGATCTCACCGCTGCCACCGACCTCGGCATCCAAGACGACGACGACCTCACGAGCGCCGCCGAGCCCTGCTTCGCCGTGCAGCAGGTCGAGACCGGCGCGTCGGTGGCGATCGAGGCCATCAGGACCACCGACGAGATGCAGGTCCTCTCCACGCCCATCCCCGCCACCGGGGGCGCCGTGGAGATCTGCGTCGCCGGCCTGCTGCACGGGCCGTGGGAGGTGGTGGCCTGGCAGACCGATGCGGCCGGCAACGAGTCCGACGGCGGCCCCGTGCTCACCGTCGCCGTCGACCGCCAGGTCTTCTCGATCACCACACCCAACATCACCCTGATCGGTGGCACCGGAACCGGAGGCGCTCTCAAGGCGGGAGACAGGGCCGTGGCCACGTGGGACGCCTCGGCCGCCGGCGACAACCCTCCGGACCTCGACCCCGGTACCGTCGCGGTGAGCTTCTTCGACCTCACGGGGGCCACCGGCGTCCCCGCCACCGACGCGGGCGGCAGCGGCGACGAGACGGCGTCCGACGGCGTCTTCACGGCCTGCCACACCCTCGAACCGGCCGACCTGAAATCCACCGGCGCCAGCGCCACTGTCCTCGCGCGCGACCGGGCAGGCAACCAGGCCGCCGGCAGCTCCCCCGACCGGGTCGTCGACCTCCAGGTGCCGGTCGTGACGGCACCCAACATCAACGTCAGCGGAGACGCGAGCGGCTTCTTCCAGGACAACGACCTCGTCACCGTGACCTGGGACAACAGCGCGGCTGCCGGCGACGCCAATGACGACATCGCCGAAGTCCACGTGGAGTTCTTCCAGATCCCGGGCTCGACCCAAATCCCGGCCACCGACGGCGGAAACGGCGTCTGGACCGCTACCTACACGCTCCCGCCGGACGCCGGCAACGGCACGGACCAGCGGGTCCGCGTCATGGCGATCGACCAGATCGGCAACGTGACCCAGACCACCGACGACGAAGGCTTCGTCGTCGCCACCAACACCGAGACCTGCAACGGCGAAGACGACGACTGGGACGGCATGGTCGACGAGGCGCCCTTCAAGCCCTACAACGCAACGAACGAGCGGGGCCCGACCTGCAACGAGAACAACGTGCTCGCCGAGGACGGCCAGGTCGCGGGTCTCTACCGAATCGACGAGAGCACCTCCGGGCGCTGGGACATCGACGGGGTCAGCGCCTCTTCCTGCATCCAGATCGAGTTCGACGACGTCGCCGGCTACACCGATCTGCGCGTGGTCTCGGGCTTCATCGGCTCGATCTGCGGCAAGTCGTGCACGAACTGCGGTACGGGACAGGGCCACCCGGTATTCGCGCGCGCGCCGGGTGACTCCTGGATCCACCTCGGCAACGTCGAGAACATCTCCGGTCTCGACAGCTCGGTCTTCTCGCTCGGGAGCATCTCGGTGGTGGACGCCGTCCTGATCTGCCGGTCGGCCTTCTCCGGCGGCCGCGACAACGTGCAGGTCGACTTCGTCGAGCTCCTTCCGAACGTGCCGCTCTGCCCCTGCGACGGGATCGACAACGACGGCGACAACGAGACCGACGAGGACTACCCCGACCTCGGCGACGCCTGCTCCGCTGGAGTCGGCACCTGCCAGAACACAGGCGAGATGGTCTGCAACCAGGACGGGACCGGCACCGAGTGCAGCGTGACCGGCAAGCCGTCCGGCACGCCGTGCAGCGACGGGCTGCACTGCACCACAGGCGACGCCTGCACCGGCGGGGACGGATCGACCTGCGAGGGCACGCCCAAGAGCTGTGACGACCAGGATCGCTGCACCATCGACTCGTGCAACCCCGCGGACGGGCAGTGCGTGAACGACCAGGTCGACTGCGACGACGGCGACCCCTGCAGCGGCGACACCTGCAACCCCGCCAACGGGCAATGCGAGTACAGCGACCTCACGGGTCCGGAATGCGACGACGACAACGCGTGCACGACCGCCGACACATGCGCGAGCGGCGCCTGCGTCGGCGGCCCCGCCCTCGACTGCGACGACAGCGAGTACTGCACGATCGACTCCTGCGACCGTGCGACCGGCTGCAGCTATGACACCACGAGCCGCAACGGCGAGGCATGCGACGCGGGAGGCGGCGCGGGGACCGGGACGTGTGCGGCCGGCGAATGTGTGTCGGACTCCGTGTGCGGCGACGGCAACTGCGACTTCGACGAGGATCTCGCGAGCTGCCCGCGGGATTGCGTCCCGGAGGGCTACACGTACATCCCGCCGGGTGAGCTCGAGATGGGCTCGCCCGTGGGAGAGCCCGGGCGGGACACAGACGAGGGTCCTCAACGGACGGTGCAGATCACGAGCGGCTTCTGGATGAAGACGACCGAGGTGACCCAGGGCGACTGGGTGGCGATGCTCACCGAGATGGGAGCGGTCCTGCCGTCCTGGTGGCCCTGCGGTGCCCTCTGCCCGGCGGAGAACGTGAACTGGTGGGAGGCGCTGGCCTACTGCAACGCGCTCTCGAGATACCGGGGCCTGGCGGAGTGCTACAGCCTGACGGACTGCGACGGGAACGTGCCCGGGGCAAACATGCAGTGCACGGGCGTGACGGTGAACGCGCCGGGCGGCAACCCGCTGCTCTGCGAGGGCTATCGCCTGCCGACCGAGGCGGAGTGGGAGTACGGGGCGCGCGCGGGGAGCGCCACTGCGCTGTACACGGGCAACCTGACGATCCTGGGCGCGAACAACGGACCGGAGCTGCACCCGATAGCCGTGTACGGCGGCAACAGCGGAGTCGCCTACGCGGGCGCCGACTGCAGCGCCTGGACGGAGAGGCAGTTCGAGGCGGACACCTGCGGTCCTCAGCAGGTCGCCCAGAAACAGGCGAACGCCTGGGGCCTCTACGACATGGTGGGCAACGTCTGGGAGTGGACCTGGGACTTCTACGAGTACGGTTACTACCAGCAGAGAGTGGGTGCCCTCGGGGGATCTGCCGACGTCGATCCACTCGGACCGCCCTCGACCGGCTACCACACCGTGCGCGGCGGCAACTGGACCATCAGCGCGGCGCGCACGCGGCTGGCCAAGCGAGAGAGGGATCCCCCCGGCACCCACAACAGCAGCATCGGGTTCCGCCCGGTCCGGTCCGTGCCGGCCGACCCATCCTGCGCCACCAATCCCGAGTGCAACGACCAGAACCCCTGCAGCGTCGACGAGTGCGTATCCGGCGGCTGCTGGCACACCCCGCGCGACTGCGACGACTCCGTCGCCTGCACGATCGACACCTGTGATCCGGTGGCCGGCTGCCAGAACGTGCCCGGCACCGAGATCTGCGACGGCGTGGACAACGACTGCGATCAGGAGGTCGACGAGGGCTTCGACCTCCAGACCGACCCGGAGAACTGCGGCCAATGCGGCAGGCAGTGCACGGCGACCCAGGTCTGTCTCTCGGGCGACTGCCACGAGAGGCCGGATGCGCCTGCCGCGCCGGATCTGTGGGCACCCTACGACACGGGTCGCTACGACGACGACGACCTCACCAAGCACTCCCACCCGACCTTCCAGGTAGCCGGTGTGGCCGCCGCCGCCCAGGTTCGGCTCGAGCTGTCGAAGCAGGGCGCGGACACCGAGGCGGTGACCGTGGAGAACAGCGGCGGCCACGCGATGATGGCCATCGTGGGGCCGACCATCGGGCAGGGCGGCGTCTGGACCGCCGTCGCCTTTGCGATCGACAGCTCGGGAGTCGACTCCGAGCCCTCGGACCCGTTGCCGGTCACCTTCGACTTCACCGCGCCCGCGGCGCCTGCAGGTGGCGGGCTGGACCCGGCCGACGACACCGGCGTCTCGGACTCGGACAGGATCACCAAGGAAGACTCACCCTGCGTCGACGTTGCAGCGGCCGCCGAGGAGGTCCTCGCTGCCGTGGTCCTCGACGACGGAGTCAATCCGCCCGTCCGTGAGGAGGCCCTCGTCTACACGAGCGGCGCCTCGACGGTCTGCTTCGAGGCCCTGCCCGACGGCTCCTACGACGGCAACGCCACCTACACGGACGTTGCGGGCAACGAGTCTGCCCAGAGCCCGGACCTGAGCATGGTCGTGGACACGGTGCCGCCTGTCGTCTCGACGGGGGATATCACCGTCTGGGACCTCTCGAACGACTCCCTCGTGCACGCCGCCGGCGACGACATGGTGGTCGAGTGGGACGGCGCCGCGGCGGCCAACGCCGATGTCGCGGCGGTCACCGTCGACTTCTTCGGCCTCTCGGGCGTTGACGACGTGCCCGCCACAGACACCGGTGCGCCTTGCGACGACACCGCCGGCGACAAGCTCTACTCCGCCTGCGCCATCTTACCGGTCGGCACCCTCGAGACAGTCAGCGGTCTCGCGCGGGTCGCCGCCCTCGACGTTGCCGGCAACTCCGCGAGCGCCTTCTCCACTCCGCAGATCGTCGACGTCAAGCCTCCAGACATCACCCCCGCGTTGGTCTCGGTCACCGGCGCCACCGGCCCGGCCGGCACCTTCCGCATCGGCGACCGCGTGCAGATGGCCTGGGACAACACCGCCGCGGGCGACAACAACAGCGACGTCCAGATGGTCATCTTCGACGTCTTCGGCATCCCCGGCCTCGCCGAGGTGATCGCCAGCGACTCCAACGGCACCTGGACGGCCAACGCCACCCTCTTGGGCGGCGAGCTCGAGGCCCCAGCAGCCAAGGTCACCATCACCGCAACCGACAACGCGGGCAACGAGAGGACGGTCCAGGACGACATCGGCTTCCCGGTCGACTCCATCGACCCCACCGTCACCGCCGCCAGGATCAGTGTCACCGGCGACACAGGCGGGGTATTCCGCACCGGGAACACGGTGACCGTGGAGTGGGACAACAGCCCCGCCGGGGATGGCAACGCCGACATCAGCGACGTGCGCGTCGACTTCTTCGACATCGACGGAGCCACCGCGGTCCAGGCAGCGGACGTCGGCGGAGGGCTCTACCGGGCTACCTATCAGCTCAAGGAAGGTGACCAGGACGGGGTGGGCCTCAAGGTCTCGGTCGAGGCAACAGACGATGTCGGAAACCAGTCCTGGACCGAGGACGACCAGGGCTTCACGGTCGCCACCTACCCGGAGCTCTGCAACGGGCTCGACGACGATCGTGACGGCCAGACCGACGAGGACTTCACGACCCTCGGCGATGCCTGCACCAACGGCCTCGGCGAGTGCGAGCGCTCCGGCACCACCGTCTGCAACGCTCAGGGCGACGGAGTCGAGTGCGACGCCGATCCCGGCACGCCCACGGCCGAGCTCTGCAACGAGCTCGACGACGACTGCGACGACGAGTTCGACGAGGACTTCGACCTCGACAACGACGAGAGCAACTGCGGCATCTGTGGGCGCCAGTGCACTCAGACCCAGGAGTGCCTCGTCGGGACCTGCACCGAGAAGCTTCCGGCTCCCGGCAAGCCCGACTTGATGTCGGCCTACGACACCGGTGCCTCCTCCACCGACGACGAGACCAACCACACGACGCCGGTGTTCGAGGTCGCCGTGGCCCCGACCGCCGAGTACGTCGAGCTGCTGGTGACGGACCCGCAGGGCGATCCGATCGCAGCCTCTACGACCTTCACTCCGGGGCAGACCACGGTGACGCTCGACCTCGGCCCGGCCCTCGTCCTCAACGGCCGATATGAGATCCGCGCCCGCCAGTCGGGACAGGGCGAGGCGCCGCGCGTGCTGAGCGATCCTTCGCCTCTGCTGGAGGTGCTCCTCGACACGGTCTCGCCCGCGACGCCTGTCGCGCCGGACCTCACAGCGGCAACCGACACCGGCGTCTCCGACACGGACGAGGTCACGAAGCAGCAGGAACCGTGCTTCGACGTGGCCGGCGTGGAGATCGGGGCGGCGGTCGAGGTGGCGCTCCAGGACGCCGACACCGGGCAGCCGGGGCCCTCCACGTCGGTCCCGGCGACGGCGACTACGGTGGAGATCTGCGTGAGAGGTGTCGAAGAGGGCTCCTACTTCGCGCGGGCCAGGCAGACCGACGAGGCCGGCAACGAGTCCTCGGAGAGCGGCTCGCTCACCGTGACCGTCGATCTCACAGCGCCCAACATCCAGGCCAGCGACATCCAGCTCTGGGGCAACACGGGCATCGGCGGGGAGTTCATCGCCGGCGACGAGATAGTGGTCGAGTGGGACAGCGGGGGGCAGGGCAGCCTGAACCTCGACGCGGCTCCCGGCGGGGTCACCGTGGACCTCTCCCAGCTCGACGGTCCCTCGAGCGTGCCGGCCAACGACGCCGGGACGGACTGTGACGCCGCCGCGGACGACGCCACATTCACGGCCTGCCATGTCCTCGAGGCGGGCGACGTCGACGGGGCCTCTGCGAACACCGTGGTCAGGGTCGCGGACATAGCCGGCAACGTCGGGACGGGCGGCGCCGGCGACAGGCCGGTCGACGTCAAGCCTCCCGTCATCACTCCGCCAAACCTCGCCATCACCGGGGCGAGCGGAACCAACGGCGCCTTCAAGGCCGGCGACACCGTCGACGTCGTCTGGGACAGCTCCCCGACCGGGGACGACAACACCGACATCCTCGAGGTGGACTTCAACCTCTTCGGGCTCGGCTACGCCGCCGGGACGGAGCTCGGCGGCCAGAAGTGGGGCATTCAGCTCCTTGTGGACGCTCAAGCCGGCGATGTCGTCGAACCCGTGGGGGTGGTCGCGACCGACCAGGCCGGCAACGAGACCACCGTTGCCACGGCGCCCCGAACGGTGGACGGCGTCCCGCCCTACGTCGACTTCAACGACATCACGGTCTCGGGGGACACGGGCGGGACCTTCTACGAGGACGACATCATCACGGTCGCGTGGAACACCGGGGGCCTGCCCGAGAACGCGGACGTGGTCTCAGTGCACGTGAACATGCTCGGCATCGAGGGCGCGACCGAGGTCGCCGCGACCAGAGCCGGCAACGTCTGGACGGCGACCCACCTCGTCGCCAACGGGGACGGCGTGGGCTCCCAGCTGGAGATCGTCGTCACCGTCGTCGACGACGCCGGCAACGACGAGGTCACCTACGACGACGGGCTCTTCGAGCTGTACGCGCCCCTCGAGATATGCGGCGACAGCGTCCTGCACGCCCACCGCGGCGAGGAGTGCGACGACGGGAACGCCGTCGACTGGGACGGCTGCAAGGACTGCGCGCTCGTCGAGGAGCAGATCCACACCCAGATCCCGGACGACCAGCTCAACCCCCGTGTGGCGCCGCTGGACGGCGGCGGCGCGGTGGTCGTGTGGCAGGGCCCGGGCGAGAGCGGCAGCGACGTCTACTTCCAGCGCTACGGCGCCGACGGAGTCCCGGTCGGGATCGAGACCACCGCCAACACCAGCGACACCGGAGATCAGATCTACCCCGACGTCGCGGGGCTCGCCGGCGGTGGCTTCGTGGTCGTGTGGCACGACCAGAACACCTGCGGTCCCTCGATTCCCACCTACTACGCGCAGCGCTTCTCGGCGACTGGCAGCACGGTTGGCGGTGAGATCGCGGTCGACTCCGGCGGGACCTGCGCTGCCACGAGACCGAGGGTAGCCAGGGGCATGGACGGCGCCTTCGCGGTCGTCTACCCGGCAGACGGGCTCGAGGGCAACGGCACCCTCGGGGTCTTCCTGCAGAGCTTCGACTCGATGGGCTACCCGAGCGCCGGTGTGCTCGCCAACCAGCTCACGGCTGGTGACCAACAGATGCCCGACGCGGTCATGGTCGGCAACGGCGACTACGCCGTGGTCTGGGAGAGCTACAACCAGCAGAGCGGCGACTCCTACACCGCGGGGCGCATCTTCAGCTACGGCATCACCCCGCTCACCGACGAGTTCCAGCTCGAGACACTGGCCTCGGGCGAGCAGAGGCGCCCGGCCGTCGCCACCATGGAGAACGGCGCCTTCGTGGCCCTCTGGCACACGCAGGCTTACGGCAGCTTCGATGTGGCCGGTCAGATCTTCGCCCCGACCGGCGCACGCCTTGGAGGCGAGCTCCTAATCAACCCCGTGAGCAGCGCTCTCGAGCTCGGGGGCCCCTCGGTCGCGGCCTCGCCCTCCGGCGGCTTCCTCGCGGCCTTCGCGATCGACGGCGTCGACTGCTGCAACCGGGCGGTCCTCGTGCGGGGCTTCGACGACATGGGCACTGCACAGGGCGGCGCCCTCCGCCTGAACGCCTACGAGACCGACGAGCAGACCCACCCGGTCCTCGCCGCCCTCGAGCCCGCCACCGGCTACTTCGCAGCCTGGCAGAGCGACTGGCAGGACACCAACGGAACCCGGGGCATCTACGGCCTGCGCCTCGACGCGGATCTCGACATCCTCCCGCGCGGCGCCACCCCGGAGAAGTGCGACGACGCCGACAACGACAACGACACCCTCGTCGACGAGGACTTCGCCGGCAAGGGCGACTCCTGCGAGGTCGGCATAGGCGTATGCAAGCGCACCGGCGCCATGGTCTGTGCCGCAGACGAGCTCACGCTCGAGTGCGACGCAATGCCGGGTGAGTCCCGGCTCGAGACCTGCAACAGCCTGGACGACGACTGCGACGACCTCACCGACGAGGACTTCGACCTGACCAGCGATCCCAGCAACTGCGGGAGCTGCGGAAACGTCTGCGATCCTGTTGCGGAGGTCTGCCACACCAGCGTCTGCCGCGACCGTCCCCCCGTGCCGGCAGCGCCCGACCTCCTCGCCGCCTCGGACACCAACGTCGACGACGACGACATCACCTCCGACGCCACCCCGACCTTCGAGGTCGCCGGCGTGGCCCTCGCCGACGCCGTACGAATCGAGCTTCTGGGCCCGGGCGCCGTGACAGCCTCGGAGACATTCGACAACTCCGGCGGCGCCGCCAGCGTGCAGATCACCTCCCCGAGCCTGTCCCCGGACGGCGACTGGGACGTGGTCGCGGTTGCCATCGACGCGCTCGGCATCGAGTCGAACGCCTCGGGCTCATTGACCTTCACCCTCGACCGTGTGAGCCCGACCGTGACGACCCCGAGCATCGCGGTCACGGGAGGCACCGGCTATGAGAGCACCTTCCTCGTCGGCGACACCGTCAAGGTCGTCTGGGACAACAGCATCGACGGTGACAACAACGCCGACATGGCCTCTGGAGGGGTTGTCCTCGTCAACCTCTCCCAGATGGGTGGCCCCGCCGACCTGCCCGCCAACGATGCAGGTACCGGCTGCGACCGGCCGGCGGCCGACGGCTTCTTCACCGCCTGCTACACGCTGACCCCCGCGGGCATCGACCTGACCGAGGCCCGCGCCAACGTGCTCGCGACCGACGCCGCCGGCAACAACGACTCCGCGCAGTCGGGCATAGAGCTCGTGGACGTGAAGCCGCCCGTCGTGACGGCCCCCAACATCACGCTCTCCGGGGCGACCGGAACCGGCGGCGCCTTCAGGGTCGGCGACACGGTAATCGCTACCTGGGACAACGGCATAGCGGGCGACTTGAATGAAGACGTCTACGAGCCGCCCGTCTTCGACTTCTTCGGGATCGGAAGCGTCGAAGGTACCTACCTGCCTGGAGAGCTCTGGACGGCGCAGCTCCAGGTCCCCGAAGGCGGCCCCGACGCCGTCGCCAGCGTGACGGTCATTGCCGACGACGAGGCCGGCAACTCCACCGCGGGTGCCGACGACCCGCAGGTCGTGGACGCCAGGTCGCCGATCATCAGCGGCGGCAACATCCTCGTCACCGGCGACGACCAGGGGCGCTTCGAGACCGGCGACACGGTCACGGTTCAGTGGGACGCGCCGGCTGACGCCTCGAGCAACATCGACATCGACTCGGTCACCGTGAGCTTCTTCGGCATCCCGGGGGCAACCGCCGTACAGGCGACCCAGCAGGGGGACACCTGGACAGCCACCCACACGCTCGTGGCCGAGACCGCCGACGGGGCAGCGCTCTTCGTCGAGCTCTCCGCCACCGATGACGCGGGCAACAGCGCCACGGCACGCGACGACGAGGGCTTCGTGGTCGCCACCTTCCCGGAGCTCTGCGACGGCAAGGACAACGACCGCGACGGAGCCACCGACGAGCTCGAGGGCGACCCGGCGACCTGCGGAGAGTTCCGCGGCGGCGTGCTCAACCTCGGCACGCCCGAGCAGATCATGCGCGGGACCGTCCCGTCCGGCGTCACCTCCGTCGACGTCAAGATGTGGGGCGGCGGCGGCGGCGGCGGCTACCCGGGCTCGGGCGGCGGTGGCGCCTACGTCACGGGCACCGTGCCCGTGGCCGCCGGCGACCTCATCGAGGTCCGCGTCGCCTCGGGCGGCGAGGCACCGTCGAGCGGCGGTGGCGCGTCCTACCTCTTCAAGAACGGCACGCTCATGATGGTCGCCGGAGGCGGCGGCGGCGCCGGGACGAACAGCGACTACGGCGAATCCTCGGACGACAGCCGCCAGGGAGCCGGCGGAGGTGCCGGCGCTGCGGGTGCTTTCGGCGGGGACGGGGGAGACAACACCGAGACGCCCGACCTCACCACCGGCGGTGGCGGCGGCGGTACCCAGAGCGCGGGTGGAGCCGGCGGCGTCGTCGACGATCACCCGTTCTTCCCCGGATGTCCCGTCGACGGCGAGGCCGGGAGTGCCGACACCGGCGGCGGCTCGGTCTACGCGGACAGCTGCGTGCTCGACGACCTCGGCGCCCTCTTCGAGGTCGGAGCGAAGATCTCCAACGCCCGCGGCGGCGGCGGCGGCGGCGGCGCAGGCTACTTCGGCGGCGGCGGCGGCGGCAGCAAGGGCGGCTTCGCCGGAGGCGGCGGCGGCGGCGGCTCGTCCTACGCCCACGCTTCGGTGACCAACCTCATGAGCTACGGCGCGGTCGAGAGCTACCCCGGTGGCGACACGGAGATCGGCTATCGATACGGTACCGCCGTCGGCGGCGAGGGCTACCTCGACGAGCAGATCCAGCCCGCACCCGGCGGACACGGCCGCGTCATCTTCGTGCTCGACGGCACCTTCGACCCCTGTGACGGCGAGGACAACGACGGCGACCAGCTCATAGACGAGGACTTCCCCGAGAAGGGCGATCCCTGCACGACCGGGTTCGGCGTGTGCGAGCTCAGCGGGACCCTGGTGTGCCACACCGACGGCTACTCCACCGACTGCTACGTCGAGCCGGGCGAGTCACAGCCGCCGGACGACGAGAGCTGCGACGGCCTCGACAACGACTGCGACGGCCGCACCGACGAGAACTTCATCGGCCTCGGCGAGGTCTGCGGCGCGGGCATGGGCGACTGCGCCATCTATGGCGTCGTGCAGTGCTCCCAGGACGGGAGCGCCGCGGAGTGCAGCGTCAGCGACGGCAAGCCCGACGGCACCGCCTGCGACGACGGTGACTCCTGCACCCTCGGCGACGAGTGCACCGGCGGCGGGACCTCGGACTGCGTCGGTACGCCGAAGGACTGCTCGGACGGCAGCCAGTGCACCGACGACGTCTGCACCGACGGTGTCTGCTCCAACCCCGACAACGGCTGCGACGACGGCAACCCCTGCACCATCGACTCGTGCGACAGCGGCACGGCGTGCGTGTACGAGCTCCTCCCGGCGTGCAGCCCGGGAGAGGGGCCCGTGTCTCCCACGACCTCCTCGTCATTCCTCGGCCTCGACGACAACGACGCCGCTATCCCGCCCGACACCCACGGCGCGGTGGGGCGTGAGCACATCGTGGTCTCGCTGAACACCGAGGTCCGCGTGCTCGAGCGCGACGGCACGGTGGTGCGGACCTGGACGCTCAAGAACTTCTGGGAGCAGAACGGCGACCTGACGGTCAGCCCGTTCGACCCCAAGACCGTCTACGACCACTTCGCGGACCGCTTCATCATGGTCGCCATGGCCGACTCGCGCGGCGCGGACTCGGCGCTGTTGCTTGCGGTGACCCGCGGCGCCGATCCCACCGCCACCTGGCAGATCTACCGCTTCGACGCCGACCCGACGGACACGGTCTGGATCGACTTCCCCTCGATAGGCTTCACCTCCGACCGCATCATCATCCAGAACAACATGTTCGCCGTGTCGGACAACGCCTTCGTGCGCTCCGACGTCTACATCTTCGAGAAGGCGGCGCTCTACAGCGACTCCCGGGTGGTGCCGGTCCTGATCCAGACTTCGGACATCGGCGGCACCCAAGCGCCCGCCAGGACGATGGACCAGGGTGTGTCCACGCCCTACCTGTTGCAGAACGTCAACGGTGACTTCGAGGGTGCGGGATACCTGGGTCTCTACCGCATCGACGGCACGGGCGGCTCCGAGGTCATGGGCCTCGTCGACTACCCGGCCAGCCCGGCGACCTGGGCGTCGGCTCCCAACGAGGATCGCTCGGACTTCTCGGCGCAGCTCGGGACCACGCGCAAGGTGCAGGCCAACGACTCGCGGGTCCACAGCGTCGTCTACCGAAACGGCAGCATCTGGGCCGCCCAGACCGTCTACCTGCCGACAGCAGCGCCCACTCGAGCCGCGATTCGGTGGTGGCAGGTCGGGACGGACGGGAGCACGCTGCAGACCGGCGTCATAGACGAGGCCACCGAGCCCGGGTTCCTGACCTTCCCGAGCATCGCGGTGAACCGCTTCGGCGACGCCCTCATCGGCTTCTCGCAGTCCTCGGCGAGCATGTACGTCCAGGCCTCCTATGCCTTCCGCTGGGCCTTCGACCCGACCGGCTACACTCGCTACGTCCACCAGCTCAAGGCCGGCGAGGCCCCCTACGAGAAGGACTACGGCTACGGGCGAAACCGCTGGGGCGACTACAGCGCCACGGTGGTGGATCCCGTGGACGACTTCGGGCTGTGGACGCTGCAGCAGTACGCCGCCACGCCGGTCGCGAGCGTCGACCGTTGGGGCGTCTGGTGGGGTGAGCTCGACCTCCTGAGCCCCTGCGATCAGATCACCTGCGGCGCGTGCGAGCGCTGCGCCAACGGCGACTGCGTGGCGATCGGCGACGGCGCCCCGTGCGACGACGCCGCGATCTGCACCCTCGGTGAGGTCTGCATCAGCGGCACCTGCGTCAACGGCGTGGCCGCGACCTGCGACGACGGCAACCCCTGCACCAACGACTCCTGCGACACCGAGCTCGGGTGCGTGAACGTGTACAACACCGCCACCTGCGACGACCGCGACGCGTGCACCGTGAGCGACGCTTGCCACATCGGCATCTGCGACGGAGCGATCGCCGACTGCAACGACGAGAACATCTGCACCGACGACTCCTGCGATCCCGACACCGGCTGCGTCAACGCCGCCAACACCGCGACCTGCGACGACGGCAACCCCTGCACCACCGGCGACACATGCGCCGACACGGTCTGCACCGGCACGGCGCTCCCCGACGGCGACGGCGACGGGGTCTGCAACGACGAGGACAACTGCCCCGACGATGCCAACGCCGACCAGGCGAACAACGACGGCGACGCCCAGGGTGATGTCTGCGACAACGACGACGACAACGACGGGATCGAGGACGGCTCGGACAACTGCGCTCTCACTGCCAACGCCGACCAGGCCAACAACGACGGAGACGGCCAGGGTGACGCCTGCGATCCCGACGACGACAACGACGGCTCCGACGACGTGGAGGACTGCGCGCCCTTCGATCCGAACGTGAACCCGGCCGCGGCGGAGCTCTGCGACGCCGTGGACAACGACTGCGACGACGAGACCGACGAGGACTTCACCACCCTCGGCCAGTCCTGCGGCGTGGGCGTGTGCGCGGGAGGAGTAGTCGAGTGCGAGCAGTCGGGAGGCACGGTGTGCTCCACCATGCCCGGCGGATCTGAGGATCGGAGCTCCCCGGAGGTCTGCAACGCCGCCGACGACGACTGCGACGACTCCACAGACGAGGATCTTCCCCCGGATTGCGACTGCGGCGACGACACTTGCAGTGTGGCGGGCGGCGAGACGATGGCCATCTGCCCCCTGGATTGCCGCCCGGCGGGCTACGAGTACATGGAGCCCGGGATCTTCGCCATGGGCTCGCCGCCCACCGAGCCGGCCCGGGGCGACGACGAGCTGCAGCACGACGTGACGCTGACCGTGGGCTACTGGCTGAAGGCGACCGAGGTTACGCAGGCGGAGTGGTACAACGTGATGGGGACGAGCCCGTCCTACTTCGACACCTGCGGGGACAACTGCCCGGTGGAGCGGGTGGACTGGTGGGACGCGATCGCCTACCTCAACGAGCTCTCGTACACCGAGGGGCTCCAGGAATGCTACCTGGTCGACGGGTGCAGCGGCGTCCCGGGGACGGGCTGTCAAGAGGGCCAGGCTTCCTGCCAGGGCACCTACTCCTGCGCCACGCTCAACTTCGTGGGGATTGGCTGCCAGGGCTACCGCTTGCCGACGGAGGCCGAGTGGGAGCGCGGTGCGCGCGCCGGGACGATCGGGCCTTTCTACAACGGGCCGATCACCTACGTGGCCGAGGATCCGCCCTGCGGCTCAGACCAGAACCTGAGTGAGATCGCCTGGTACTGCTACAACAGCTCGGACGTGACCCACGTCGTGGGCGGAAAGACCGCGAACCCGTGGGGCTTGGTCGACACCTCCGGGAACGTCTGGGAGTGGGCGTGGGACTGGTATGGCGGCTACCTGGCGGAGCCGCCGCCGGACCCGCTCGGCCCCGGCGACGGCAGCAGCCGGGTCATCCGCGGCGGCTCCTGGGTCAACAGCCCCAAGATCTGCCGGATGGCGGTCCGCGACATGCGCACCCCCAACACTCGCGCGAACATCCTGGGCTTCCGGCCCGCCAGGACGGTCCCCTCGCCGTAGCGGGGGCGGGCGAGCGAGCCCCTCGCCTTGCGCGCGCGGGGCATTCATGGCATCGAGATTTGTCCCCGAAGGAGGTGGCGATGCTGCGTCTACTGCACCCGGTTAGCATCCTTTTCTTGAGCCTCGTGCTCGCAGCCGCCGCGTGCGGCGAGAGCACCTCGACGACCATCGAAGGCGGTGACAAGGACACCGGCGCCGCGACCGACGGCTCGGCGACAGCCACTGACCCGGGCACGAGCCAGCCCGGAGTCGATCCCGGCCCCAGGGTGGATCCCGGTCCGCCGCCGAGCGGCTGCGAAGACAAGGACGAGGACGGGGTGCTCGGCCACTCGGCCGCCTGCCCGCAGGGCAAGGACTGTGACGACGGAGACAAGACCGTCTTCGTCGGGGCGGTAGAGGAGTGTGACGACGGCAAGGACCAGGACTGCGACGGCGAGGATCTCGCGTGCTGCCTCGACGAGGACGGCGACGGCTACGGCGAGGGCGAGAAGTGCCTCGACTGGGACTGCAACGACGACGACCCCGACGTGCACCCCGGCGCCGAGGAGGTCTGCGGAGACGGTGAGGACCAGGACTGCGACGACGTGGACACCGAGTGTCCCGCCACGGAGTGCACCGAGCAGGACGACGCCGACTGTGACGGCTTCGGCGCCGCCGCCGGCTGCGAACCCAAGGACTGCGACGACACGGACCCCGCCGTGAACCCGAGCGCCGAGGAGATCTGCGGGGACGAGAAGGACCAGAACTGCGACGGGCGCGACGAGCCCTGCCCGGCCAAGGACTGCGAGGACGAAGACGGGGACGGCTACGGAGACGGCCTCGACTGCCTCGGCGAGGACTGCAACGACCAGGACCCGGACGTGAACCCGGGCGCCCCCCGCGATGCCTGCGGCGACGGGGTCGACCAGGACTGCAGTGGCTCCGACGAGGTCTGCCCGACGCCCTGCATCGACGTGGACGGTGACGGCCACAGCCCCAAGACCGAGGAGTGCCCCGAGGGCGACGACTGCAACGACGACGATCCGGCCATCTTCACCGGCGCAGAGGAGACCTGCGGCGACCACGTCGACCAGGACTGCGACGGCGCCGACGCGGAGTGCCCCCCGGTGCCCTGTACGAAGGACGAGGACTGTGACGCGGGCATGTGGTGCAACCCGGTCGACGGCTCGTGCAACCGCCCGCAGCTCTGGGAGTGGTGGGCGCCGGTGGTCTACGTGGACACCGACCCCAACGGGCCGGGCTGGGACCACTTCACCATGGTCGACTATGACGGCAACCGCATGGCGGCCGACAACGGCGACCACATCGACGACCACGAGAAGCCGGGCTTCGCGTACTACTCCTTCGTGAGGACCGACACTCACTACTACCTGGGCTACTACTACTACTGGCCCAAGCGCTGGAGCACCTTCCCGGTCTACCCGCGCGTCTACGAGAACGCCATGCGCGCGGTGCTGCTCGTCGTGCGAGCCGGCGAGCCCGGCAGCTTCGGCACGCTCGAGGCGATGGTGACCAGCTCCGAGAGCGCGCTCGCCTACTACTCGGCCGAAGGGGTCGAGCTCGTCAGCGACGTCGTGCCGCCCTACCTGATCAAGATGGACAACAGCACGGGTCACGCCCGACCCGTGGTGTACGCGGACGCGAAGACTCACGACATCTACGGCTCGCGGAACTGGGAGCAGGTCGGCTTCCCCGGCGACAACGGCATCGTCTACCGCTGGGGCTACACCGCGACGACCCCAGACCCCCTCATCGACGAGAACGCTCGCTACTCTCTGATCCCCCTGGCCGACGACCTCTGGCCCGACCGCAACGACATCGGCGACGCGCGCCTCTTCGACCGCTTCGGCCACTTCGCCGCCGACCAGGAGGACGCCGCGGGCCTCGCGCCGTGGGCCCTGCCGCACGGCCGCGCGCCCAACGGCGAGCTCCTCTTCGACCCGGCCTCCCTCGTCCGACGTTTCTGGCGCCAGGGCTGGGGCACCTTCCACACCCGCTACCTCCACAACCCCTACGCCATCCGTGTGGACGTGGAGAGCCTCGAGATCCTCGTCTCGGGCGACGGCATGGACGGCACCGCCCCGGTCGACCCCTACATCAACCTCTACCTCCAAGACGGCATCGGTGAGGCGCGCCGCATGCTCGGCGGCTTCGACGGCTACCAGCTCGAAGGGGGCTGGAAGAAGGACGACGTCTACCCGAACACGATCCTGTCCATGCAGAACGAGCTCGGGCGCTTCTGGTTCTACGGGCTCGAGGTCCCCGGGCGGCCGCTCTTCGAGGTCGAGGTCTACGACTCCGACGGAGTCTGGGACGACTGGCTCATGGAGCCGGAGCAGCGCGCGACCTCGAGCGCCACGGGGCAGACGACGCTGGACTTCGTCAAGTCCAAGCTCACCGTCGACGTGAAGCTGCCGCAGGGCGAGTAGACGGCGACCCCGCGCGATGCAGCCCGCGCTGCCCTTTGACGAGGGGGGAGGGCAGGGCACGTGCCACCACGTGCACCTCGCCGAGGCCTTCGAGGTCCTCGCCGCTCTCGAAGATGAGAGCGTAGACCTCTGCTACCTCGACCCACCCTTCAACACGGGCAAGGTGCAGCAGGTCCGGCGCCTGAAGACCTCGCGCTCGGACCACGGCGACCGCACCGGCTTCGGCGGCCGGCGCTACAGCAGCGAGGTCGTCTCCGAGATGGCCTACTCGGACCAACACGAGGACTACCTCGGCTTCCTCGAGGAGCGCCTGCGCGAGGTGCACCGGGTGCTCGCTCCCCACGGCAGCCTCTACCTCCACCTCGACAGCCGCGAGGTGCACCGTGTCAAGCTGCTCTTGGACGAGGTCTTCGGGGCGGAGAGCTTCCGAAACGAGATAATCTGGGCCTACGACTTCGGGGGCCGACCCCGGGACCGCTGGCCCGCCAAGCACGACAACATCCTCTTCTACGCCAAGGACCCCGGGCTCTGCTTCTTCGACACCGAGGAGGTTGAGCGCATCCCCTACATGGCCCCGGGCCTCGTCGGGAAGGAGAAGGCTGCGCGCGGCAAGCTGCCCACCGACGTCTGGTGGCACACCATCGTGCCCACGAGCGGCAAGGAGCGCACCGGCTACCCGACCCAGAAGCCGCTCGGCATACTCAAACGTATCGTCGCGGCCTCATCCCGCCGGGGCGACCTCGTGGTCGACGTCTTCGCGGGCTCGGGCACCACCGGCGCCGCTTGCATCGAGCTCGGCAGGCGCTTCCTCCTCGCCGACACCAACCCGGAGGCTCTCGCCGTCATGGCGCGGCGCTTCGAAGGCGTGCAGGGCGTCTGCTGGCACCACTGGGAGCCAGACAGCTGAGAGCTCAGTCGGTCTTCTTGTCCAGCATGCCGGCCACCGCGGCGATGGCGTCCTTGCCCTCGGGGCACTTCAGCCACGCGTCGCAGGGAGACGGCATCGCGCGCACCAGGTTGCCCGACGCGGTGCCGATCCGGATCGCGAGCCCGGAGCAGGAGATCTCGTCGACCGTCTTGACGCAGGCGTTGAGGGGCTCGGTCTGCGCCTTGCACTCGAGCTTCGTGGCCTCGCGGGCGAGGGCGTGGCCGAGCTTGCCCTGGAAGCGGCCGACGGCCTCCTTCTGAGCGTCTTCGGGGGTCTCGCCGGTCTCCTCTTCGAGGCACGCGAGGATCTTCTCCGCCACGGCCGTGGCGTAGCGTCCCGCCCACCACTGCGCAGGTGGCGGAAGGCGCAGCGCCGTCAGGCGGGTCTGCAGGCGCTTGCCGAGGTCGTCGCAGGACATCGAGGCGACGGGCTCGGCGCAGGTGTCGCTCTGGTGGGCGAGGCAGTCGGGGGCCGCGGCTCCCGCGGCGTCGCCCTGCGCCGGAGCTTCCGGACCTTTGAGCTCCTCGAGGAGGTCGGGCATGGCGGCCTCGAGGGCGGCACGCTCGGCCTTGCCGGCCTTTCCTCCCTCCACCTCGAAGCAGGAGATGATGCGCCCGTGCAATGCGGCAGCGAAGGCGCTCATCCCCCGCGGGTTGGCTTCACCGGCGCTTCCCGTGTCGGCGTGTGCAGCTCCCGGGATCAAGAGCGTGATCGCGAGCAGGGTGGTGGCTGTGCTTTTCATGTGAGTCGTGCCTGCCGTTCGTAGAGGCGCACCAGGAGGCGCAGCAGGAATGCGATGATGCCGCCGACGAGGAGGCCGAGCAGGAACACCTGGGCCATCAGCCGGAGAGCTCCCAGACGCCACGCCCTCATCACCTCGTCGCGGGACAGCATGGGCGGCTCGGGCGGGCGCGCGTCCGGAGGGGGAGGCGCCGTGGGCGCGGCGGCGACCTTCGGCGGCTGCTCCTGCTGCCTCGGTGCCGCGTCGGCGGGCGCCTTCGGGGCCGGGGCCTCGGGCACCTCCTTCGCAGCCTCCGGCGCTGCCTCCTTCCGGCTCTCAACCGTCGCGGCAGACGGGGCGGCAGCGGCCTGCGCGGGCGGCTGCGGCTTCGGCATGACGGACGCGAGGAGACTCCGGAAGGTCGGGTCTATGCCCGGCAGGGGTTCGCGGACCTCGAGACGACATGCCAGCCGGGAGAAGGCCGGCAGCGAGTCCATTCGGGAGGCGCACGAAGGTCCCTCAACGGATCCCCCGGCGCGGCGCGCGGCCGACTCCGGAAGGAGCACGTCGAAGAGCCCGGTGAAGACCGGATCGGGGACCTCGGGCTCCGGGATCTCCGGCAGGGAGCCCACGACCTCCGTCCAAGCCGGGTGGGCGGTGTCGGGCGAGCCGGCGGGGCTGTCATCTGCAGGCCCCGGAATCGCCGCTGCCGAGGAGGGCGCGTCGAACACGGGCGGCGGTCTGCGTCTCTGGGCCTCGAGCTTCTCGGTCGGGTTCCAGCTCGTCGTGATCAGGAGCGCGTAGCCGGCGCCGAGCAGGCCGAGGCCGAAGAGCCCTACCTTCGTGTCGAGGCGCGGTCGGCGGCCGGGGGCGACGGGCCGAAAGATGCCGAGCGAGCTCGCCACCATGCCCACGACGCCGATGCCGATGAAGAAGGTCAGGAAGGCTATGGGGATTGGGGCGTGGGCGGTCGGGCCCGACACGCTCTCCCATGCCGGCGCGGGCTGGTCGGAGACCGGCGGAGCTTCGTCGGCTCCGCCGCCCATGCGCAGGATCAAGACGCACAGCGCCACGATGAGCACACCGAGCACGCCGACCCGGACCAGCATGGCCGGCGGCACGCGCTCCTCGTCCTGTTGGGCCGGGAGGCGCAGGGTCTCTCGGTTTCCGAGGCTGCGTCGCCGGCTCTCCATCCCCTCGTCGCCTCCTTCAGCGGGGGCGTCCAGCTTCGTGGCGGGGGTCGGACGCCTCAACGCGCCCGGGGGTGACGATGGCATTCTGTCGGGGGACGGGGAAGGCTCGGGGGGCGGCTCGGCGACGAGCGGGGCCACTGGCTCGAGCTTCGCCGGGGTCGCCTGCCTCCCGCCGACGGGCTCGGCCCCCACCTCCACGGTGCAGCCGTAGCCGAGATCGCTAAGGAGCTTCTCGAGGTGAGCGAGGCGGGCCTCGTCGGGGCTCAGCGCTATCGGGAGGGGCAGGGGAGTGGACTCGTCGTGCGCCTCGCGGAAGGCGATGATGTTGAACCAGGCCGGGAGCTGCTTGAGCGCCTCGTTGCAGGCATCCTCACTTCGCTCGGGCACCTGCGTCAGAACCAGCCTGCGGGGCTTCTGCATGGTCCTCCGCCCTCCGTGCGAGCCGCGCAGAGCATAACACCGCGAAATGCGGGCGTCAGCACTTTCGTGAGGCTGGAGCGGGAGCTGCTCTCCCTAATCGCAGCTGTTCACGAGGCCGGTGGGCGCGGTGTCGATGGCGTCCGAGTCGGTGAGCTCGCCCGGGAAGTTGTAGCTCGCCGGGCCCAGGTAGCGGACGTAGCCGGAGAAGACGGCGTGCTCCTCCATGTCCCAGAGCAGGATGGTGTTCTCGTCGGCCTCGTCGGCGGCGAGCGGGAAGCACCCTCCCGAGTTGGTGTAGGCCGTGCCGGAGCGGATGTGCAGGTCGTCGAGGTGCACCGCGGAGCCGACCCTGTCGAGCTTCACCCTGGGAGCGACCATGTCGGGGAGCACCAGGCTGGCGGTGATGTTCGTGCTGGCGAGCCGGGTCTGTGCCGTGGGTGCGAGGTCGCCCGGCGTCCAGGTGGAGTGCAGGACGTAGTTGTTGCTGCCGTGGTGGATGAAGCTCAGGTGGTGCCAGGTGGTGGAGCTGCAGCTCGAGCTGTCCACCAGCGTGACGGTGACCGGGTCTCCGCCCGTTGCGGGGTACCAGTCGGTGTCGCCCGCGAGCCCGTACTGCGGGTTGAAGGTCGCCTCGCAGCGCGTGTCGGTCTCGTTGTAGAGGATCTGCACCTCGAGGCGGCTGGCCGTGGCGTCGCTGGGCGAGGTGTCGCCGATGTCGCCGATGCGGATGACCGTCGGCTTGCCGGCCGCCGGCGTGGTGTTGAACTTGAACCAGAAGGAGACGGTCCAGCTCAGCGCGTCCGGGATGGCGATCATGGGGGCGAAGGCCGCGAGCGCGTCTCCGGTGAAGACGCTCATCGTGATCGTCGTGTTTGCGGCGCTCTTGCCGCCGGTGCCGATGGTCCGGGCGCGGAAGGTGTGGCTCGAGTCGGTCGTATTCGAGGCGGGATCGGTGCCGCGGGCGGTGCACACGATGTCCTGGCACGCGGTCAGGTCCGCCTTCGCCACCGTCGTCGTGTCGTCGCGCCCGGACTGGTGCGTGCCGCCGAAGGTCCAGCGCAGCACCGAGGTGAGGCTCTCGCCTTCCGGATCACGTGCCGGGCTGCTGGCCGTGCACGTGAGGTCGCGGTCTCGGTAGACGACCCCGCCGCAGGGAGATTCGCTCACGGTAGCCGGCGCGGGGTCTCGGTTGGTCTCGACCGAGCAGGCGCCGCCGCGGCTCGAGCTCCTCCACTCCGTGTCCCCGGTCGACGGCGTGCCGTGGCGTGCGTAGCCGGAGCGGTCCACCACCACGGTCGGGGTGGTGGCGTTGGCCACGCCTTCGTTCATGCTGAACAGGAACACGCTGCTGCTGTCGGCGGTGGCCTCGGCGGTGGGCGTGAAGCTGTCGCCGGTGGTGTTCAGCGCGCGCGCGACCAGGTGAACCTCGTCGAGCTCGCCGCCGAAGGGGAGCTCGTTGTCGCAGGAGTCGCTGCAGCCGCGCCCGAGGTGGAGGTCGTTCAAGGTCGGGAGGTGATACCGGCGCTGCGAGCTGTCGGCGGTGGCCTTGCCGAGGACCGTGGCCTCGGCGACCTTCTGCCCGTCGACGAACAGGTACGAGGCCCCCGAGTGGGCCGCCGCGCTGAAGCGCACGTGGTGCCAGGTGTCCTCCGTGATGGCGTTGTTGGTGCTCGTCAGGGTGCCCGAGCCGCTACCATCCGGGTCGAAGGAGACGACGACAGCACCCTGGTTTGTGACGTCCATGCGGAGCTCGGCGGCGCTGGTCCCGCTCAGCTTGGCGAAGAGCGTCTGGGTGCGGCTGAGGATCTG
This sequence comes from uncultured Myxococcales bacterium, assembly GCA_964594295.1. Classification (GTDB taxonomy): domain Bacteria; phylum Myxococcota_A; class UBA9042; order UBA3505; family UBA3505; genus CAZQPP01. The sequence continues at coordinate 15,822 of CAZQPP010000006.1, read as the reverse complement.
GTCCGCGTTGACCCACATCTCCAGGGTCACGCCCGGCATCCAGTAGAGCTCGGTGCCGATGGTGGACCTGGCGACGGTGACGACCGTGCTCGAGGCGTTGAAGTAGAGCGACTGCTGCCCGGGGATCTCGACGGCGGAGCTCGCCGCCTCGTCGGTGTCCGTCCCGTCGGAGACGTGCACCTTGCAGTACCAGTCCTCGCACGCCGCCGTGTTCGAGGTCGCGATGGTCGCCTGGCCCTCGAGCCCCGTCTGCTCGACGTCGTCCTTCCACCACTTGACGGTCGTGGTCATGGTGTCGCCGTCAGCGTCGGGGGACGTGACCGCGGTGAACGAGCAGGTCAGGTCGCTGTTCCGGTGCGGGCTCGCCGGCGAGATGCTCGGCGTGGGCGCGTCGGGCGGGAGGTTGCCCACGGTGACCTCGGCGCTCTCCCTCTCGGTCCCGAGGCCGTAGCCGTCCCAGGCGCTCACCCCGCACTTGATCTTGTCTCCTCGAGCGAAGGTCCCCGGTGCGAGGTCGTCCGCGGCCGCGGTCGGATCCGACTGGGCGGTGCCGTTGATGAAGAAGCGGTAGCGCACCTCGGTGGAGTCCCCTTCCGGGTCGCTCGCGGTCGCCGAGACGCACGTGAAGGTCGTGTTGCGGTGGGTGTCGGAGGTGGGGGTGATGAGCGGGTCGGACTGCGTCGTGGCCGTGTAGTTGCGCACGGTGCCCGTCCCGGAGTAGGTGGTGGCCGTCCCGCCCTTCTGGTCGTCGATGACCATCTTGCAGCGCAGCACGTCGGTGGGGAGCGCGCCGACGGAGTTGACCGCGATCTGCACCTCGTCGGTGGGATCGAAGTAGATGGTCGTCCCGTCACCCACCTGGGCGAAGTCGCCGCTGCCTCCGGTCTGCTTCTCCCAGTAGATGGTCGCACGGAGCGCGTCCTCATCCTCGTCGTCGAGGCTGGAGGCGGAGACACCGCACGCGAGGGTTTCACCCCTGTAGATGTCCGGGCGCGGCGAGAAGGAGATCCCGGTCAGGAAGGTCGGATCGGAGTTCTGCACCGTGATCTCGTCGCTGTAGGCGGTCACCGCGCCGCCGGCCCAGCCGTCGTCGGCCTTCACCGCGCAGCGCACCGTCGACCCGCGAGGGATGGTGGAGTCGACCGGGTCCCAGGCCTGGCCGAAGGTGGCGTCGGCGGCCTTGGCGAAGTCGCCGCCTTCGGGCTGCACCTCCCACCAGGCCGTGACAGTGGGCGAGGCGTCGTCGCCGTCGGTGACGGTCGGCTGGGCGCAGGTGGGCGTGCCGGTGCGCGTGAGGGAGCTTGGCGTGACGGTGATGGTCCCGATGGAGGGGACGAGGTTCGTGATGGTCGCTTCCGAGCTGTCCTTGGTCGCGGTCGGCGCGATGTTGTCCGACACGGTCGCCCTGCAGAGCACGACCTGGCCGGGGTCCAACGACGAGGTGGCCAGGGTCCCGTCGCCCTCGGCCGCGGTCTCCTGCCCGTCGACGTACCAGGTCTTGGTGGTCGTCAGCTCGTCGTTGTCGGCGTCGCTGGCCGACACGGTGCAGGTCAGGTTGCTGACCCGGGTCGCCGGGTCGGGGGTGATGGTGACGCTCGCGATGACGGGCTGCTGGTTGCCGATGGTCACGAAGTCGGTGGCGGCGTCGCTCGTGTGCGCTCCGTCGGAGGCGCGCACCTCCACCCACCAGACCTCGTTCTCGGCGGTCATGCTCGAAGGCACGATCGTGGCGTGGGGCGCGAGCCCGGTGACCTCGGTAGAGGCCTCGAGGGTGCGGGCTCCCTTCTTCCAGGTCACGAGGTAGCCGACCGTGTCGCCGTCGGGGTCGACCCCTCCCGTCGTGACCTTCATCTCCAGGTCGTCGTTGACGCTGGGGTTGTCCGGGTCGATGCGCACGACCGGCGCTGACGGGGCTGCGGCGCCGCAGACCGCCGGGTCGTAGCTCTCGTTCACGTCCTTGCAGTCCGCGGGGTCGTCGAAGCCGTCGTCGTCGGTGTCGTCGTCGCAGAAGTTCAGCCGCCCGTCGCCGTCGTGGTCGTAGCTGCCGGAGTAGCCGAGGTGGTTCAGGATCACGGCGGCGAGCACGTCGAAGTCCGTCGAGGAGACGGAGCCGTCGCAGTTCATGTCCGCGTTCTTCCTGGCCGTCCTGCCGAGGCAGTCGTCGGTGTTTGCGTCCCCGTCGGTGCACGACGTGGCGTTGGCCGTACCCACCGCGACGTCGGAGTGCAGGCAGTCCGGCAGGCAGACGGTGTCGTCGCCGAAGCCCTTGCGGCAGGTGAAGCCCGATCCGCAGGGGTTCTGGCCGTCGCAGGCGGTGGGGCTCGTCAGGCTGCCCCAGATCAGGATGACGCACTGGAGGTCGGCGGAGTTGACGTCCGAGCCCTGGTTCACGTCGCCGGTTGGGGCGGAGGAGGGCGTGCGCCCCTGCGCCGGCAGCGCCGCGCCGATGGCGAGGCAGAGCCCGAGGAGCAGCCAACGGTGTGTGCGCGGGCGGCTCATTGTGGCTCCTCCGCTGCGCCGGTCTCGATCCAGGTCGTGGGCCCTCCGTCGCCGCCGCCCTTGATCTGAACGGGCACGCCCCTGGCCGTGGCGTTGGAGGCGTCGAAGTCCTTGTCGTCGGCGACGCCGACCCGTACCGGTCCGTCCGCGTGCAGGTTGAAGCGCACGGTGACGAACGCGCTCTGACCCGAGATCTCGCCCGCGTCGTCCATGAAGGCTCCGGTGATGGGCCGGGACGAGCTCCCGAAGATCAGGATCTGGAGGCGGCCCTCGTCACAGGTGCCGTCCTCCTGGGCGCAGGTGCGAACCTGGTGGCCCGAGCTGAGCTCGATGCCGCTCTCGTCGACGGCTCGGAGCGTGCACTTGGCGCACTCGCCTGAGATGGGGTCGCAGACGGGCCCGACCTCGGGGAAGTAGGTCTCGCAGTAGAAGGCCGGGTCCGCGCGGTCGAGGCATGGGAAGGGGATCGGGCTGCAGGTGTAGATGCCTGCCGGTGTGGCACGCGCCGGTGCGAAGGCGAGGCTCATGTTCAAGATGACGGCGTCGTGCTCGGCGGCGACGCCGGCCCCGCGGGCGAGGTGGAGCACGCAGTCGGAGGTCTGGCCGCCGGTGCCGGCGAGGATGCAGGCAGGAGTCGTGCAGGCGCCGCCGGTGCAAGCGGAGATCTCATCGCAGCCGGTGTCGTCCACGCACTGCGTCGCGCACTGCGGCTCGACCTGGTCCAGGCTCCCGTCACACGTGACCCGGGCGTAGGGGGCGCAGTCCTTGCCGGGCAGGGCGTCGGTGCAGCCCGAGTCGTCGTCGACCCTGACGCCCGCGCACGTGCTCCCTTCACAGAGAGCATCCGAGCGCACGCCTTGACACGCCACGGTGTCGAAGCAGGTCGCCGGCGCCGCGAAGGAGTCGCAGTCCGCGATCGTGCTGCAGCACGTGCCTCCGTCGCAGCACAGGCCGTTGTCACAGTGGCCGCTCGCGCACTGGCTGCTCTCGGTGCAGGCGGCGCCGTTGCCCTCGAGCGGGGCGCACTTGCCGTCCTTGCAGTAGCGCCCGTCGGCGCAGTCGCCGTCCGCGCCGCAGTCGTCGCCGCTGCCGCTGCCCACCTGGCAGGTCCCGGCCTTGCAGGTCAGGTCGCCGGCGCAGTCGTCGTCGCTGGTGCAGCCTTCGCCGGAGCCGCCCGCGGCTACGCATTCGCCCGAGGCCGTGTCGCAGCGCAGGCCCTCCGCGCAGTCTGCCGGCCCCGTGCAGGCGGTGCCGCCGCCGCCGGGCTCGGCGCAGGAGCCCTCGCGGCAGGTCAGGCCTTCGGTGCAGTCGCTGTCGCTCTGGCAGCCCCCGCCGCTGACCTGGTCGGCCTCGCAGCGCGAGCTCTCCTCGTCGCAGTGGAAGCCCTCCTCGCAGTCGCCGTCGTTCAGGCAGAAGTCTCCGGCGGTGTTCTTCGGCTTGCACTCGCCGAGCACGCAGGTCAGCGCCTCGGCGCAGTCGTCATCCTCGCGGCAGCCTTCCTCTTCGCCCGCGTCGGCCGCGCACTCACCGCTCTGCTCGTCGCAGTGGTAGCCGTCCGCGCACTGGCTGTCGGTCGCGCAGCCCTCGCCGCCCGTCGCGGCCTGGCTGCACGTACCGTCGGTGCAGATGAAGCCGTCCTGGCAGTCGCTGTCCAAGAGGCAGCCTTCGCCGGGCTCCTTGTCCGCCTCGCACAGGCCCGTGGCCTCGTTGCAGTGGGTGCCCTCCGCGCAGTTCCTGTCCGCCGCGCACCCGTCGCCGGGGTCGCCGTCCGCGACGCAGGCTCCGGCGCTGCAGTGGTGGCCCTCCGCGCAGTCGTTGTCGGTCGTGCAGCCTTCTCCCTCGGCGCTGTCGGCCAGGCAGGTGCCGCTCGGCTCGTCGCAGTGCGTCCCCTCGGCGCACTCGCGGTCGGAGGCGCAACCCTCTCCCTCGCCCTGATCCGCCTCGCACCTGCCGTTCTGGCAGTGGAGGCCGTCCTCGCAGTCGCTGTCCGCACCGCAAGCGACCGTCTCCTGGCCGTCGGGCACGCACTGCCCGCTGGCCTCGTCGCAGTGGTTGCCGTCGGTGCACTCGGTGTCGAGGGCGCATCCCCCGCCTGTCCCGGACTGCTTCGCGCAGAAGCCGTCTCGACACACGAGCCCCTCGGCGCAGTCCGAGTCCTCGTTGCAGATGCCGCCCTGGCTGGTGTCGGGCAGGCAGTCTCCGCCGTCGCAGTGGGCTCCCTCGTCGCAGTCCCGGTCGAGCTGGCAGCTCGTCGGGCAGGCGGGCGCGCTCTGCTCCGCCTGCCCGTTGCAGAAGACCGACGCGAACGCGCCGCAGGTGGCGGAGACGGTGGTCTCGTCGCAGGCGCTGTCGTCGTCCACGTCTACGGCGCCGCACTGGTAGGACTCGCAGGTGGCGTCCATGCGCCTGCCCTGACAGGTCGAGGGCTTCTGGCAGGAGGCGGCGGCGCGGTATCCGGCCGGGCAGTCGTCGGGCTCGCCGCAGCAGTCCACCCCGTTCTGGCAGCAGAAGCCGTTCCGGCAGTGGTCGCTCGCGCAGTCTCCGTCCTGCGCGCACTCCATCCCGTCAGGGCGCGTGGCCGAGCAGGCCCCGCCAACGCAGAAGGCGCCGTCGTCACACTCGGCGTGGTCGCTGCAGCCGGTCGGGCACTCGGGCGCCGTCTGCTCCTGCTGGCCGTTGCAGAAGACCGGGTCGTAGAGCTCGCAGGCGTTCGCCTCGGTCTGCTCGTCGCAGCCGGAGTCGTCGGGCGTGTTGGTCGAGCTGCACTGGTTGGCCTCGCAGGAGGCCTCCTGGCGGATGCCCTGGCAGGCGGATCGGGCCGTGCATATAGGCTCTGCACTGTAGCTCGCCGGGCAGTCCTCCGCGGAGACGCAGCAGTCCCCTTCCTCGCAGCAGTAACCGTTCTGGCAGTGCAGGTCGTCGCACTCGTTGTCCGCCGCGCAGGTCTCGCCCGCGTCCTTGCGCCCGCGGCAGCTGCCGTCCTCGCATATGCCGGCCGGATCGCAGTCGTCTGCGGTGGTGCAGGAGCTGGCGCACACCGGCGCGTCCTGGACCGGCTCTCCGTTGCAGAAGAGGTCGGGGTAGGGGCCGCAGGTGTCGGCGGGGACGCCCGCGGTGCAGCCCGTGTCGTCATCGGCGTCGATGCGGCGGCACGAGAACTGGACGCACGCCGGGTCGGTGCGCTTCCCCTGGCAGGCCGCGGGGTCGGTGCACTCGAAGCTGAGGTCGTACTCCGGCGGGCAGTCGTCTGCGCTCAAGCAGCAGTCTCCGGCCGCGCAGCAGATGCCGCCGCTGCAGTGACCGCTGAGGCAGGTCTCGTCGTCCTTGCAGGCGCCGCCGTTCTCTCGCTGCTGCTCGCAGAGGCCGGTGTCGCTGTTGCAGAAGAGCCCCCCGATGCAGTTGTTGTGGCCGCTGCAGGGGCCGCCTTCGTCGTTCACCGGGATGCAGGTGCCGTCGACGCAGCCGAGGCCTGCCGCGCAGTCGGAGCGCTCGTCGCAGGTCCCGTTCTCCTCCACGTCGGGCACGCACGCGTCGTCGTCGCAGTGGGCCTCTTCGTCGCAGTCGTTCTCGCCGGCGCAGCTCTCGGGGCAAGCGGGCTCGCTCTGCTCGAGGCTCCCATCGCAGACGACGTCCTTGTACATACCACACGGCTTGGCGACCACGCTCGCGCCGCAAGCGGTGTCGTCGTCCGTGGGATTCGAGCCACAGACGAAGCCCTCGCAGGTCGCGTCCACGCGGTGGCCCTGACAGGTCGCGGTGTCGTCGCAGGACGGCGGGTCGCGGAAGCTGTCGTCGCAGTCACCCGCCTCGAAGCAGCAGGCCTCGGTCACGTCGCCGTCGGCCGCGTCCACGTCCGCGTCGCAGTCGTTGTCGAGGGCGTCGCAGCTGGCCTCTCGGATCTCGTAGCTCCCGTCGTGGGCGGCGTAGGTAGCGTCGTCGCAGGGGTCCCAGTTGCCCCCGATGCAGAGCCTGTGAGGCTTGAACGACCCGACGCACACACCGTCGAGCTTCTCGCACGCGGGCGTCGCGGTGTTGAAGAAGTCGGGGTCCTCGGTGTCGACGAGGATGTCGCAGTCGTTGTCGAGGTTGTCGCAGATCTCGACGCTCCCCGAGCCGCGGGTTGGGTCGAGGAGCCCGCAGTCGGTCTCGTCGGGATCCCCGTCGCCGTCCGAGTCCGGGTCGCTGAAGTTCAAGATGCCGTCACCGTCGAAGTCGGGGCTGTCGGGTCCCGTGAGGCGGCCGAGGAGCAGGCTCACGAGGAACTGGAAGTCGATGTTGGTGATGCGCCCGTCGCCGTTGAGGTCGGCGTTGTGGCGTGAGACTCCGCCGACGCAGTCCGCGTCCGTGACCTGCGGGTCGGGGCAGGGGGGGGACGCCTGGTCGGCGCCGAGCGCGATGTCGTCGTGCAGGCACTCGGGGAGGCAGACCTTGTAGCCCTTGAAGGCCGGCCGGCAGTGGTCCCCGATGGCGCATTCCTCGTCCACGGCGCAGTGGTCCTGGGTCAGCTCCCCCACGATCTGCAGGCTCTCGAAGAGCAGGATCTGGCACTGCAGGTCGGTGCTGGTCACCTGGCCGTCCGCGTTCAGGTCGCCCGAGGGCGCCGTGGCGATGGGCAGGGCGGGTGCCGGGCTCACGTAGGCGAAGGCGAGCAGGGCGCCGAGGAAGACGGTGGCGGTGCGGGTGGTCATCGTCCGCGCGCTCATCGCTCGGCCCTCACTACGAATACCGTGCCTTCGGGGTGCTCACGGACGAAGACCCTCATTGGGAGGCCCGAGGACGGGTTGAAGAAGACCTGGCCGACGGCCACCTCGGCGGGGTCGAAGGAGAGCGCCTCCGAGACGAGCTCGAAGCGCAAGACGAGGATCTCCGACTCGTCGCCCACGCTCCCGTCCGGCGCCAACACCGCGGTGGAGAGCGGCTCGTTCGGCTCGGAGGCGTGGAACATCAGCATCGAGACCCAGTCCTTCCAGTCGGCGACGTTGCGCGGAGCGAGGAGCAGGTCGTGACGGCTCGGCCGCAGCTTCTCGTGGGTGCACTGCTTGCCCTCGGAGTTGCACGTGACCATGTCGAAGGGGATGCAGCTCGAGCCGATGCAGAACTCGTCGGAGAGGTTCTTCAGGCGCAGCCGGCTCTTGTCCCAGTGCAGTCGCAGCGTTCCGCCGCTGGGGACGGGCTGGCCGGCGGACTCGCGCGCCAACCTGACGACGCACTCCACCTCCTCTCCGGTGCCGCCGGTCAGGCTGCAGATGTTCGCCACGGGGCACAAGGAGATGTACTCGTGCTTGCAGCCGAAGGTCGGCGAGCAGCTGTCGGCCGTGCAGGCCAGGCCGTCGTCGCAGCTCTTGGGCTGGCCCGAGCACTCTCCGGTGAGCTTGTCGCAGGTCCAGCCCTCCTTGCACTGGTAGCCGTCGGGGGGACACATGATCATGGTGGCGGGGTCGATGGAGCAGACCCCGCCGCGGCACTCGAAGATCCCGTTGCACACGTTGCCGTCCTCGGCCTCGAGGATGTCGCACTCCGCGTCGGAGCTGCAGGCGCAGCGCGGGTCGTTGGTGCCGACGCACTGGCCGTCGACGCAGCTGTCGAGGGTCGTGCAGAGGTTGCCGTCCTCGCAGGAGCCGGACCTGGGATCGTGGCGGCAGCCCACCTTCGGGTCGCAGCTGTCCTCGGTGCAGGGGTTCCTGTCGTCGCACAGGCCGTGCGCCGTGAAGTGCTGGCAGCCCATGTCGCGGTGGCAGCTCTCGATGGTGCAGCCGAAGGGGTCGGAGCAGTCCACCGCAGTGCCCGAGCAGAGGCCGCGAGCGTCGCAGGTGTCGTCCTCCGTGCACGCGTCGCCGTCGTCGCACCCGATACCGGGCCTCGGGGAGTACACGCAGGTGCCGCTGCGCGGGTCGCAGGCGGCGGCCTGGCAGCCGTGCTCCGGCTCCTCGCACACCACCGCCATGCCGGGGACGATCACGCAGGTCCCCTGTCCGTCGCAGGTCCCCACCTCGGCGCACTTGTCGGCCCCGGTGCAGGGCTTGCCCTGTCCGGCGGGGGGCCCGGGCAGGCAGTTGCCTTCCTGGTCGCAGGTGTCGTTCGCCGTGCAGGCGTTGCCGTCGTCGCAGGAGCCTGTCTGCGGGGTGAAGACGCACTGCCCGTCGATGCACTCGTCGGTAGTGCACGCCTTGCCGTCGAAGCAGACGCCGCCGCTGCAAGGCGCCTCCCCGGTGAGGATCAGGCTCTTGGAGAAGTCGGTGGCCAGGGTCTCGCCCCCGGCGCTCTTCGCCGTGATGTTCCTGAGCAGGGCGTAGCTCTTGGCGGCCCTGCTCCTGAGCTCGAAGCGAAGGCGCAGCAGGCTGGCGTCGCTGCCGCGCACCTGGCCTCCTACGACGTAGGCGTCGTTGATGCTCCGATCCGGCCAGAGGGAGTGGGCCACCCGGAGCTCCACGGTCCCGAACCACTCGACCGCCCTCGCCGGGGAGAGCGCCACGTCGTGACCGCTGGGCCGCAGCTGCGCGCTGTCCTGCGGTATGCGGCTGTCGATGCAGGCTCCACCACCACACTCCTCGTCGACGAGGGTCTCGAGCTCCGCCGTCCCGGAGGGGTACTCGATCCGGAAGGAGATCTCCGTCGCGGCGGGGCCCTCCTCGCCGACCCGTGCGAGGCCGATCGGGCACTCGATCACGTCCCCGCGGTCTCCCGCGAGCTCGCAGACGATGTGGCAGCCCGGTACGGGTGAGCCCGAGCAGGTCCCGTCCTGGCAGGTGTCCGTGTCGGTGCAGGGGTTGAGGTCGTTGCAGGGCCCGGGCACCGGCGCGCTCGCGCACCCGCTGTCCGAGGTGCAGGTGTCATCGGTGCAGACGTTGTTGTCGTCGCAGTCGGTCGGGGGGCCGCCGGTACATACGCCCTCCTTGCAGAAGTCGCGGTCCGTGCAGAGGTCTCCGTCGTCGCAGCTGCCTTCCACCGGGGCGTTGCTGCAGCCGACGCCGTCAACGCAGGAGTCGTCGGTGCAGACGTTGTCGTCGTCGCAGTCGGTGGGATCGCCCCCGACGCACTCGCCGCCCTCGCACTGGTCCCCGTCGGTGCAGGGCTCGCCGTCCTCGCAGTCGCCGCTCCTCTCCTCGTGGGTACAGCCGATTCCCGGGTCGCAGTCGTCGTCGGTGCAGGGCTTGCCGTCGTCGCAGTCGGTGGGCTCGCCGCCGACGCACTTGCCGCCGACGCAGGTGTCCCCCGAGGTGCACGGGTCGCCGTCCTCGCAGCCAACGTCCGAGGGGGCGTGGGTGCAGCCGGTCTCCGGGTCGCAGCCGTCTATCGTGCACGGATCGCGGTCGTCGCAGTCGACGGTGTTGCCCGCCACGCAGCGCCGCCCCTCGCAGGTGTCCGCCTCGGTGCACCGGTCTCCGTCCTCGCAGGGCCCCTCGACCGCCTCGTGCACGCAGCCGGAGCTGATGTCGCAGGGATCTGCCGTGCAGTCGTTCTGGTCGTCGCAGTCCGGCGGCGGGCCACCCACGCAGCGGCCCTCCACGCAGGAGTCCTCGGTCGTGCAGGCGTTGCCGTCGTCGCACGGTCCGTCGGACGGCCGGTTCATGCAGCCTGTCTCGGCGTCGCAGCTGTCCACCGTGCAGGGCTGCCTGTCGTCGCAGTCGACGGTCTTGGCCCCGACGCAGATGCCCGCGTCGCAGGTGTCCTCCGCGGTGCAGGCGTCCCCGTCGTCGCAGTCGCCGTCGATGGCCTCGTTGACACAGGAGAAGCCGTCCACGTTGCAGCGGTCGTCGGTGCAGGTGTTCTGGTCGTCGCAGTCCGCGTCGCCCGAGCAGCAGCCTTCCACGCCGCTCGGTCCGTGGACGCACCCATTCACGGGATCACAGGTGTCGGTGGTGCAGGCATCTGAGTCGTCACACTCGAGCGGCTCTCCTTCGATGCAGCCCTCCGTCGGATCGCAGGCCTCCTCGCCGTTGCACACGTCATCGTCCGAGCACCCACCCGAGCCCGCCCGGCAGTCGAGCCTCCCGCCGGCTGCGACGGTGCAGTGGTCCCCGAGGGTGCAGGGGTCGCCGTCTTCGCAGGGCGCGCCCTCGATCTTCGGGCGCCGCGTGCACATGTCGTCCACGCAGAGGGCGACCTCACAGGGGCCGAGGTCCGCGAACGCGTCGTCGCAGTCAGCGCTCTCCTTGCACTCGACGCAGGGCGGCTCGGGGCACTCGCCGGTGACCTCCTCCTCGCTGCCGTCCACACCGACGACGTTGTCTACGTCGGACGTCTTGTCGGTGTCGGATTGGACGACCGGCCCGGTGTCCAGCTGATCAGTGGTGCAGGCGCCCACGAGGAGTGCCACGGCCAGCGTGTTGACCCAAGGTGCCCACCGTGTCCGTGACAACATTCTCGCTTTCCACCGTCGGCTGAGGGTACGTGCGGCGCAACGTGCCCAGGCTGAGAACCAGCCTGCCTAGCTTAGCTGAAGTCGACAGCGGCGTGAAGCGCGACCGCCGATCGAGGGCTACATTCTGAATTCGCACGTGTGTACGCGCGTGCTCCGGCGTGCGCGCGGGTCTATTTGCGAGGCGGCCACCCAAGGCTCGAGGCGGCCGCCCAAGATGGCCCGGGCAAGGGCAAGGGCAGGGGCACGGGCTGGGAGCCCGCGGGCGCTGCGCTTGGCGGGCTCCTAGATGAGGCGGATGAGCCTCAAGGGCTGCGGCGCGATGCTGAAGGTGAGGTCCTCGCGCTCGCCGGTACCGTCTCCGGCCACCTGGTACGGGGTCGGGCGGTCGAAGGTCACGCGGACCGACTCCGCCGCGAAGTCCATGATGTCGTGGCCGTGGTAGGTGCCGTTCCAGACTGCCGGGAGGATGCGAGCGACGCGCCGCACCGACAAGTCGGCGATGCGCACCTGGAACATGGAGGGGTAGCGGCTGGCGAAGGGGAGGACCTTCATGCCGTAGCCGTAGTACGGCGTGGTGCCCACCATGACCGTCGACGCGGGCCCTTCGTAGAGCACCTCGCCGGGCTCGTGGTAGCTCTCGACGACGCCGTTGGCGCCCAGCGAGAAGGCCTGGTCCCCGAGCGAGGTTACCCGCACCCGGGTGCGCTGGTTGCGCAAGGCCTCCAGGGCTACCCGCGGGGCGGTGCGCCCGAAGCCGGCGGCGAAGTAGGCCGCGACGCCGCGCCCGAGGGGCCCGAGGTAGCGGCTCGTGCCGCTTTCCTTGAGGGTGTTGTAGTCGTTGAGGATTCGCGCGTCCCAGCCGAGGCCGCCGAAGGGGAAGAGCACCCCGCGATCGTCGCGGATCAGCGAGAGGGGCAGGTCGTCTTTGGGCTCGTGGGCGAGGAAGGCCTGGAGGTCGTCCTCCGGAGAGCCCGAGGAGACCAGCTGCGCGAGGGCGTTCCCGGTCCCGAGGCGGAGCACGCCGAGCCTCGGCCAGGGACCCTCCGGCCTCTCCTCGGCCAGGGTGTTGACCAGCCCGACGAAGGTCCCGTCCCCGCCCCCGGCGAAGACGTTCCCGTAGCCGCGGCGAAGGATGTCGCGCACGGCCTCCACGGACTCCTCCTCGGAGCGCGTAGCGTAGACCTGTTGCTCGGGCACCCACTCGCCGATGCGGGCGAGCGCGCGCTCGTTGACGCGGCGTGCGTTTCGATTCAGCAGCAGGGCGACGTTGCTCGCTTGCATGGTGCCTCGCGCTTTGATCCACAGGGTGCCCGACGGGCCGCGAGGAGGTTAAGCAATTCTTGTGCCAAAATCGGGCACTGTAATTTCAAAGACTTACGTGCGTCACGAGATTGACACACTGCGTAATAAAGTGCGCGGTGCAAAGCTTCGTACGCGGTAGGAGGGGTAGCTCCCGGCGCTCAGAAACCCTGCACTCGCACCGGCAAGGGGCGGAGGCCGCCGCTGGTGCCGTCGCCGATCTGGCCCGAGGAGTTCGAGCCCCAGCAGTAGACCGCGCCGCCGCGCGCGAGAGCGCAAGAGTGGGAGCGGCCTACGCTGAGGGCGGCCGTCGGCGGGAGGGACTGGACCCGGGTGGGGTAGGTGCGGTCGGTCGTGCCGCCGTCTCCGATCTGCCCGTCGGTGCCGGCGCCCCAGCACCAGACCTGGCCGCCGCCCGTGAGGGCGCAGGTGTGCTCCTGGCCGGCGGCGACGTCTATGGCGTCGAAGACCCCCGTCGCGACGTGCGGGGTGGTGGCGCCGATGAGCTGTCCGCTGCCTCCGTGGCCGATCTGACCTCGCATGCCGCGGCCCCAGCACCAGACCGTGCCGTCGGCCTCGGCCGCGCAGCTGTGCTGGTGCCCCGTCGCCACCGCCGTCGCCGAGCTGAGCTCGTGCACCTCGACGGGGAAGTCGTGCTCGGCGCCGCCACCAGAGGTCCCGTCGCCGATCTCGCCGTGCATGTTGCGGCCCCAGCACCAGACCCGCCCGGTGTTGACGGCGGCGCAGCCGTGATCACCGCCGGCGGCCACGTCGGTCGCCGCCCAGATGTTGTTGACCTCGACGGCGGTGTAGTGGACCTCGCCGGTGAAGTGGTGGCCGTTGCCGAGTCGGCCGTGGATGTCCGAGCCCCAACACCAGATGGCTCCGCTGCGGCGCCGCGCGCAGGTGTGCTCGTGGCCGCCGTCTATCGACGCGGCGTCGGAGAGGCCGAGCACGGGGAAGGGCGTCCGGCGCTCGAAGCCGGCGTCGGGGTCGCCGAGCTGTCCGGTGGCGTTGCTGCCCCAGCAGTGGGCCGCACCGTCGGCAGCCACGGCGCACGTGTGTGAGGTGCCGGCGCCGAGGGCAACGGGCGCCTCGAGAGCGCTCACGGGCTCCGAGGGGGCAGGGCGGAACAGGACCGTGCTCCCGTCGCCGAGCTGGCCCGAGGCGTTGCTCCCCCAACACAGGACGGCGCCGCTCTGGCGCACCGCGCAGGAGTGCTCGCCGCCCGCCGCGACGAGACGCGCACCATCCGTGAGTCGGCAGGACCCGCCCTGGCAGACTCCCCCCGGGCAGCTCGAGCCGTCGGGGAGCTCCCCGTGGATGCAGCCCCCGCCCGCGCAGCTGTCGGCTGTGCAGGGCTCGCCGTCGTCGCAGTCGGTTGTCTCTCCAGCGCAGTGCCCCGAGCTGCAGGCGTCGCCGGTGGTGCACGGATCCCCGTCGTCGCAATGCTGCCCGTCGCTCGATCGTGTGTTCGAGCAGCTGCCCCCGGAGCAGAGGTCGTCGGTGCACGGGTTTGAGTCGTCGCAGCTGATGGGGACCCCGCTGCAGGCGCCGTTGAAGCACCCGTCCTGCTCGGTGCACGGGTCGCCGTCGTCGCAGGTGACCCCGACCGGGGCGGGGAAGCTCAGGCAGGTCCCCTGCTCACAGCGGTCGGTGGTGCAGACGTTGCCGTCGTCACAGTGCAGGTGCTCGCTGCAGCAGTCGGCGATGGGCTCTCCCGTGCAGCTCCCGGTCTCGTCGCAGGTGTCGCCGGTCGTGCACGGGTTGCCGTCGTCGCAGGGCGGTCCTTCCATCAGGCGGTAGGCGCACCCGGTCTGCCAGTCGCAGCTGTCGTCGGTGCAGGAGTTGCTGTCGTCGCAGAGGCTGTCGTCGGGCACGTGGTGGCACCCCGACGCCTCGCAGCTGTCGGCGGTGCAGGCGATCTGGTCGTCGCAGTCGGTAGTCTCCTCGTCGACGAAGCCGTCGCAGTCGTCGTCTTGCCCGTTGCAGCGCTCTGCCACCGGCACGCAGGTTCCAGGGTCGGGTGCCGGCCCGTTGCCAGGGTCCGGGGAGCCAACGCCCGGATCGGGCCATCCCACCGGCCCCGCGTCCTGGCCTCCGGCGGGAGCTCCGAGATCTGCCCCGCCGCCCTGGTCGACACGCCCGAGGTCCGCCGCTCCGCTGTGCCCGCGGTCTCCGCTGGGAGGCTCCCAGCCGGGGTCCGGACCGCCGGGCAGGGGACCGGCGTCGAACGCGCCGGGCGTCCCGCCGCTGTCCGCGAGCGGGGCGACACCGCCCCCGTCGCCCGTCCCGGGTCCCGTTGTCCTCACGCCCTGGTCAGTGGACCAATAGGGTGTCTGGAACACCACCCCCTCGTCGCTGCTCGCCTGCGCGGGGCCCTCTTCGCCGGCGCCGACCGTGGCGTCCGTCGCGGCGGTGCACGCACACAGCCACAGCGCCGCGCTCATCACCGCGGCGCGCGTCGTTCCGATGCCTGGGGGAGAAGGGATCATCATGGGCACGCGCATGAGTGAATCGGATCTCCCGCGCAGAGCTTGAGCCTGCGCAGCGCAGTTACGCGCAACACGCGCCGCCTCCCTTGGAGATTCTTGCCCGCGCACGCAATTCGGCGAGAATTCCCTCGCTCCGATGAACTTTTTCGAGCATCAAGACCAGGCTCGCCGCCGGACGTGGTACCTGCTGGTCCTGTACTGCCTCGCCGTCGGCGGCATCATCGCTGCCCTCTACGTCGTCGTCGTGTTGGCGTTCGGCTACGATGAGGCCCTGTGGGTGCAGTGGTGGCGCCCCGATCTGCTCTTGTGGGTGTCGGCGGCGACCCTGACCGTGATCGGGGTCGCGACCTGGCAGAAGATCAGGCTCCTCGGCCACAGCGGCGTCGCGGTAGCTGCGTCGGTGGGCGGGCGCAGCGTCGACCCGGCGACGACGGACGAAGGCGAGCGCCGACTCGTCAACGTGGTCGAGGAGATGGCCATCGCGTCCGGCGTCGCGGTGCCCGCGGTGGCCGTGCTCGAGGAGGAGTCCATCAACGCCTTCGCCGCCGGCTACGAGGTCGACGACGCGGTGGTGGCCGTCACGCGCGGGGGCCTCGAGCAGCTCGACCGGGACGAGCTGCAGGGCGTGGTCGCCCACGAGTTCAGCCACATCCTCAACGGCGACATGCGGATCAACACGCGCCTGATAGGAGTGGTCTACGGGATCATGGCCATCGGCGTGCTGGGCCGCTGGCTGCTCCGCGCGGCGCACATCAGGACCTCGAGCCGCCGCGCCGCCCTCGGCCCCGTCGCCGTCGGCTTAGGGCTGTGGATCATCGGCTCAGTCGGCACCCTCTTCGGCCGCCTCATCCAGGCGGCCATCTCCCGTCAACGCGAGTTCCTCGCCGACGCCTCGGCGGTCCAGTTCACACGCAACCCGCGCGGGATCGCGGGCGCGCTCTCCAAGATCGCCGCGGCCGCGGGCGGCTCTCTCGTGCAGGCGCGCGGGGCGGACGAACTGGGCCACTTCTTCTTCGCCAACGCCATGCACGGCGGCTTCCTCTCCAACGCCTTCGCGACGCACCCGCCGCTCCCCGAGCGCATCCGCAGGATCGATCCCAGCGCCTCTCTCACCGTCGAGGGCACCGAGGCATCGCCCCGCGGCGCCCTGTCCGC
The DNA here is from genome assembly GCA_964594295.1 of uncultured Myxococcales bacterium. Lineage (GTDB taxonomy): Bacteria > Myxococcota_A > UBA9042 > UBA3505 > UBA3505 > CAZQPP01. The sequence continues at coordinate 12 of CAZQPP010000006.1, read as the reverse complement.
TGCTGCGTCGGC
>CAZQPP010000005.1:30337-43764 GCA_964594295.1 uncultured Myxococcales bacterium | reverse complement strand
CCTGGGTGCGGACCAGGTCCTCGGTGCGGCCGGCGTCCTTGTACAGGCGCTCCAGGGCGCGCAGGGACTCGAGATCGCTGGGCTCGAGATCCGACAGGGTCTCGTAGGCGTCGATGGCGCCGTCCGCGTCCTCGAGCACTTCATCGAGGAGCTTCGCTCGGCGCCTCGCGGGCGCGGTCTTCAAGAAAGAGTCTTCTTGTGCCTCGACCAGCGCGCCGAGGGCGGCGGCGAGGTCCGTGTGCCTCTCGAGGCGCTCGTAGAGATCGGCCTGGCGCTCGAGCAGCGCGACGCTGGGCTCCTCCTCCGAGGTGACCGCGGCGAGCAGCTCCACGGCGCGCTCCGGATCCTGGGCCTCGTCGGCGGCGACCGCGGCCAGCCTCAGCACCCGGTCCTCCCGGACCTCGGGCTCGAGAGCGGCCAGGTTGTCGGAGCCGATGGCGATGATCTCATCGAAGCTCCCGAGCTCCCGAGCCTCCTTCAAGGCCTGGTCGAAGAGGCCTCCGTCCTCGGGATCCCTCCCGAGGGCGTCCAGCAGGGCGTAGAGAGCGTTCTCGTGGTCGTCGAGGCGCCCGCTGTAGAGCCCGGCGACCTCTCGCAGCAGGCCCACGGCGTCGGCGGTGTCCGAGACGGCGTCCACTCGCCGCACCAGGACCGCGGCGAGCTTCGCCGGGTCGTCGAGGGTGCGGTAGATGCGCTCGAGCAGCTCCATGCCCCCCTCGTCGGCAGGGCGCTCCCTGGTCAGCTCCTCCAGGATCTCCGCGGCCTCTCCGGCCTTCTGGAGGCGATCGCAGAGGACCTCGGCCTGGCGGAGGCGCAGCTCGGCGCGCTCGTCCTCGCCGTACCCCGTCTCCTCGAGCCGGGCCATCTTGCCGAGGTGCTCGGCGAGGGCGTCGAAGCGTCCCTCGCGCTCGAGCAGGTCGAGGTAGGCCTGGTGGGCCTGCGTGTCGCCGGGGCGGTCTTCCAGGTAGCCGGCCCAGGCGTCCAGAGCGGCCTGGGAGTCGGGCAGCACGTCGGTCCTGAGCACGGCCATGGCGCGGAGCAGGTCGCTCCTCTCGTCACCCGCGGTCTCCTCGTGCTCGAGCATCGCGGCGATGGCGCGAACCTCGGAGTCGGCCTGGCCGACCTCGGCCGCCAGCTCCCTCATGCGCAACCAGAGCGATCGCTCCCGAGGAGCGAGCTCGACGCAGGCCTCGACCTCCTTGAGGGCGCCGTAGGCGTCGTCGAGGGGGCCGGCCATGAGCTCGCAGAGCTCGGTCCGCGCCTCGACGGCCCTCTCAGCGTCGTCAGCCGGCAACGCCCGGATCTCCTGCTGGAGGAGCTCGGCGAGGCGGTCGTGGTCCTCCTGACTCTTGGCGAGACCCTGGAGAGCGCGGACGACCACCAGGTTGTCCGGCGCCAGCATGGCGGCCTCTTCGTAGGCCGCGGTGGCTTCTTCGGTGTCCTCGAGCTCCTCGTACAGACCAGCCGCGCGCGCGAGCAGAGAGGCCCGCTGCGTCGTGTCGGAGACCACGTCGGCCTGCGCGCGCAAGGCCGCGGCGAGGCCGGCCACGTCCCCGAGGGAGTCGAGCACGGCGTGGAGCTTCTCGTGGGCGTCGGCGTCGCCCGGCTCTGACTCGAGGAGCTCGGCGAGGGTGTCCCTCGCCTTCTCGCCCTCCTCGAGGGGTCCGGACTGGAGGTCGGCGAGGCGGTGCAGGGTGCCGACCCTCTCGGGGCCCTCCTGCAGGTCGGCCTCGGCCCTCAGGATCTCGGCGAGCTCGAGCTCGCGCCCCGCCCCGTCGAGCATGCGATCGAGGGCCTGGTAGGCCTCGAGGCGCTCCGGCGCCATCTCGATGACCCGCCGGTAGACCTCCTCGGCCTGCTCGGCCTGCTCGAGGCGCGCGAGGCGCATGCCTGCCTCCTCGAGGTGAAGGTCCGCGCGGGCGGGGTCGTCCTCGTCGAGGCTGTCCGCCACCGTGGCGAGCGCGTCGACGTAGCGCTCGGGGGTCTCGGCCGTCTTGCAGGCCGCAAGCAGCGCCTCCTTCAGGCGCGGGTCCGAGGGCTCGAGGGCCCAGGCTTCGGCGTAGGCCTCGACGGCGCGGCCGGTCTCTTGGAGCTCCTCGCCCGAGCACAGATCGCCGAGGCGTCGCAGCACGTTGACGCGCTCCGGTCCCGGCTCGAGCTGCTGCCCGCGGGCCTCGAGGAGGTCGGCGAGCTGGGCTTTGTCCTCCGCGACGGTGTAGATGCGGTCGAGGACGGGGAAGATGTCGTCGCCCGAGATCTGCCTCTCGAAGAGCTCGCGCAGCCGCACCACCACGTCGTCGGGTGGCGTCTCGTCGCCCGGTGGCAGCAGCGAGAGCAGGACCATGACGGCCTCTGGCGCCTGATCGAGGCGATCGGCCAGGACGTCGGCCCTGCGGAGCTGGAAGCCCGAGCGCTCGTCCTCGGCCTTGGCGTGGAGGGCCCTGAGCTCCAACAGCTCTGCGAGATCCTCGTAGCGCTCGTGCTCGAGGTAGAGGTCGTCGAGGTGCTCCTGGGCGGCGTAGTCCATCGGGAAGGTGGAGAGCGCCTCCTTGAGCACGCTCATGGCGCCGTCGCCGTCGCCCATGGCCTCGACGTGGAAGTTGGCGAGCTCGCGCAGCACCTCGGCGCGGAGCATGGGGTCGCCGATTCCCTCCGCGACCGAGGCTACGCGCTCGGCGAAGCCCTCCTGCTGCTCGGCCGCCTTGGCGAGCTCGGCGCAGCGGCTCCTGACGCCGCGGTGCGAGGGGTCGGCGGCGAGGACCTCGACGAGGTTCTTCAGGGCCCTCGGCAGATCGCCCAGGGTCTCCTCGCACATCTCGGCTGCCTCTCGCAGGATCTCTACCCGGGAGGCCGTGGAGGCGTGCTGTGGCGCGTAGACCTCTCGGATGTGGACCCGGCGCTCGGTGTTCTCGGCCCGGTCGTAGGTCCTGTCGAGCAGCTGGTAGGCGTCGTCGGCGGGGCCTTCGCTCTCGAGCATGGCCTCGAGGTCCGAGAAGGCGTCCTCGTTGGTGTCGTCGGCGACGAGGACCTGCGAGTACCAGACGATGGCCTCCTCGGCCTTCATCAGGGCCTCCGCGTACTCGCGGGCTATGCGCAGCGCGAGCTCGGCCCGCTCGGCGCTCTCCTCCTCCGGCACCTGATCCCTGATGCGCTGGAGCACGTCGACGAGGTCCTCGTGGGCCTCGACGCGGGCGTGGAGGTCGGCGAGCAGCTCGAGGGTGGCTCGATCCCCGGGGCGATCCTCGAGGTAGGCGCGGGCGTCGGTGATGGCCTCGTGCTCCCTGCCCTCGATGCCCGCGAGGAGCCTCGCGCGCTCTATGCGGGACTCCGCCCTCTCGTCGGGGTCCTCGGTGACGAGCACGACGCCGGCGAGGGCCTCGGCCACCTGCTCGTCGTCGTCGGTGTTGCGCGCGACGTCGAGGTGCTGGCGCCTGAGCTCGATGTCCTCGGCGAACTCGCCCTCGGCGCGCTCGATGATGCCGAGGGCGCGCGGCGGATCCTCGAGGGCGCGGCAGGCATCGATGGCGCGGCGGAAGAGATCGCGCCTCTCGTCGGCGTCCGGACGCACCTCGAGGGCGTGCTCCACCCAGGAGAGCAGGTCTGCGTGCCGGCCGAGGCGCTCGGTGCGTTCGATGAGCACGTCGGTGCTGAGCCGGTCCTCGGGGTCCAAGTCCTGGACGACCCGGGCGTGGCGCTCGAGGGCGGCGTCGACGTCTTCGAGCTCCTCCTCGAGGATGTCGGCCGCCTCGTGCACCAGGGCGACCTGCACGGCCGCCTCGCCGGCCTCGTCGGCCAGGGTCTCGAGGAAGGCCACGTGCTCGGTGAGCTCGTCGCGCTCCCTGGCCAGCTCCCGCAAGCGCCCTGTGAGCACGACGTCGACCGGGGTCTGCCCGAGGGCGGCGCGCAGGTGGTCCCGGGCCCCGTCGGGGTCGCCGAGGGGGCCTTCGTGCAGATCGGCCAGCTCGACGCGCAGGGCGGCGCGCTCGGCGGGCTCGGTGGAGGCCGCCTCGAGGGCCGCGAGGACCGGCACGAGCTGCTCCGCCCTCTCCGAAGCGCGCAGAGCCGGCGCGAGCAGCGCCGCGGCCTCGATCGCGAAGTCGGGGGCGTCGTCGAAGACCTCCTGGCAGAGATCGATGGCCGCCTCGTAGGTGGGCTCGTCCTCGAAGACCTCGCCGATGCGCGCGAGGCACTCGGATGGGTCCTCGAGGCGCTCGAGGGAGAGCTTGCCGGCCGCGAGCCGGAAGTCCTGGCGCTCGGTGCCCTCGGACAGGCGCGCGAGGTCGCGCAGGACCTCTTCCTCGGGCTCGGGGCGGTCGAGGGCCTCGAGCAGGTCGCGCAGGGCGAAGAGGATCTCGATCCTGTCCGGCCACTCGGCGCGGGTGTCTTCCAAGACCTCGAGGGCCTCGAGCTGCTGGTCGAGGTGCTCCTGCAGGATGTCAGCGAGGTCGAGGCGGAGGTTCAGGGCCTCGTCGCCCTCGAGCATCTCGAGCAGGCGGCGGAGCGTGGTGGCGAGCTCCTCGTAGCGCTCGCCGACGCGGTACATGGCCACGAGCTGCTCGAGCACCTCGCGGTCGTCGGGGTGGTCCTCGGCTACGGTCTCGAGGGCCTCGGTGGCGCCCTCGGTGTCGTCGAGCTGCGCGTGGCGGATCTCGGCGACCCGCATGAGGAGGGTGCGGCGAAGGTCAGGCGGCGCGTGGTCGCTCAGGGCCTCGTAGAGCTCCACCACGTGGAACCAGAGGCCGGCGGACTCGGCGGCCGCCTCGAGCTCGGTGCGCAGCGTGGCGTTCTGAGGCTCGAGGCGGTAGAGGCGGCCGACGGTGCGGAAGGTGCGCTCGGCGTCGGCGAGGATGTCCCGGTAGAGCGCGAGCAGGGCGTTCAGGCGGTTCGAGAGCTCGGCCGCCGACGCGCGGTGGGACTGGATCTCCAGGATGTCGGCGAGGGTCTCGTAGTCCTGCTGAGCGCTGAGGGCCCGCTCGAGGGCGAAGAGCACGTCGTCGCGATCGCCGAGCTTCGAGATGTGGTCCAAGAGGAGCTCGACGGCGCCGTCGTGCGACGGGTTGTCGGCGAGGGCGAGCAGGGCCTCCCTCGCGGCGTCCTCGGCGTCGCCTCCCGCGAGCAGCTCGGCGAGGCCCTTTCGCACGCGGGCGGCAGCACGCACCGACGGCGGCAGCTCCGGTCCGAGGGTGTCGAAGAGGCGCTCGAGCAGCTGGGCCCCGTCCTCGTGGCGGCCGTGCTCGGCGTAGAGGGACTCCATCTGCCAGTAGAGGTCCTGGCGCTGCGGTGCCGCGTCGAGGGCATCGCCGAGGGCGCCCTCGGCCTCGTCGATCTTCTCGACGGCGAGCAGGAGGGTGCCGGCCTCGGCGAGGAGGTCGGCGCGCGCCGAGCCCTCGCGCACGTCGGCGAGGCGGCGAAGGTAGATCACGCGGTCCTCGTCGTCGTCGCGGGCGCGCGCGTCGGTGAGGATAGCCTCGAGGGCCTCCTCGTGCCTCGGGTCGCGGCCGAGGACCTCCTTGTAGAAGCGCACGGAGCGCTCGAGGTCGCGGTCGTCGGTCTTTGCCCTGCGGGCGATCTCCAGAGCTATCGGGCGTGCCTTGTCGGCGTGCGGAGCGATGGTCGAGAAGCACTCCTCGAGGACGTCGAGGAGGATGTCCTCGGAGCCCGCTCGCTCGGCGAGGCCGGCCAGGCGCTGCACGAGCTCGAGGTCGCCCGGGTCCTCCTTGTAGGCCGCCACGGCGTGGAAGAAGGCCTCGGCGGGCTTGCGCAGGCGCTCGTCGGCGAGGGTGCAGAGCTCGAGGTAGGTGGCCTTGCGCTCGGCTCCGGCCGGGGCCAGGGGGGCCAACGCGGAGAGGGCCGACTCGAGGCGGCGAGGGTCGTCGGCCCGGCGCGCGAGGTCGGCGATGCGCCCGAGCACGCCGTGATCGTCCGGCTTGAGCTCGTGGAGCTGCTCGAGGGCCCGCAGGGCGCGCGGCAGGTCGTCGAGGTCCTCGTCGTAGAGGCGGACGAGGTACTCGAGGAGCTCGACCTTCTCCGAGGGGCCGTCGCACTTGCGCAGGCGCCCCTCGAGCACGCGCGCGAGCTCGTCGAGGGAGGAGCGGGCGCGCAGGAGCTCCTCGAGGTGCTCCCAGCGGCGGTGGTCGATGTCGTACTTGCGGACCTCGGCGAAGGCGCGGCCGTGGTCGGGATCGACCGAGAGCAGCCTCTCCCATGCGGCGGCGGCGCGTGCCGGGTCCTTCAGGCGCCCGTGGGCGGTGACGGCGATGCGCTCGAGGGTGGCGGCCTTCTCTGCCTGGTCCTGCTCGAGGTCCGCCGACTGGTCGAGCAGGGCGATGAGCTGCTCGAAGGCCTGGGTGCGCTCGTAGAGGTCGGCGAGCGCGTCCCTGGCCTCTTTGTGCTCGGCGTCCTCGGCCAGGATCGCCTCCCAGAGCGGGATGACTGCGTCCGGCCGGCGCAATTCGGTCTGGCCCATGCGAGCCAGGTCCACCATGCCGCGCAAGCGCTCCTCGTCGTCCTCGATGGCGGCGAGCTCTTCCCTGGACAGGGCCAGGTACTTCTCGAAGTCTCGGCGTTCCTTGTAGAGCTCCTTGAGGCGGGAGCTCAGGGCGGTGTCTTCGGCGTCGATCTCGCGCGCGGCCTCTAGGGCGTGGATGGCCTCGGGGATGTTGCGCAGGCGCTGCTCGTAGGCGTCGGCGAGGCGGACGAGCCCCTTCTTCTTCTTGTCGGGGTCCTCCTCGGCCTCGGCGATCTCGGCCAGGAGCTTGACGTGATTGGGCCAGCGGCCGAGGCGCCCGAAGAGCTCGAGGAGCTCGGCGGCGACCTCCTCGTTGCCTGGATCACGTTTGCGCCACTCCTGGTAGACGCCGAGGGCCTTGGCCTCCACGCCCATCTGGTCGGTGTAGACCTTGACGAGCTCGGCGTAGGTCTCGCGGAGTCGCTCGAGATCGTCCCCCGCCGCCTCGGCGCGCGCGGAGAGGAGCTGGGCCACCACGTGCCAGCGGTCGGTGCTCTTGTTGAGGTGTATCAGGCGCTCGACGACCTCGTCGTCGCTCGGGTCCGCCTTGTGCAGCTTGTCGAGGTACTGAGCCTCACGGGGGCCGTCGCCTTTGTCTCGGGCGTGCCCGGCGAGGGTCTTGTAGACGGCGGCCGCCTCCGGCTCACCGGGCTTGGTGCCGGCCGACTCGAAGAGGAGCTCCTCGATGCGCCGCCAGTTTCCGCGGCCGAGGTAGAAGCCCGTGTAGAACTCCCGGACCACCTCCTCGTAGCCGGCCTTGCCCTGGAGCTTGCGGAAGAAAGGCTCCGCGCGGTCGGCCGCACCGATGCCCTGCCAGTAACGCGTGGCGACGTCGGCGAGCAGGACGCACTCGTCTTCGTTCTCGCCCTTGAGGGTGCGCAGGCGGGCGTCCAGGGTGCGCCGTAGGGTCTCGCGCTCGGCCCCTTCGTCGAAGAGGATGTCCAGGAGCTCGTCGAAGGCGGCCTGGGACTCCTCCGAGGAGGGATCGGCGAGGATTTCCTTGAGAGCCTGGTTCAGTGGGCGAAGGTCGTTCGGATTCTCCTCAAGCGACGAACGCAGAACCTCGACATCCATGGGCCCGAGCCTCCTCTGATGGAGCCAAGGTTTATAGCACCGGGCCCTACCCTGCTCAATGTGGGGGACTGACCGTTGCGAGGCCGTCCCGGCCCGTGGCATCTTTGGGCGATGGATGCGGAGCGCAGCTGGCTCAGACGCGTGCTCTTGAGAGGCGCTTGTACTCTCGGCGCGGTGGTCTTGCTGGCCGGTGCCTCCTGCCCGAAGCGCGCCGAGCAGGGCGACTGCGATCGGGCCTGCGCGCGCCTGGCCGAGCTGCTCGCCAAAGAGCGTGAGGCTCGCGGGCTCGGCCCGACCCCGGGGCTGGACGCGCGTGCGGCGCGTGGGCGCACGAACGTGCAGAGCTGCAGCGAGGAGTGCGCTCGGGAGGCGACGGCGGAGCACATCGAGTGCCTCCTCGCGGCCGAGGATCTCGACGGCTGGATAGCGTGCTCGCGCTGAGCGGGCGGCTTGTGCCTATCGCGCTGGGCCCAGCGTTAGCTTCCAGGACGCGTCGGGCGCCTGCTTCGCTTCGAAGGTGCGGGGGGCGGCGGGCGGCCCAAGGGTGCCCGAGGCACGCCACGCCATGGTCTTGGCGTGGCGCCAGCGCTGCAGCTCCGCCTCGACGATCTCTGCGCTCGGGAGCGCGGCGCGCAGGGCGGCGCGCAGGGCCCGCGCCGGCTCGAAGGGGAGCTCGGTCGCGCCGCTCAGGGTGACCTTGGTGACGCCGCCGGGCTCGCACCAGGTGAGCTGGGGCGGCGGGGCTCCGGAGGCGGCGCTGTAGGTCAGACAGTGTCCCGGGGGCTTGGCATCCGCCTGGTAGGTCGCTGACTTCGGACGATGCGCCGCACACCAGGCCGCCACGACCGGGTCCGGCGACGCCGCCTTCGCGGCCGCAGGGAGCGCCGCCGCCAGCCGCTGCACCTCGGCGGCGAGGGCGGCCGGTCTGGCAGGTGACCCCTCCGTGGCGTTCACCTTGAAGCGCATGCTCGCGCGGTACTCCAGCTGAGGCTTCGGCCCGCAGGGAGGGGCCGAGAGAGACACGTCGAGGGTGTCCTTTCCGGCCTCGTCGAGGCAGCCGTCGAGCCGCGCGGAGCGCGTCTTCCAGCCGAGCAGCGGCTTCCAGCCGTCCCAGGCCTTCAACGTCGAGACGGCGCGCTCCTCGGTCAGGGAGGACGGCACGCAAGGGGGCGGCGGACGCGTGTTGCCGCGGCAGGCAAGAGGCAGCACGATCACCGCCGGCAGCAGCAAGGACCTCGCAAACGACATGTGCCCGATCTTGCCAGCGCGGAGGATGGCGCGGCAACCGGTTTTTAGGCATGTTTCTTGCGACCACTCCCCGCCCCGGGGCCTCGGGGGCCCCGCCGCTCACCCGGCCCGTCGCCGCCAAAGGAGCCGACAATGACCGTCAGTCGCCAGGTCCAGAAGGCACGCGCCATGGAGGCCGTGAAGAGCCCCGGCAAGCGCTCGGGCAAGAGCCGCAGCGGCAAGCTCGCGGGCATGAGCTACAAGGCCCAGCAGAGCGCGCTCTCTCCCACCGCGGGCAAAGTCGCGCGGGGCAAGAAGGACAAGGGGGAAGAGGTCTACCCGACCTCCTGGTCGAGCACCGTGCGCTCCAACTTCTCCAAGTGGGACAAGAACGGCGACGGCTTCATCGGCCACAAGGAGGCGAACGAGCTGCTCAGCGACCAGAGCATCAAGGGCCAGGACGCCGCCGCGCTGGCCGCCCTGCACTGCTACCTGGAGCACCTCGAGGAGGAGTCGAACGACGAGTGGTTCGACGAGAACGACGGGCTCACCCTGGCGGACCTGAGGGCCTACGAGCGCAACGACGACACCGGGCGCAAGGACAACGACGATCTGCGCCACGTCGAGGGCACCAACAGGTCAGGCCGGAGGGCGATCTGGCGCAAGTCGGACGAGCTCTTCCCCAACGGCGTGCCAAGCCTCGACGCCATGCGCCAGGGATCCCTGGGCGACTGCTACTTCCTGGCCGCCCTGGGCTCCTTCATCGCGCGCGACCCACGGTCCCTCGTGCGCATGATCGAGGAGAACAAGCAGGACAAGGACGTGGTCTCCTACACCGTGACCTTCCCCGGCAAGCTGGGCGCCGTCACGGTCCCCAGGCCCACCGACGCGCAGGTCGCGCGTTACTCGTCGGCGGGCGCCGACGGCCTCTGGCTGACCGTGATGGAGCTGGCCTACGCACAGGCGCGCGCCGGCAAGGACGAGGAGAACCCGAACGTCCAGGAGGAGATCGGCGAGGGCGGCATGACCTCCACCGGGATCAAGGCCCTCACGGGCACCTCGGTCAACACCGATCTCAACTGGTTCACGCGCCACAAGACGACCCGCGCCCGCCTCGACGCCGCCTTCCGCGAGGGCAAGATCGTCACCGCCGCCGTGGGCTTCGAGAACGAGCTGAACCTACCGACGATGCATGCCTACAGCGTCATCGCCTGGGACGGCACCGACGTCACCATCCGCAACCCCTGGGGGAGCAACCCTTCCGGGGCTCCCGGATCGGCCACGGGTGTGTTCAAGCTCACCGTGGAGAAGTTCGACGAGATCTTCTTCAACATCTCCTACGAGGAGTAGATGGCCCGCCCCCCCGAACCCGTCGACCTGCCCTTCGGGGCCGGGGCCGTCATGGCCCACCTGCGCCGCCTGCCCTGCTGGCCCGAGCTCGAAGGCTGGGGTTTTCGCACCGCGGAGATAGAGGGGCACGGAGACCCGCCGGTCGCCTGGATCGAGCTGGAGCTCACCGCCCCGGAGAGCACCTCCAGCCACGAGGTCTCCTACGTGGGGAGTGTGCGCCTCGAGCTCGACGCGCGTACAGGCGCGCTGGCAGACCCTTCCGCCGCCGCCGCCGCTCTCCGCGGCTTCACGAGCGGCCTCGAGGATGCTGCGCGCAAGGCCGAAGGCGATCCGGCCACCGCCGGCTTCCTCTCTCGCGGAGACCTGGTCCGAGCGTCCTTCCAGGACTCGACCGGTCGCGCGCGCCTTGCCTTCAAGGCCGGGGACGAGGTCTTCGTCTGGCCGGACGACGCGAGCTGAGCCCCGGAAGGCAGGGCAGCCGGAGTCGCGCCCGATAGCCTGACGCGGCCCCACGTGCACCGGCAAGGGCCCTCGGTGGCGGCAGTGCCATCGGTGCCACCGGTGCCACCTTCAGTGCCAGTGGCACTCGAGGCCGGCGGTGCGCGCCGCGTAACACCCTGCAATCAGGCGGCTCTCGCCCCTGGCACGCTCCTCGCTACAGGCCTCCGCCAACCCGGAGGTCGCTATGCTCGCCACCGTGCGCTCGGGAGCCGTTTTCGGAGTCGAGGGCTACACAGTCAACGTCGAGGTGGACCTGCGCAAGACAGTAGAGCCCCGTTTCCAGATGGTCGGGCTGCCCGAGGCCAGCGTCCGGGAGAGCCAGGTGCGCGTCCGTGCTGCGCTGCGCAACAGCGGGATAGAGCTCCCTCCGGCGGTCATCGCGCTGAACCTCGCTCCCGCCGACCGCCCCAAGCGGGGCACCCTCTTCGACCTCCCAATGGCCCTCGGCCTCGCGGCGACCCTCGGCAAGGTCCCGGCGGAGGCCCTGGCCAGGGTCGTGGTGGTAGGGGAGCTGGCCCTCGACGGTCGCCTACGGGGCGTCCCCGGGGTGTTGCCCCTGGCTCTCCAGGCCCGGCGCGCTGGGGCGGCGGCCGTCATGGTGCCTCGCGACAACGCCCCAGAGGCGCTCGCGGTGAGCGACCTGGTGGTGGCCGCTCCCCGCAGCCTCGAGGAGGCCATCGCCTGGCTCCACGGCGAGAAGCTCGACCCCGTGCCGCCCGCTCGGCCTGCGCCGGCGATCCCCTGCCCCGACTTCAACGAGGTCCGCGGCCAGCAGCAGGCCAGGCGAGCGGCCGAGATCGCCGCCGCAGGCTCGCACAACCTCCTGATGGTCGGCCCGCCCGGCTGCGGCAAGTCCCTCATCAGCCGGCGAATTCCGGGAATCCTCCCTGCCCCTACTCAGCCGGAGCAGCTCGACATCACACGGATCTGGTCGGTCGCCGGCCTCCTCCGCGCCGGAGACCCCCTCATGGAGCGCCGGCCCTTTCGCGCGCCGCACCACACCTTGAGCGTGGCGGCCATGGTTGGTGGCGGCGCGATCCCGGTGCCGGGAGAGGTCAGCCTGGCGCACAACGGGGTGCTCTTCCTGGACGAGCTGCCGGAGTTCAGGCGCGGAGTCTTGGAGTCTCTGCGGCAGCCCCTCGAGGACGGCGAGGTGAGCATCGTGCGCGCCATGCGCCGGGCCGACTTCCCGAGCCGCCTGATGTTGGTGGCGGCCATGAACCCCTGCCCTTGTGGGTGGTTGGGGTCGCCCCTTCGCTCGTGCCGCTGCACCTCGTTCCAGGTGTTGAGCTACCGCAGCCGGGTGTCGGGTCCCCTGCTGGACCGCATCGACCTGCACGTCGAGCTGAACCCGGTTGAGTACCGGGACCTCCGGGGCAACGGCTCCGGGGACAGCTCGGCCGCGATTCGCCTCCGGGTCGAGCGCGCTCGCGCGAAGCAGCTCGAGAGACAGAGCAGCTCCGCGGGGCCGGTCTGGAACTCCGATCTCGGCTGCGCGGGGCTGCGCGACCACGCGCGCCTCGACGAGGCCGGCCACGCCCTGCTCGAGCTCGCCGCCACCAGGCTCAGCTTGTCGGCTCGGTCCATAGCCAGCGTCAGGCGGGTCGCGAGGACAATCGCCGACCTCGTGGGGCAGCGCCGTATCGAAGCGGAGCACGTGGCGGAGGCCCTCCAGTACCGGCGGATAGGCAAAGAAGAGCAGGACGCCGCTGCGCAGCCGCGCCCCTCGAAGCGTCGCTCCGGCGGCTCCCGCGCTCAACAACCAAACCCATGTCAGGACCAACCATGAAGAGCTCCCCGGACAAGAACCTGCAGCGCCTCCTCAAGAACCTGCAGCGCCAATTCGGCGCCGAGGCGCTGCAGTGCTTCTCCGACGCCGCCCAGTCCCGCGTCCCCACCTTCTCATCCGGTAGCGTCGCCCTCGACCGGGCGCTGGGCGGCGGCTTCCCGAGGGGACGGATCGTAGAGGTCTTCGGCCGTGAGTCGAGCGGCAAGACCAGCATCTGCCTGCACGCTATCGCCGAAGCACAGAAGTCCCTGGGGCTCACCGCCTTCGTCGACGCCGAGCACGCGCTCGATGTCGCCTACGCCCACCGCCTCGGCGTGGACGTCGAGCGGCTGCTCGTCTCCCAGCCGGACTCAGGGGAGCAGGCGCTGGCGCTCACCGAGGCCCTCATCGGGAGCGGCGAGGTCTCCCTGGTGGTGGTCGACTCGGTGGCAGCGCTGACCCCCCTCGCCGAGATCAACGGCGAGATCGGCGACCAACACGTCGGCCTCCAGGCGCGGCTCATGGCTCAGGCCATGCGGAAGCTCACCGCGCACTGCCACCGCCACAGCGCCACCATCCTCTTCGTCAACCAGATCCGCCACAAGATCGGCGTGACCTTCGGCAGCTCCGAGACGACCCCGGGCGGCAACGCCCTCAAGTTCTTCAGCAGCGTGCGCCTCCAGAGCCGTCGCGTCAGCACGGTCAAGAACAAGGAGGGCGCGCCCATCGGGATCGAGATCGGGGCGCGCGTAGTCAAGAACAAGGTCGCGCCACCTTTCCGCGAGGCCCGCTTCGAGCTCCGCTATGACCGCGGCATTCATCGGGAGCTGGAGATCGTGAGCCTCGGTATCGAGCATGACGTGCTCAAGCTCTCCGGCAGCTGGGTCTCCATCGACGGGGAGCGTCTCGGCCAGGGGCGGGAGCGCGCCGCCGAGCTCCTCCGCGAGCAGCCCGAGCTGGCGGAGAGCGTGATGGCGAGGATCCCGCCTCCCGCGGGCT
>CAZQPP010000005.1:0-30327 GCA_964594295.1 uncultured Myxococcales bacterium | reverse complement strand
CGACCTCGCTCCGCGCGCACCAAGCCCGGATGCGGCCCCAGTCGCGCAGGCGGCTTGAGCGCCGGCACCAGTGTCCCCTCGCCGGCCGGGACGCCTCCCGACTCCGCACGGGGCACCGGATGCACCCACCGATCACCAGCAAAGGAGCAACGCATGCCGGATCCCACTCCGCGCACCTTCCGCATCGAGCTGGATGGCCGCGCCCTCGGTGTCTGCCGCGTCGAGTCCGCCGAGGACGGCCAACCCCTCGCCGAGGATCTTGTCCGACTCAGCGTGCCCGACGGCAGCGTCGTCGACATCCCCGTCTCCCTCTCAGGCGCCCTGCTCCAGGGGCTGCAGAGCGTCACCAACCCCGCCGAGAGACGCATCGGCCTCTTCCGCCCCGGCCATCTCCCCAAGAAGGCCGGCCAGCCCTGGAGCGAAGCAGAGGGAGAGGAGCTGAAGCGCCGCTTCCTCGAGGGCGAGAGCGTCGAGGCTCTGGCCACCCACTTCCAGCGCACCCGCGGCGCTATCGAGTCCAGGCTCGTCGTCCTCGGAGTCGTCGAGGGCCTGGGCCCTCCCCGAGCCGCCCGCGGCGCGCACCCTGAGCGCTCTCGAGCTTAGCCGGTCTCCGTCGACGCGATCGCCGACCTCGAGATCACAGCATGTCCCCGCGCCCGCTGCCTCCGCACATGCTCACCGGTGTCCTCGGCGTGTGCGCGGCGGGCGCGGGGGCGATGGCCGCCTGCCGCAGGGCGCGGCCCGGCGGGACGCTCGCGGCACCCCCACGCGCTACTCGGTCCCCCGGCCTCCCGGTCTCCACCTGCGCGAGGCCTTCTTCTCCGCCTGGGCTCGCTTCTCCTTCAGCCTCCGCTGGCGGGCTGCTCGGGACGGGCGGGTGGGCCTTCGGGGGCGTGGGGGACGCAACGCGGCCCGCACGATCTCGGCGAGCTTTCGGCGGGCGTCGTCGACGTTCAAGAGCTGGCTGCGGGTCGCCTGGCTGACCACTACCAGCCGGCCGTCAGCGTCCAGCTGGATCTCGGGGCGGGCGCGGATGCGGTCTTTGACCTCGTCGCTCAGGGCGGTCGTCTCTTCGAGGTCGAAGCGAAGATCGACCTTGGTGGAGGTCTTGTTCACGTTCTGGCCGCCCGGCCCCGAGGAGCGGGCGGCCGTCCAGCTGAGATCGGAGCCGGGGATGACCAGCCCCGGCTCTATGGTCAGGTCTTCGGACACGAGGCACCTGGGAGCTCGTCGGGAGCGTCAGTCGCTCGCGGGAGGTGCACCCAGCTTGTACCCGAGGCCGCCTCCAAAGAGCCAGGCGGCGTCGTGGTCGAGGTGGTTGTCGTAGCTCGCCAGCTGGGCGTCGAGGTGGGCGTAGACCGGACCGAAATCGAAGCGCATGCCGGCCCCACCCTGGCTCCAGTCGGTAGTGGGGATGGTGTTGCCTTCACCAGCGTCGCCGTCTTGACGGTCCCCGAGCTCGAAGCCCCGCTGGATGCGTCCGCCGGCATAGAGCGTGTACCAGGAGGTCACGCGCCAGTTGACGCCGAGGTCCGCGTACAGGGCCTGGACGAAGGGCGTGCGCTCCTCTTCTTCGGTCCAGTCGTCGTTGCGGCCGCCCGCGCCAGCAGCGATGCCCATGCCGACCCCGATCTGCACGGGCTTCCCCGGCTCAGCGAGCTGGCGCCGGTAGCCGAGCCCGCCCATGGCGAAGAAGTTGGGGTCGTCGGGCTCGTCGTGGAGGAGCCCGAAGGCCTCCACGGTGTCCCGGTCGGTGATGTGGTAGCGGCCGTCGGCGCCGAAGGTGCCGTCTGCGACGACGGCGTAGCCGCCGATCTCGGCGCGGCTCCGGTCGGTGCGGACCGCGGCGAAGGACATGTCCGCTCGAGCCGGCGGGGCGAAAGAGGCGCCGCACCCCAACATCGTGGGGCCAAGGAGAGCGACGCCCACAAGCGACACGAAGAGGAACAAGGGCAATCGTGGAAAGCTCTGACGGTTCATGGCGAGACTCCCTGTGTCTGGTGTCCGGCCTGGGAAAGCAACGCCCGTGCCACGGCCTGTCGTCTTGTATTTGCAGGTAGTTGCGCGCGCACCTGCCTCGGGCCTTGAGGCTGGTGGCTGCCTATCGGAGTAGGGCTGCCCGCTCTGGGAGCAGGTCTACCCCTCGTTGGTCCCGTCTCCCCATTCCTCAGAGAGAGAGAGCTCGTCCCAGTCGATCTCGTCCAACAGCGAGCTTACGAAGTCGCCGTCCTGTGACCTCTGGTCGGGTGGCTGCGGCCCGGGGGCGGCTTGGGGCGGAGCGCTCTTGGGCGGCGCGGCCTGGCCCGCGGCGGGGGCAGGGCCGGGCGGCGGTTGCTGTGCCGCCTGGGGGGGAGCCTGTGGGGGAGCCTGTGGGGCAGCTCCCGGCGGCGCGTGCGGTGCTCCCTGAATCTGGTCCTTGTTGAACTGGATCGTGGCCTGGAAGGCCACCTCTCCCGTGTCACGCGTGGTGCGCTCGGGCTGCTTCTTGGCCGGTGCCTGCTTCTTCGACACGACGGCCGCCGTCGCCGCCAGGCCGCTCGAGCTCATCGCCGTCTGCATGGCTTGGGCCAGCGCCGCGTCGAGATCCTCCTCGTCGGGGAGGGGCCCACCGTGTGGCGGCACCGCGGCCTGTGCGGGAGCCGGGTGGGACAGCACCGGCATGGGCATGGTGGGATCGATGCCCTCGCGTCCGGGAGGCGGGGCGGCCCCTTGAGCAGGCGCGGCGGGCCTGGGCTGTGCGGCGGCGGGTGGAGCAGGCGCAGCGGGCCTGGGCTGTGCGGCGGGTGGAGCGGGTGCAGCGGGCCTGGGTTGCGCGGCGGGCTGAGCAGGCGCAGCAGGCGCAGCCGCTGCGGCGGGCTGCTCCGGTGCCGCCGGCGGTGCGGCCGCCTCGGGCTCCGGCGGCGCGGCCTCCGCCTCGGGCGTGGGGGCAGCTTGGCGCTTCTTGCCCACCGCGGTGGCCGCCTCGTTCATGGCGCGCGCGAGCTCCTCTGACATGCGGAGGCGCCCCTTGTCCGCTGCGCGGGGGCTGTGAGCGTCGTCGTGCGCCTTGCCCCTGGCCTTCTTGCGGGTTGGTCCGAGCGGTCTACCACCCGGCGTGCTGCCGGGCTTGGCAGCGGCCGCCCCAGCGCGCCCTGCAAACATCGCCGCCCGTGCCGGCGGCTCCTCTTTCTTGTCCGCCTCCTGCTTGGCGCCGCGGGCGGTCCTCCCCGCGAACATCGCTCCGGGAGGGGGCGCCTTGGGCTTCGCCTCCGGTTTCGCTCTTCCTCTCGTCGCCCGTCTGGGTTCCGGCTTCGCCTTGGGCTTCTCTTCGGGCTCCGGCTTCTCACCCTTCAGCAGGGCGACAAGGGTCTTGAGCTCCTCCTTTCGTGGGAACTCGACGGCTACGCCGGTGGGCAGCGACTGGACTACGCGAGCGCGCACTCGCGCCGGGACCTCCAACGCAGGCGCCCTGACCACGACGACGACGTCCTCGAGGCGCTTCACCTCGACGCCCCGGGAATCGATCAGGGCAGCTCCATCCCGGAGCCAGGTCTCACCCTGTGCCACGGCGTCGCCGGAGTCCAATGACACCGGCAACTCGAGCACCTTCTTCTTAGCGCTGGTTGTCACGAATAAAAACCCGCAGCTGTGCGGCCTCGACCCTCCTCGGGCCAGCTTTTTTGGGCATAGCACAGTGCCGAGCGGACCGGCAATGGCCCGCGCGGCCAGACGCGGTGTGCTAGGCTCCGGCCTCGATGCGCGCAAAGCGCTGGCGGAAAAGGTGGAGCAATCGTGACAGATCCAGCGCGTAGCGGAGCCCGCGATCACGGCGCCCAGAGGAACGCAGACAACCGGCGGATCAGAACCCTTCGCGCGCCGGCACGTGCCCTCACGAGGGCGGTATTGCTCTGCGCTGCGCTGCTCGTCGCCTGCTCGGACGAAGACGCGGCGAGCGAGCCGCCTTCAGATGTCGCGCCGGCGGACGTGGACGCCGGTGCCGATCTGGCTGACGCGCCCGGCGCCGTCGACGAGGGCGCCTCTCCCATTGGCGACGAGGGAGCGCCGCCGGCGCCCACGACACCGCGGCGCTGGACCTACCGTGCCCTCGGCGGCATGTCGATGGGTGCCGCCTCCGGCAACATGGCGCTTCACCACCCCGATCTCTTCGACATCGTGGGCGCCCTCGGAGGCTACATCGACCTCCAGTACTTCGCCCAGACCGCCTTCCTGCTGCAGCTTGGCGGCTTCTGTCCCCCCGAGAAGCTCAGCGGCCGCCTCGCGGAGATCAACGACAACAACGCGGACCCACCAGTCACCTGCGCTCCCGACGTCGACCTCTACGAGCACGAGTTTCTGCAGGACTACAACCACCTGCACTACGACGACAACGGCGCGGACATGCACCGCGAGTTCTACCTCGAGGTCTACCAGAACTTCATCAACGTCCTCGGCAACCTCTCGGCCGACCCCGGTGATCCGGACTCCTACCTGCCGGCCGGCGTCGACCTCGAGTGGCACCTCAGCACGCCACCGAAGGAGCGCTGCGCGGACCCGAAGCCCGTGACCGGGGCCTTCGCCTTCAACGCCGAGCACAACCCCGACGGCGTGCACCAGGTGATCCCATTTTGCGACTCATCGAAGCAGGTGACGCCGGGCCTCGCCCCGGGCGACTTCGACCCGGCGGTCGAGCACGAGTTCCCCGTGGACATCCTGCTGTCGGTCGACCTCAACGGCAACGGCAAGCGGGACTACGGCGAGCCGATCATGCTCAACGCGCAGGAGCGCTTCACCGACCACGGCGAAGACGGATGCCCCAACCCCCGTGAGGACGGCGCCGGGGGCTGCCTCGACGAGGGTGAGGCCGACTCCTCCGAGCAGGACCCGAACGGTGACGACTACCACTGGTGGGACAACCCTACCGGCACGGAGGCGAACCGGGTCTACGACGAGGGGGAAGCCTTCGAGGATCTGGGCCTCGACGGGGTGCCCGCAGAGCGAACCGGCTCACCCGACCCTGCCGAAGGCAACGGGCGTTTCGACCAGGTTGGTGCGCTTGACCGGGCAGCCGATCTGACCGCCTCGCGGCTGCTGCGCCAGCTGCCCGACGGGGCCCTCGATCGCCTCGACCTCTACTTCGACGCGGGGATCCGCGACGCCCTGCACGCCGCGGTGTCCACGCGACGAGTCGTGGGAGCCTTGAGATCCCTCGGCGCCGAGGTGCGCGTCTACGGAGGCTTCGCCGGCGCACCCGAGTCTCTGCTCCCGGACGCTACCGACGACAACGCGGCGACGACTCTCCTCGGCTCCGATCTCTCGGCGGCGGCGATAGGAAGGCACGTCTACGTCGAGTACGGGAAGCCGGACGCCAGCCCGGAGGAGATCGACGAGGGCGACGGCAAGCACGTCGGGACCATCACCGACGCCCTCAACCGCCTGGCTGCCTACTCGGTCCTTGCCCTGCAGAGGATGCCCAAGCCCGACCTCGATCCCATCGAGAGCTTCAAGGTCCCCACCGCGACGTGGCACCACTATTACAGCGAGGGTCTGAAGGCCCGCCGCGGCTACACCATGATCCTGCCCCCCGGCTACTCCGATCCTGAGCAGGCTGAGAAGCGCTACCCCGTCCTCTACTTCATGCACGGCCTCGGACAGACAGCCCAGGACCTGGCACCGGCGGGCATCCTCTTCGCCCCCATGATGGCGCGCGGCACCGTGCCCAAGGCGATCATAGCCTTCCCTGACGGGGCCTGCTGCTACGTGCACGTCCCGACCGGGAGGCGCGAGTGTGCTTGCCAGGACGGCGGGGACGGCGTGAAGAGCTGTGTCGACCCGACCTGCACCGGGGACGACGAGGAGGCATGCGAGCTGCGTGACATTCCGAACGGCGAGCTCGTCAGGGAGTGCGCGAAGGGGAGCCTCTACTACAACCTGTTGACGAACCGTTGGGGCGAGCGCAGGGCGGACATGCGCTACGAGCAGAGCGTCCTCGACCTGATCGCCCACGTCGACCGCAGCTACCGGACCCGAGAAGCAGAGGAGATCCGCCAGTGAAGCCAAGCTACCTTGCTCTCCTAGCAGCAGGCCTCCTCGTCGCCTCTTCGTCCCCGGTCGCGGCGGAGCCCTTCGACCTCCCCGGCACGCTCCTGATCAGACCCATAAGACCGGCGCCCTCGGACCAGCGCTTCGAGCTCGGTCTCCTGCTCGAGATCGCCCCGATCAAGGCCCTCGCGAAGGAGCGCATGCGCCAGATCGAGGAGGAGAACCCCCAGTTCAAAGAGGTCATGGAGGTCGTGCGAGAGATCCCGCCGGAGACCATGCAAGACCTTGACATTGCAGAGATCAAGAAGCAATTGTTGGACCTGCCCGGGGTGAAGGACGACCCTAAGCTCAGCGAGGCCGTCGAGGACATCCCCGAGGACGAGAAGACCCAGAAGCAGCTCGTGGCGGTCGCCGAGCTGTTGGGCGATCGGGAGGAGTCGATAGCCTTCGCGGTGCGGCCGCGACTTCGAGTCAACCTCGACGCCCTCATGCTCACCGCCGAGGTGCCGCTCGCCGGCTTCCGGCTAGAGGACGAGACGAACTTCGTGCTCGGCAACCTGAACCTCGACAGCCGCCTCGGCTGGCGCAAAGAGTCCGGCGTCGTCGGCCTGGGGCTGGGCTGCGGCGTGCACCTGTTCGTGCCCACGGCGAGCGAGCGCGCCAACGTGCTGACCTACTCCAACGTGCTGAACGCACCTCGATACCTGCGCGAGTACTTCACCCCGGCGGCCTACGTGCAGGCCGGTCTGGAGGCCGTGATCCTGCGCCTGGTGGCCCAGGCCGAGCTGGTCCCGATGTTCGCGGTGAAGGGCGACGCACGTCGCAGCCGGGTGATCTACGGGCGCTTCGGCGTGGGCGCCCAGCTCCTGCTGGCGCTGCTCAGGGTGAACGCGGAGATCGCCAAGACCCTCAGCTTCGAGAACGCCGAGGCCCTGGACACGGTCTACGTGGGCGCGGGCGCCTACCTGGACCTCTCGGTGCTCCAGCTCGGAGCCCAGCTCCAGATGCCGCTGGGCGCGGCGGACGGTGCGGCCGCTGCCGGCATGGAGGGGGCCGACATAGGCGAGGTGAGCAAACTCAACGTCATGATCGTGGCGGCATTCTCCCTCTAGGATCCCGTCGAGAGGCACCTCGGCGCGGATCTTTCGCGCGCGCAACAAGCGCCTACAGCAAAGGCTCAACCCCTCTTCCCTTGAGTTTTTGAGGCAATTCTGTGAGGATCCTGGCGTTCCCAGGGTAGGGGCGTATGCCATGTGGAGAAAGTCGAAGACCTGTAGCCTGTCGAGACGAGTGGGCTGGGTGATCGTTTGTCTCGGTGGCGTTGTGTGGCCGTTCGCCGGCTGTGCCCCTGCACAGACGACCGATGCATCGGTGCGGGCCTGTGAGCGAGGGCACGGCTCGGCCTGCTTCAGGCTCGGTCAGCGCATGGAAGAGGAGCACGGCCAGAAGGCGCCGTGGGGCCAGGTGCGGGCGCACTACAACAAGGCCTGCGACCTGGGGCACGGAGCGGCTTGCGTGCGCCTCGGTGAGATGTGGGCTACCGGCACGGGCGGCCCCACCAGCGTGCTCAACGCCAAGGCCATGTACGACCGGGCGTGCACCATGAACGACGCGGAGGGTTGTCTCCGGCTCGCAGTGCTCCTCGCAGCGGGGCAGCCCGACGAGAACACCCTCAAGCGAGCCCAGGGCATGTTCGTCATGTCCTGCCAGCGCGGCATGTCTGAGGCCTGCAGGCGCGGAGGCAGGATCGCCTACGAGGGTACCGAAGCCAGCTCTCCCGACCTCGCCGTCGCTCGCAAGCTGTACATGAGGGGTTGCCAGGCAGGCGACAGCACCTCCTGTCGCGCTGCGGCCGTGATGTGGAACCGCGGGGAAGGTGGTCGCGTGTCAGCCAAGATGGCACGCAACCTCTACGACAAGGCTTGCAGCTTCAATGATCCCGTGGGCTGCAGGGGCCTCGCCACGATGACCTCCCGCGGCACCGGCGGAGAGCGTGATCAGGCCCGCGCGCTAGCGCTCTACGAGAAAGCCTGCAAGGCCGGTGACGCCACCGCCTGCAGGGGAGCAGGTACAATGTGGTTCAGAGGGGCGGACGGCCGGCGAAGCGGCCAGGAGTCCCGAGGTTACCTCACCCAGGCCTGCGACGCGGGTGACACGCAAGCCTGCTGTGATCTGGCGGGGCTGTGGTCCATGGGCATAGGCGGCCCGAGAGATGCCGCGAAGACAAGGGCACTCCTGGGCACGGCCTGCAAGGCGAACGACGCCACCGCGTGCCGGCAGCTGGCCGAGATGTGGCTCGACGGCGAAGGCGGCCCGAAGGACTCGACGGTTGCGCTTCGTTTCTACAGGCGGGCCTGTGAGGCGGGCGACCCCGGGGCCTGCTCGTTGGTGCGCGCCAGGTAACCGGCGCCAGACTGGAAAGACGAGGCTCCGGTAGATAGCCTCTCCCGGTCTCGACGAATCGGCCCGGGAGCTGCGCCATGACCTCTGCACGTACCCTCTTGGGGTGTTTGTTCGTTGCCTTGCTGTTGCCCTTGCCGGCGTTCGCGAACCCAATCGCGACCCACGTGCTCCGGGTGCGTCAGGTGCCGTCCACGCTACACGTCCAGGTGACCTTCGGCGCGGACATGGTCTTCGGGGGCGACAGCTTCAAGGCCCCGGCCGAGACGACACGGGACGGCCAGGCCATCGAGCCTCACTGGGTAGGCCTCACGGGCGGGTACACGGCCAACACCGGGAGCGGTCTCACCGATGTCTCGGCCGTACAGTTCTGCGACTGCTCGGTGTCCGAGGGCGAGCACACCTACTCGGTCAAGCCTCCTCCGAGCGACTACGAGCTCACCGCCAGCGTGACGGTGGCGGCCGACTTCGAAGGTCCCACCAGCACCGACCCGCCCGACGCGCACGGCGATGGCTCGCGAGACGTAGAGGTGTTGCCGTGGGACATCCCCGAGCCGACCGAGATCCAGGGCCTGGACTGCGTGGCTTCCTGCGCCGGCGCGGCCGGTGAGGACGCGGGAGGCCCCGCGGACGCGGGCCCCGTCACGGACTCCGGGGTGGGCTCCTCCGATGAGGGTGCGCCGCAGGATCTGCCGTCTGGCGACAAGGGGGCGGCGAACGCAGACGCCCCTGCGGCAGCCGGCGGCGACACACCCTCGCCACCATCTGGCTCGGCTGAGGACACGGCCGCACCTGCCGAAGACAAGGCGACATCCGGCAGCCTCTCCGGCGGCGGCACCGGCGGAGGCGTCGCCGCCGCCAGGGACGCGTCCGGCCCTCCCCCCGCCCTCCCCTCCGGCGGTGGCGGCGGGTCCTGTGCCGTCGCCCGCGGCGCGGCTGGTGTAGGGTTGACAGCCTCTCTCGGGCTTCTGCTCCTCGCCGTCGTCCGGCGGCGACGCTCCTGATGCCGCCTCGGGAGCGCCTCGCGCTGCTCCCGCGAATCCTGGGGGTGCTTGCGGCCGGCCTTGTCGCGCAGGGTGCCCTGGCGAGCCCTCCGAGCGGAGCCCCGATGTCGCAGCCCGCTCGGGCCAAGCTCCCGGCCCCTGGAGGCTTCACGCTTGGTTGGGACCCCGAGACCGGTCGCGGTGATGTGGTGGAACGCCTCGCCAACGGCGACGTCCTGCGGACCTGCTTCCATTGCCGCTACGCCGGCTACACCGGGGGCCTCGTGCTCGGGAGCGAAAGCGGCTCCGGCTTTGGCTTCTATCCGAGCCGGCCGCTGCGTGGTTATCGCGCGTTGAACGTCTGGTGCGCGCAGGACGAGTCGATCTGGGACCACGGGGAGCAGGCGGAGTACAGCTACGGGTGGTCGGAGAATTTCGGGACGGGGACGGACGGACGGCGCCTGGCCTACCTGCGCGGAGAGGTGGTCGAGGCGGGACCGCGGCGCGTGCTCCTCAAGAGCCAGAACGCCGGTGGCTGCTACCGCGTCACGAAGATCGCCTACACGCGGCGCGGCGCGCGCTTCTGGATCATCGCCACGCGCGTGGCGAACCGCTGCTACCACCCGGTGCTCTTCGACCTCTTCACCGGGGAGGACCCCTGGCTGGGTCTGTACCGCTCCTCTGAGGGCGACGTGGGCTGGAGCACGGAAGGGCTCATACGCCACGAGACGGCGCTGGCGGCCGGGCGTTTCACGGTGGGCGGCTTCTACGACCTGGGCAACGAGCAGAGCGGCGAGCAGGAAGGATCCTTCTCGAACCAGGCCAACTTCATAGCCCTCGACCCCGCCTCACCGCTCCCGGACTTCGCCGCCTTCGCCAACAGCTTCGCCCACGGCGACTCGGAGATCGATCCAGGGCGCCCCCTCGACAACAAGAGCCTGACCGCCCTGAACCTCGGCTGGACTCGGCAGGAGCTGGCTCCGGGCGAGGGGCTGACCGTCGCCCTGGCCCTCGGCCTGGCCGAGACGGGGGAGCCCGGAGAGCTGCCCGTGCCCCCGGAGCCGAGTGACGAGGACTGGTCGGTCTGGCGAAGGCACCTGCTCGAGGGAGCCGCCGGCGACAGGCGGGCGGGCCTGGAGATGGTGGCCGAGCGCGTGGAGCTGCGCCTTGGCGAGCAGGAGCTGCACGTTCAAGGCACCTACACCGTGCTGAACCGGTGCGACTCGGCCGCGGCGACGTCGATCCGTTACCCGGTCCTCGTCGACGGCGAGCACCCGGCGCCCCGGACGATCCGGCTCGACGGGCGCGCCCTCGACGCCGAGCCGGCGGGAGATGGGAGAGTCGAGGTTGGGGCCCCGATCGCCATCCCGCCAAGGGCGATCCGGCGTTTCCGTGCGGAGTACGGGCAGAAGCACCTGCTCAGGCAGGCCACCTACCTGGTTACCTCGGCGCGGGCGTGGCCCGCCCCCATCTCGCGCGCGGTGTTCGTCATCCGCCACCCCACCGCATTGGGGCCGGTCAGCGTCTCCCTGCCGGTCTCGAGCGTGCACAGGGACGGCGAGGACACCGTGATGGTGGTAGCTCTGCGGAGCTTCAGGCCCGACCGAGAGCTGGTCTTGACGTGGTGAGCGGGGAGAGGCGGCGGCCTGCCCTCAGAGCGCTCCACCGACGGCCTGCGGGACCGGGCTCGCCTCGACATCGCCGTTGCCGAGCTGACCCTCTCTGCCTTCACCCCAACACAGGCCCGTGCCGCTCCGAGCTATCGCGCAGGTGTGGGCCAGACCCGCTGTCACCTGGACAGCCTCGCTCAGGTTCGCGACCGGGACGGGCGTGAGCGAGAGGGAGCCCTCCCCCTGTGCGCCGTTGCCGAGCTGGCCGTGTCGGTTGTCACCCCAGCACCTGATTGTGCCTGTCGTGCTGACAGCGCAGGTGTGTTGGGCGCCGGCGCCGACGTAGACCGCGTCGTAGATGCCGACGACCTCGACCGGAGTGTTGTGCCAGTTCTCGTCGTAGCCGGTGCCGAGCTGCCCCTCGTAGTTCCGTCCCCAGCACCGGACGCGCCCGGAGGACAGCAAGGCGCAGCTGTGATTGGAGCCGGCGGCCACCTGGACCGCCGCACCGAAGCCCGCCTCCCAGACTCCCGGCACCTCGACGGGATCGGCTCTGTCCTGGCCGAGGCCGTAGCCGAGCTGGCCTTCGTTGTGCGCGCCCCAGCACAGCACCCGGCCGTCGGCTCTTCGCGCACACGAGTGGCTCGTGCCCGCCGCGATCTGGGTGATCTTGGCGAGCCCCCGCACGGCCTGCGGCACGATGGCTCTCCCGCTCATGCTGGCGCCGCCCACCTGGCCCTTGTTGTTGCTTCCCCAGCAGAGCACCGCGCCCGTGTCGCTGAGGGCGCAGGTGTGGTGCCCGCCGGCGGCGACGGCGATGGCGTTCGTGATGCTCTGGACCAACACCGGCTGCGCGCTGTCGGCCTGGCTCCCGTGACCTAGCTGCCCCATAGATCCGTCGCCCCAGCAACGCACGCGCCCGCCTGCCGTAAGCGCGCATGAGTGCGCGTAGCCGGCGGCCACCTCCAGGGCGTCGCTCAGGTTCAAGACCTCTACCGGGGTGGCGCTCCGGGTGTTGAGGGTGTTGCCGGTTCCGAGCTGTCCTTGCCTGTTGCGTCCCCAGCACATCACGCGCCCCGGCGATCTTACGGCGCAGGTGTGGTTGTTGTGCACGGACGCGGAGATCAGGGCGTGGGTCACCGGGTCGGCCACCTCGGTGTCGCTCCGCGGGCAACCCTCCTCCCCCGGCAGGAGCGGGAGGTGTACGCAGGTCATGACGCTGTTGCACATGTCGCGGGTGCAGGGGTTCCCGTCGTCGCAGGTGAGCGAGGTCCCCCTGCACAGCCCCTGGCGGCAGACGTCGTCGAGGGTGCAGAAGTCTCCGTCGGTGCAGCTCTCGCCGTCCGCGACGGCTTCGTGCTCGCAGACCCCCGACCGGCAGGAGTCGAAGGTGCAGGGGTTGCCGTCGTCGCACTCAGCCGGGCCCCTGCAGCAGCTTCCGGCGCTCTGGCCGCGGCACCGCCCCTGGCCGTCGCAGCTGTCGGTCCCGGTGCAGAGGTCACCGTCGTCACAAGGCGCGCCCGCGGGTGCCGGGGTCTCCTTGCACTGCACCTGCTCCGGCCCGAGAGAGACGCACACCGCGACCATGCAGGAGCTCTCGGGCTGGGCGCACTCGACGTGCTTCCCCGGCACGCACGCCCCCGCTCTGCACCGGTCGTCGCCGGTGCACCCATTCGCGTCGCCGTCGCAGGGGGTGTCGTCGGGGAGGGGGCGCTGCTTGCACTGGCCGTTGGCCGGGTCGCAGGTCCCCGCGGTGCAGGGGTTGCCGTCGTCGCACTCCTCGTTGGAGTGACAACACGCTCCGGAGAGGCCGCCGCCCGCGCAGGTCCCCGCCAGGCTGCAGTAGTCGTTGGTCGTGCAGGGGTTGTTGTCGTCGCAGGGAGAGCCCGGGGGCGCGGGCCGGATCGCGCAGGCGTGCTCGGTGGAGCTCAGCGAGGTGCAGACCCGGACCTGGCACTGCCCGTGAGGCGCCGCGCCGGGTGCGGACTCGCAGTCGACGGGGTGACCGACCTTGCACACCCCGGCGACGCACATGTCGCCTTGGGTGCAAGCGTCGCCGTCGGCGTCGCAGAGCGCGCCGTCAGGCTGCGGGGTGTGTCTGCAAACACCGCTGGCCGGGTGGCAGGCGTCCGCGGTGCACGGGACGCCGTCGTCGCAGTCCGCGTCGTCGCGACAGCACCCGTCCGAGAGGGCCCTGCCACGACAGGCCCCAGCGCCGTCACAGGTGTCGACGAGGGTGCACGGCGAGCCGTCCCAACAGGAGGTTCCGGCTGGCGCGGGCTCGGTCGCGCACTCGAGGGAGTGGGCCCCGGTCGATCGACAGGCCGAACGCCAGCACGGACCATCCGCAGCCTCACAGCGCATGGGCGCGCCCGCCTCGCAGACGCCGAGCACGCACCGGTCGCCGACCGTGCAGCCGTCACCGTCGGCGTCGCAGGCCAGGCCGGCAAGGGCTTGCGCGTCGTGCCGGCACTTCCCGGTCGCTGGCTCACAGATGTCCTGGGTGCAGGGGTTGCCGTCGTTGCAGTCGGCGAAACTTTTGCAGACCCCGGCAACGCCCTGCCCTCTGCAGACCCCTTCCCAGCACGCATCGTTGACCGTGTTCGGGTCCCCGTCGTCGCACGGGGGCCAGCCCGGTCTCGCCCTGTTGACACAGCCCACCTGTGGGCTGCAGGCGTCGTCGGTGCAGGGGTTGTTGTCCGCACAGACGCTGGGCTCTGTCACGTGCAGGCAGCCGCCGCCGCTGGGATCACAGAGGTCGACCGTGCAGCGCAGCCCGTCGTCGCAGGCGGCCACGTCCTCGTCCACCAGTCCGTCGCAGTCATCGTCCAAGCCGTTGCAGAGCTCCGGAGCCCCGGGGTGCGTCGCGCGGTCGCGGGGCGCGCAGTCGCTGTCGGCGATGTAGCCGTCTCCGTCGAGATCCGAGTCGCACGCGTCTCCAAGACCGTCTTCGTCCAGGTCCGCCTGGTCGGCGTTCGGGTTCTTCTGGCAGTTGTCGGCCTCGTCGGGCCTTTCGTCGTTGTCGTCGTCGGGGTCGACACAGTCAGCGCTGCCGTCACCGTCCGCGTCCGGGTGGCCCTCGTCGACCGCGCCGTCACAGTCGTTGTCCAGGCCGTCGCAGTTCTCCGGTCCGGCGCCCTCGCCCTGGCACACCACCTCCTCGCCGGCGCAGCTCGGCCTGCCCGGGCACACGCCGTGGTGATTCGCGATCTGGCAGGGCTTGTCGGCCGCGAGGTCGTCGACCTTGCCGTTGCAGTCGTTGTCGATGAGGTCGCAGACCTCGTAGGAGGCCTCCCTCGCGTCGCACGCCGAGAGGCCCTCTTCACCACAGCGCCGTACACCAGTGCAGGTGCCGGTGTTGTTCTCGGTGCGGCAGCTCTCCGTCCTCAGCCTCATGGCCACCCCAGCCGCGGAGCACGCGCAGGCACCCCCGATTCTGGTGCACTGGCGCGGCGCCGACGCGTCCGCTGCGCTTTCGGCCAGGCATTCATAGCCGTCAGGGCAGTCGTTCTCCACGGCGCACGGCGCTCCGCAGAAGCGCCCTTCGGCTCCGTAGTCGAGACACCGGCCCTCGAAGGAGTCGTCTTCGGCCTGGCAGTCAGCGTCCTCGACACAAGGCTGGCACAAGATCGCGGCCGCGGGCAGGCAGAGCTGCACGAGCCCGACACCCGGAGAGAGGTTGAAGCACGCCAGGCCGGCTCGGCAGCCCTCGTCACAGTCCTCGGCGCAGACACCGCCACCCGGGCCGAGGTGGCAGATCCCGGTCGAGCAGTCCGAGGTCAACACGCATGGGCACCCGGTGGCGCCGGGGTTTTGCTCGCAGTCCAAGGGCTCCAGTCGAACCGGCCTGCCCCGCCTCTCCAGAGGTGTCTCCGCCTGTCCCGAGCCCGGCGCGGCCGAGCTCTGCGGCTCGCTCGGGCCGGAGGAGCCGAACATGACCACTCCCTGGGACGCGGCGTCGGCCTTCGGCTCCGGGGTCTCCGCTCCGCAAGCGAGCACCAGCGCGGCGAAACAGGCGGCGTGCCGTCTGGGGGTGAAAGGGGGCATGGGTTGGCGGTCTGGGAGTTGGCCACACGAGGACCTCCGGGCAGAGGAGGTCCCAATGCACAATCGGCCCCTCAGGACACGGCTTGAGCCCTAATTCCCCTTGCGAAGCCGCCCGTCCGGGCACCCGGGCGCGGGCCCGGAGAGGCACAGACCCTGGTCGGCCGACAGGGGCTCACCGCCCTCGCACCAGCAAGCACGCTCGTAGCTGTCGCCGTGAAGACAGGTTCCGCAGAAGGCGCCGCTGATGATCTCGCTGCAGGTCGTGGCCTTGGCGCGCCCATCGGCGCAGGTCAGCAGGATGCTCGCCTGCTCGCCGCCGCTGCCGGAGACAGAGGCGCAGAAGGACGAGGTGTCCGTACAGGTACAGGCGCCCGCGGCCTCTTCGCAGCCGCCTCCAAAGCTGCTCTGGCAGTCGACGACCGCCAGGCCGCCCGCCCCCGCGCAGAACACCCACTTGCCGCCCACGCAGCGGCCCCGACCGGGCCTGAGGTTGCCGCACGGAGCGCCGGGGCACAGGCAGCCGCGGGCATCCGGCTCCGGGTCGATCACGCAACCGGGGCGGCACGGGCAGCGCGTAGCGTCTTCGGCGCACACGGAGCCGGTCGGGCAGGTTCCGCAGGAGCCCCCGCAGCCGTCGGAGCCGCAGATGCGCTCCGAGCAGTCCTCGGCGCACACGCAGCTGCCTTCGGGGGTGCACTGGAAGCCGGCCGCGCACTCGCCGCAGATGTCACCGCAGCCGTCCGAGCCGCACACGCGCCCCGTGCAGTCCGCCCGGCAACGGCAGGCCTTCTGCATCGGGTTGCAGCCCAACGTGCCGCAGCGCTGCACGATCTTGCGCTCGTAGTTGACCGTCCGCTCGGCGGGGTCGGGTGCCGTCGAGCACTCGTTGGGGGGTTTTACGATGCGATCCCGGCCCAGGCAATCCGCCCCGCCTTTTCGCAGACAGCCCACGCTGTCCCCGCACTCTATGCAGCCGAGGCCCTCTCCAAGCTCCGGCAGCCAGCAGTCGAGGGCGATGTCGCCGCGCCGCCCGCAGGTGTCCACCCAGTAGGCGACGCCCGCGTAGCAGCGTTTGGCGGCCCGCCCTACACAGCAAGGCGCGTCGCCGGCGCGGCAGTCGTCGTCGAGGCCGTTGGAGCACGCCTCCTGCGCGCCCGGGTGTACGCCTGGGCGTGTGTCATCGCAGTCCTCACCCGCGAGGCAGCCTTCGCCGTAGCCGTCGCCATCCTCGTCCACACAGGCCGCGATGCACTCGCCCGCTGCGCAGATCTCCCCGCCGAGGCACAGCCCGCAGAGCCCACCGCAGCCGTCGTCTCCGCAGTCACGACCGGAGCAGTCTGGCGGGCAATGGGGCTGACATTGGCCCGTGGGCGTGTCGCAGAAGCTGGGCTCCGTGCAGTCGCCGCAGCTGTCCCGCACCGAGTCGTCAGCGAGGTCGGAGCCGTCTGCCTCCGCCCCCTCCTCGGCGTCCGAGATCTGCTCTCCGCCGTCGCCGGGGTCATCCACTGCACCTTGATCCAGATCGGAAGCGTCCTCGTCCTGCGACGCCTCGTCGACTTCGCCGCCGTCCGAGACATCGGGGTCGGTGTCCGCGCCGCCCGGGTCAGGAATCTCCGCGTCGCCCTCGTCAGCAATGTCCGCGCCGTCATCGAGCGGCTCCTCGACGTCCACGGCGTCCAAAGCAGAGCCGTCGTCGCCCTCATCCGCCGTCGTCCCCGGGTCGAGACCGGGATCGATTCCGGGGTCCGGGAGGCTCGGGATCTCCCCGCCGGGATCGACCCCGGAGTCGTCGAGATCCGAAGGGAGCGGGACGTCGGCTCCCTCGGGAACACACACTCCACCTTCGCAGTCTCGCGTGCACGTCCACTCCGCGAGCTCGGCGACGCAGACACACGCGCGTGGAGCGCAGCCGTGCTCTACCGAGCAGCGGTGCCCGGCGGGGCAGCCGCTGGACATGCAGCCTTCGGGGTTTTCGCCCTCGCAGGCCTCCGAGCCGACGTCCTGCTCCTCAGGCCCCGGGTCCGCGACGACGTCGGCCCCCGGGTCGACAGGGCCGGAGAGGTCGCCGCCCTGGTCCACAAGGCCGGGCTGGTCGACTCCACCGCCCGCCGGGCCGAGATCGGGCACACCGGCGGGCTGGACTCCCGAGCAGGCCAGGACCGCGCCGGCCCAGAGCAGGGCGATCAGGCGGGCGGCCTCGCTCACAGCCCGAGGTTCTCGGGCCGGCGGAAGATCCTCCCCGCGGCCTTGCACTCCTGCTCGGCCGCGAAGAGCAGGTCCTCGTAGCTTATGGATCGCTCCTGCCCGTAGGCCCGGTAGGCAGCCCTCACAACGGCGTTCTTGATGTAGCCGCCGGAGAGCTCGAAGGACTCGCCGAGCACGTCGAAGTCGACCTCCTCGGCCAGCGGGCACTCCGGGGGTACGAGCTTGCGCCAGATGGCGCAACGGTACTGGGGCTCCGGGAAGGGGAAGTTGATGCGGAAGTTGATGCGCCGCTGGAAGGCCCGGTCGATGTTCTTGTCGAGGTTCGTGGTCAGCACGACGATGCCCTCGAAACGCTCGATCTCCTGCAGCAGGAGGTTGACCTCCATGTTGGCGAAGCGGTCGACGCTGGACTCCACCTTGACGCGGCTGGTGAAGAGCGCGTCCGCCTCGTCGAAGAGCAGGATCGACTGGTTCGCACGGGCCGACGCGAAGATCTTCTCGATGTTCTTCTCGGTCTCGCCGACGTACTTGCTCATCACGCGCGGGATGCTCACCTGGTAGAGGCTCAGCCCGAGCGCCGACGCGAGGATCTCGGCGCAGAGGGTCTTCCCCGTCCCGGGCTCTCCCGCGAAGAGGCAGACGATCCCCTTGCCCGTGACGAGGCGCTTGTTGAAGCCCCAGCGGTTCATGACGAAGGGCCGTACCCGGGCGGCGTTCAGGACCTCTCGGACCAGCTCCATCTCCTTGTCGGGCAGGACGAGGTCGTCGAGGGTGAGGGTCGCGCGGCTCTTGACCGAGTAGTCCTCCAGGCTCGCGCGGAGCTGGGCCTGGGCCGCCGCGCCGAGGAGCCCCTGGGACAGGACCGGGGAGTCCGGTGAGGTCGCCAGCGCCCTGTTGGTGGCGACGACGACCGCGTTGCGGATCTGGAAGCCGCTGATGTCGTACTGGTTCGCCAGGATCGCCAGGTCGACGTCTTCGTCGAGGTCGACGTCTTCGGGCAGGTGCATCGCCCAGATGCGCTCGCGAAGCTCCGGCGTGGGGAGCTCGAAGTCCACCTGGTAGACGACCCAGCGCTCGAGGGTGCCGTCGAGCTGCTTGGGATCCCCGACGTTCAAGATGACGAGGCCCTGGTAGCGCTCGAACTGCTCGTAGAGCAGCGGCAAGCGTGGGCTGCGCTGCGAGAAGAGGCTCTCGGCGGACTCGA
This sequence comes from uncultured Myxococcales bacterium, assembly GCA_964594295.1. Taxonomy (GTDB): domain Bacteria; phylum Myxococcota_A; class UBA9042; order UBA3505; family UBA3505; genus CAZQPP01. The sequence goes on along the minus strand of CAZQPP010000005.1, from coordinate 11,860 downwards.
AGCAGATCACTGCGTCGTGCAGCCCTGCTTCGAAGAAGAGGTTGTCGAGGACACGCTCGAGGGTGACGTCGTCGAGGTTGAGCTTACCCGCGTTGACCCGCAGCAGGGAGCTCCCCATGTGCGTCGCGGCCGCGCGGGCGCACAGGGTCTTGCCCGTCCCGGGCGGCCCGGAGAACTGGAGCACGATGGCTCCCCCGAGCCCCCCGCCCTGCCCCACCGCGCGCGCCGCCATGCGATCACGGTACTCGTCGTAGCGCTCGACCAGCGCTGTGACGGCCGCCATCGTGTCTTCGGGCAGCACGAGCTGGTCCAGCCCCACATCGGGCATCTCTAGCTCGCAGTAGGGCTGCAGGCTTCGCTCGAGGCTGGTGCGGCCCAGCACGAAGTCCACCAGGCGCTCCGGCGGGCGCACCTCCCATCGCAGCACCGTGTCGGCCCCGAAGTCCTTCGTCGGCCGCAGCTCCAAGAGCTTGTTCTCCAGCAGCTTGGAGTCCTCGTCCAGCAGGCGCCGTGTCGCCATCGCCTCGGGCCGTCCCCGGGTCACCAGGACGGTACAAAACTGGATGTCGGGGAAGTCCAGCAGGACGTTGTCGTTGTACCTGGCGAAGGAGCGCCGGAGGCGCGCGTCGAGGTGCGGAGCCAGGCAGAAGACGAAGATCTCCCGCTCGGCCTCGCTCAGCTCGTAGAGCTCCAGGAGGTCGAGCAGCGGCAGCTGCGAGTCGCCGCTCTCCCTCTCCCCGACCATGACGAGGATGTCCTGCTCGACCCGCTCGATCCGCCCCCGCAGCTCGGCTTCGGCGTCGTAGCCCTCGTCCTCGCTGTCCTGGCGCCGGATCATCACCTCGAGCACGAGCTCGACCCGCAGGAGCTGCAGATCCAGAAAGCGCCGGTTTGTCAGATCCTCATCGGGGCTGAGATCGGAGGAGCGAAGAACGACCGGGACGCGAGGGGCCATGGCCACGGACCTCAAGGGTGCGGGAGCGAATCATACCCGCTGCGGAGGGGGAGCGCACAAGGAGGTTGCGGCAGAATCTCCGCCTTGCTGGAGAGCGCGAATTTCGCTACGACCGCGCGCCACCGGGGTGTGGCGCAGCCTGGTAGCGCACCTGCTTTGGGAGCAGGGAGTCGTCGGTTCAAATCCGACCACCCCGACCAGCACGGAAGGCAGACAGGTGCCTACACGTAGCCCGGGTCCGTGTACTCGCCCCAGGTCGTGCGGAAGAGGTCGCTGATCTCGCCGACGGTGGCGCCTGTCTTGACCGCGCCAAGGACGGCTTCGAGGATGTTGGCGTCGCCTTCGCAGGCGGCCCGGAGGGCGTCCATGGCGCGTGTGTGGGCCGCGGCGTCTCGGTCGGCGCGGAAGGACTGCACGGCCTTGACCTGGGCGTGCTCGACCTCCGGGTCGATGATCAGTGTCGGGATAGGCTGGTGGTCGTCGTCCTGGTAGCGGTTGACGCCTACGATGACCTCGTCTTTGGACTCGACGCGGCGCTGGAACTCGTAGGCGCTCTGGGCGATCTCGCGCTGGGGCCAGCCCTTCTCGACGGCGGAGACCATGCCGCCCATGGAGTCGATGCGCTCGATGATCGCGAGGGCCTCGGCCTCGGTGCGGTCGGTGAGGTCCTCGACGTAGTAGGAGCCGGCCAGGGGATCGACCGTGCTGGCCACCCCTGTCTCTTCGGCGATTATCTGCTGCGTGCGCAGGGCGACCCGGGCCGCCTCCTCGGTCGGTAGGGCGTAGGTCTCGTCCATGCTGTTGGTGTGCAGGGACTGGGTGCCTCCGAGCACGGCGGCGAGAGCCTGCAGGGCCACGCGCGCGACGTTGTTGAGGGGCTGCTGCGCCGTCAGGGAGACGCCTGCAGTCTGGGCGTGGGTGCGCAGGAGCAAGGAGCGCGGGTTCTTGGCGCCGTAGCGTTCGCGCATGAAGCGGGCCCAGAGGCGGCGAGCGGCCCTGAACTTCGCGACCTCCTCGAAGAAGTCGTTGTGCACGTCGAAGAAGAAGGAGAGACGGGGGGCGAAGGCGTCGACGCCAAGGCCCGCCTCGATGCCGGCGTCGACGTAGGCGAGGCCGTCGGCGAGGGTGAAGGCGAGCTCCTGGACGGCCGTCGCTCCGGCCTCGCGGATGTGGTAGCCGCTGATGGAGATCGGGTGCCAGCGGGGCATCTTCTCAGAGCAGAAGACCAGCATGTCGCGGATGATGCGCATGCTCGGGCGCGGCGGGACGATCCACTCCTTCTGGGCGATGAACTCCTTCAGGATATCGGCCTGGGTGGTGCCGCCGAGCTTCTCCGCGGGCACGCCGGCGCGCTCGGCCGCCGCCACGTAGAGGGCGAGCAGCACGACCGCGGGGCCGTTGATGGTCATCGAGGTCGTGACCTGGTCGAGGGGAATGCCCGAGAAGAGGCGCTCCATGTCGGCGAGGGTGGCTACCGACACGCCCTCGCGGCCCACCTCGCCGAGGCTCAGGGCGTGGTCCGGGTCGCGGCCCATCAGGGTCGGCATGTCGAAGGCCGTGGAGAGGCCCGTCTGGCCGGCCTTGAGCAGGAGCTTGAAGCGGCGGTTCGTGTCCTCCGGCGAGCCGAAGCCGGCGAACATGCGCATGGTCCAGAGGCGGCCGCGGTACATCGTTGGGTACGGGCCGCGCGTGAAGGGATAGCGGCCCGGCAGGCCGATGTGCTCGAGGTACTGCTCGTCCACTCGCTCGGGCAGAGCCAGGCGGGGCACCTCCAGGCCTCCCTGGGTGCGGAAGGACTCGTCTCGTTCGGGCCAGCGAGCGGCGATCTCCGCCTCCCACTCGGCCAGCGCCGCGCCCCCGGGGTCGGTAGTGTCGTCGCCTGTGGGGTCGGTCTTCGCTCGCTCAGAGCTCATGGGCCTCACCGTATGCGAAGTGGCTCCTGCTGGATCTGGTCCTGGAGCTTCATCAACCCGTCGATGACCTGCTCTGGACGCGGCGGGCAGCCGGGGATGTAGATGTCGACGGGGATGATGTGGTCGATGCCGGGGACCGCCGCGTAGTTGTCGTAGAAGCCGCCCGTGCTGGCGCAGGCACCGAAGGCGATGACCCACTTGGGCTCGGACATCTGGTCGTAGACGAGCCGCAGCACCGGAGCGTTCTTGTGCACGACCGTGCCCACGACGAAGAGGAGGTCGGCCTGGCGCGGCGAGAAACGGGGAACCTCGGCGCCGAACCTGGCCGTGTCGTAGTGGGAACCTGAGACCGACATGTACTCCATGCCGCAGCAGGCCGTGACGAAGGGGTACTGGAAGAGGCTGAACTTGCGAGCCCAGTTGACGGCTGCGGCCACCGAGGTGGTGATGAAGCTTTCTTTCAGGCCCTCGGCCTCGAGGCGCCTTTCGATCTCCTCGTCCTTGAAGGCACGGACGGACGGGCGCACCTGGTGCTCGGGCCACAGCGGCCCCTGCCGAGCGGCGGCGGCCTGCTGTGCTTCGCTCAGGCGGGGTGCGGGCTGGCTGCCCGATGCGGAGGTGGCGCTGTCCGGGGCGGTGGCGCCGGCAGGCGTGTCTGGGCTCATACAGCTTCCTCGAGTCAAAGGGCGTGCGCCGGTGTCTGACAAAGCGGGGCAGGCGTTTCGTGGGCGAAACGCCTCTGGGCGGGGCGTTTCCCGAGGGGAACGCCCTTGTTGGCGGGGCAGGCGTTTCGGGGCGAAACGCCTCTACGCGGGGCGTTTCCTGAGGGGAACGCCCTTGTTAGTACACGCGCGCGACGGGACGCAACCTCGGCGGCGTTGGGGCTGGGGTACCGGTTACTCGGACCACTCGCAGGTCACGTTGGCGCTGACCGTCACCGTCCGGGAGGAGTCCTGGCGAGCGAGCCAAAAACGGCAGGAGCGCTCCGGAGGGAGCGCTCCTGCGCTTGTGCCTGGGGGACCGCGGCGTTGGCTACAGTCCCTGGACCAGGTTGGGCAGCAGCAGTCCGGTCATGTTGCCGCTGCCGCACTGGCCGTGGTCGTTCTGCCCCCAGCACCAGACGCTCCCCTGATCCGAGCGGGCGCAGGTGAAGGAGCGACCGCCCGAGAAGCTCACGATGCCGCTGAGGCCGACCACCTGGGTCGGCGCGAGGCGCTGCATGTTAGTGCCGTCGCCTACCTCTCCGGCGTTGTTGGTTCCCCAACAGTTGACCGTCCCGGAGTGGGTCAGCGCGCAGGTGACGTTCTCGCCGCAGGCGAGGCGGCGGACACCGCTCAGGCCGGCGACCTGGACGGGCACGGGAGAGATGCCCCCGGCGCCGCCCGTGCCGAGCTGACCGGCTACGTTGGAGCCCCAGCACCACGCCGTGCCGTCATGGCGCGTGGCGCAGGAGTGGGCATAGCCGGTAGCGACACCGGTGGCGCCGAAGAGCGTTGGAATGCGCACGGCCTCGGCCGTGCCGGCGCCGGCGGTCCCGACACCGAGCTGGCCCTGGTCGTTGCGGCCCCAGCACCACACGCGACCGTCGCGCTCGTTGACGCAGGCGTGGTCACGGCCGACCGCGATGTCGACCGCCGCGGTGATGTGCTGCACCCCGACCGGCACGTAGCTCTGTAGGGTCTGGCCGTTGCCGAGCTGGCCGCGGTTGTTGGCGCCCCAGCAGCTCACCGTGCCGTCGGTCCTGGTGGCGCAGGTGTGGCCCCGGCCTCCGGCGACCGCGTTGCAGCCGCTCAGGTTCGGAACCAGCATCGCCTGAGTCGACATGGCGATGTCGGCTCCCACGCCGAGCTGGCCGCAGGAGTTGGAGCCCCAGCAGTACACCAGGTTCTGGTTCGTCACCGCGCAGGAGTGCTGCGCGCCGGCTCCGAGCGCGATGGCGCCGGTGAGCCCGACGACCGGGTTCTGCGGCGTCAGGCGGTCTGGGTCGTTGGTGCCGTCGCCGACCTGCCCCGATGTGTTCCAGCCCCAGCACCAGACGCGCCCGTCGGTGCGCAGGATGCAGGCGTGGTGGCCGCCCACGCCGAGGCCCGAGATGGGCTGGGTGGGATCGGGCGGGTTGCAGGTGCCGCCGGTGCAACCGCCGCAGGGGCACTGGGTGCCGTCGGGTACCGGGTTGTGGGTGCAGGTCCCGCTGACGCACACGTCCTCGGTGCAGCAGTTGCCGTCGTCGCAGACGATGGGGGAGCCGCTGCAGCCGGTGGCCCCGCAGGCGTCGCCGACCGTGCAGGGGTTGCCGTCGTCACAGGCAGAGCCCGTGGCCGAAGGCGTGTGGCTGCACACGCCCGTCTGGGCGTTGCAGATGTCGATCGTGCAGGGGTTGCCGTCGTCACAGTCGATGGCCGTGCTGCAGCAGCCCGGGACCGAGACGGTCGGCACGCACTGGCCGGCGCCGTCGCAGATGTCCCCGGTGGTGCAGGGGTTGTGGTCGTTGCAGGCTGCCCCGCTGGGCCTCGGCTCGAGCACGCACTGGTGCGTGTTGGGGCCGAGGGAGGCGCAGACGAGATCCGCGCAGGGGCTGCCCGAGGGACCGCAGTCGACCGTGGTGCCCTGGACGCACATGCCCGAGACGCAGGAGTCGCCGGTCGTGCAGCCGCTGGCGTCGGCGTCGCACGGCAGGCCCTCCATCGGGGCGATGTCGTGAGTGCAGGCGCCGGTGGTGGCGTCACACCCGTCCACGGTGCAGGGGTTGCCGTCGTTGCAGGCGGAGGGGTCAACCGTGTGAACGCAGCCGCCCGAGGCCGGGTTGCAGGCGTCGATGGTGCAGACCACGCCGTCGTCGCAGCCGCCCGTGTCCTCGTCGATCAGGCTGTTGCAGTTGTTGTCGACTCCGTCGCAGACCTCGAGGGCCCCCGGGTGGATGAGGGGGTCGTCCGGCGCGCAGTCGGAGGGGTTGACGTGGCCGTCGCCGTCGCGGTCGGAGTCACAGGCGTCTCCGATGCCGTCCCCGTCGATGTCGCTCTGGTCCGGGTTGGGCACGTACATGCAGTTGTCGGGCTCGTTCAGGACCCCGTCGCCGTCGATGTCGGGGTCGACGCAGTCGGCGATGCCGTCCGAGTCCGTGTCGGGGAAGCCCTCGTCGGTGTCGCCGTCGCAGTTGTTGTCGACGCCGTCACAGTTCTCGGGGGTCGGGGTGTCTCCGAGGCAGACCTCGGCGCCGTCCTGGCACGCGCGAGTGCCGGGGCAGCCCCCGAAGGGCGTGGTGATGACGCACGGCGGGTCGTTGCTCGGGTCGTCGGTGATGCCGTTGCAGTCGTTGTCGATGCCGTCGCAGATCTCGGGCGCCGGCACGGTCGCGTCGCACGGCGTCAGACCGCCGGCGGCGCAGCCTCGCTCGCCGGGGCAGCTCCCGAGCTCGTTCACCGCACGGCAGTCGGTGGACATGGCGAGGGCGATGCCCAACGAGTTGCAGACGTGGTCGTCCTCCTCGTCCGAGCGCGTGCACTGGGTCGTGGTCTGGTCTCCGGGCAGCGGGTAGACCCTGCAGTCGAAGCCCGTGGGGCAGTCCGTGGTGTCGTTGCAGAAGCCGCCACAGAAGCTCCCTTCGGGGCCGTAGTCGATGCACAGGATCGGCGGGTCGCCGGGAGCCGAGACGACTCGGCAGTCGGGCACCGTGCGGCAGGGCTGGTCCAGCGTGGAGTAGACCGGCATGCACAGATCGACCGGGTCGGGCTCGCCCTGGACGCGGATACACTCGAAGCCCGGCGGGCACTCGCCGTCCGGCCCGCAGGGTTCGACGCAGATGCGCTCGTCTACCACCGCGAGGCAGAGCCCGCTGAGGCAGTCGTTGGGCCCCGTGCAGGGGCAGCCGAGGGGTCGCTGCTCGTCCGTACAGGTGGGACCGCCGGCATCGCCGGCCCCCTCATCTGAGCCGGGGTCTCCTCCTCCTTCGTCGTCGAAGGGGACCAGGGTGTCACCCCCGCCCGTGTCGGCGATACCGCCCGGATCGTAGGACGCGCCGGTGTCGGTCGTGAAGAAAATGAGAGATCCGGCCTCGCAGGCCGAGAAAATTAGCGCCGCCGAGACGAGGGCTCCGAAAAGCAGCCCTGCCTGGAGGCTCCTGAGGTACCTACCCACCATCATCTGGAGCTCCAACAGGTACAGTTGCCTATTTTTTGTACGCGGAGGGTGGCTCATTGTCAATGCCAGCACCCGGAACAGCGTGTATTCAAAGGGCTGTCAGACCCTCTCCAGACCCGGCGCGGGGAAGGACGCGCAGAGCTCTGAGACCTCCGCCCGCACGCCGGCGATTTGCCCCTCGTCGTGGTGACAGTCGAGGACGCGGCGCATCCACAGGGCGACCCGCCGCATCTCGGCAGGCCCCATCCCGCGGCTCGTGACCGCTGGGGTGCCAAGGCGCAGCCCGGAAGGGTTGAAGGGCTTTCGCGGGTCGAAGGGCACCGTGTTGTAGTTGGCCACGATCCCCGCCCGGTCGAGGGCCTGCGCGAAGGGCTTGCCGGGGACCTCTCCGCCGGTCGAGGCGACGACGTCAATCAGGATCAGGTGGTTGTCGGTGCCGCCGGTGATGAGCTTGAAGCCGTGCTCGAGGAGGGCGCCAGCGAGGGCGCGCGCGTTCTCGACGATCCGGTGTGCGTAGGCCTTGAAGGCCTCGGTCCCGGCCTCCTCGAGGGCCACGGCGATCGCCGCGGTCGTGTGGTTGTGCGGCCCGCCCTGCAGCCTCGGGAAGACGCCGCGGTCCACCGCCTTGGCGTGCTCGGCCCGGCACAGGATCATGCCGCCGCGCGGGCCCCGTAGCGTCTTGTGGGTGGTCGTGGTCACGACATCGGCGTGGGGCACGGGGCTCGGGTGCGCGCCGCCCGCCACCAGCCCGGCGATGTGGGCGATGTCGGCGACGAAGTGGGCACCGACCTCTTTGGCGATGCGGCCGAAGGCCTCGAAATCGATGGTCCTCGGGTAGGCGGTGGCGCCGGCCACGATCAGGCGCGGCTGCTCGCGGCGTGCGACCTCCAAGACCGCGTCGTAGTCGATCCGGTGCGTTTGCTCGTCGACGGTGTAGGCGCACGAGGTCCAGAACTTGCCGGTAGCGCTCACCTTCCAGCCGTGGGTCAGGTGCCCGCCGTGCGGCAGGCTCAGGCCCATCAGCTTCTCCCCGGGCTCGAGCAAGGCGGTGTACACGGCCAGGTTCGCGGGGCTCCCCGAGTAGGGCTGCACGTTGGCGTAGTCGGCGCCGAAAAGCGCGCAGGCCCGCTCCTTCGCCAGGTTCTCCACCTGGTCGACGATCTGCTGGCCTTCGTAATAACGCTTCCCCGCGTAGCCCTCGGAGTACTTGTTGGTCAGGATGGAGCCGGTCGCCTCCAGCACCGCGCGAGAGGCGTAGTTTTCGGACGGAATCAAGCGGATCGAGGTGGCCTGACGCTCTTCTTCTTCTTTGATGAGGCGAGCGATCACGGGATCTGTGGCGGCCAAGTCTTTCATCTTCGAAGCTCCAAGCGTGCTCAAGAGGGCCAGGGATCACCGGGTGTTAGCAACGGCGACCCTGGAGGTCAAAGCTGGGCGACGACACTTGCCCTCCCCGGGGCCCCGTCGTATAGCCGCCCGCCATGGTCGAGTCCGTCCAACCGGAGGGCGCCGCGCGCCCCCGCCTCTCGCTGGGCATAGAGGCCGAGCTCGGGCGCCCAATCGCCAAGCTCGCGGGCCCCGTAGTGCTCGCGATGCTCACCCAGACGGCCATCAACCTCGCCGACACGATCATGGTCGGCTACCTGCCCCAGCACCAGAGCATCACCGGGCAGTCGGCCATCGGCTACAGCCTGATGGTGATCTGGACCGTCGGCGGCTTCCTGAGCGCTCTCGGCATCGGCACACAGGCCCTCGTCGCGCGCCGCAACGGGGAGAAGAACCGGGAAGCGGCGGGCGCCGTGCTCACCAACTCCGCGCTCCTCGCCATAGCCAGCTCCCTCGTGGCCACGGTCGCTATCTGGGAGCCCATGGACGACCTCTTCCGCCTGCTCTCCCCGAGCGAGGACGTGGTCGCCGTCGGCACCTCCTACTGCCAGCTCCGGATGGTGGCCCTGCTCTCCATGGTCCTCACCATGACCTACAAGGCCTTCTTCGACGGTCTCGGGCGCACGCGCGTGCACATGGGCGCGGCCATCGTCATGAACTTCTTGAACCTGGTCTTGAACTACGTCTTCATCTTCGGGGCCGGGCCGGTACCGATGATGGGCGTGGACGGGGCCGCCATCGCCTCGACGATCTCCTCCTTCATCGGGCTCCTCATCATGATCGGCTGGGGCCTGCGGGCCAACTACCGCCGGCGCTACCGCTACCTCCAAGTCAAGAAGCTCTCCCTGGGGGTCAGCTGGGACATCCTGCGCCTGTCGGTGCCGAGCGGCCTCGCCACCATGGCCATGATGAGCGGCTTCGCTCTCTTCTTCATGGTCATGGGCATGCTCGACTCGGGGGCCGTCTACGAGGTGCTCGTGACCGTGCTCCCGGGCGCCGGCGCACCGGCCGAGCTCTGCGCGGCGCCTCCGGACCTCTACACGGCGGCCTTCACAGCGCGCCCACCGGTGTTCACGGCCGCGGCGAAGGTGATCATCGACACGATGTCGGTCGTCTTCATGGCCGCCATCGCCCTCGGCACGGCCACGGCGACACTGGTCAGCCACCACCTCGGCCGCCGCGAGCCGGTCATGGCGGAGCGCTACGGCTTCGCCGCCATCAAGCTGGGCGTCTACGTCACCCTCGGCCTGGGAGTAGCCCTGTTCGTCTTCCCCGACGAGGTCCTCATGGTCTTCAGCAAGGACCCCGAGGTGGTCGCGGCAGCCCGGGGCACCATGCAGATGATGGCCGCCGGCAACGCGATCATCGTCGCGGGCCTCGTCGCATCCTACGCCCTGTTCGGCGCGGGGAACACGCAGTACGTCATGGCCGTGCAGGCTACCTTCCACTTCCTGTGCCTCGTGCCCCTCGCGTGGGTGCTCGGCGTGGTGCTCGAGCTCGGCATCCCCGGGGCTTTCGGCGCCGTGCTCGTCTACGCCGTCCTCTCCAGCACGCTCCTCATCCGCAAGTTCTACCTCGGTGAGTGGAAGGAGATCCGGATCTGATGGTGATGCCTCAAATTCGATGCGTTGCGGCGCGATGGTATAGAAAAACCATCGAAGCGCGCTGCCCATCCCTCTCCGCCCGAGCTCTCGCGGTCGCCTGCGGCCTCCTCGCCCTGCTGCCGTCAGTGGCGGTCGCCCAGGCGGGAGAGAGCGCGATGGAGCCGGGCAACATCCTCGGCTACCTGACCGAAGGTGGCCCCGTCGTCATGGGCACGCTCGCCCTGCTCGTCGGGCTCTCCCTTGGCTCGTGGTCGCTCATAGGCATCAAGCTCGTCGAGATGCGCGCGGCTCTGAAGCAGACCCGCGGCTTCCTCCGCGCCTTCGACAAGGCCGACACCTTCAGCCAGGCCCACACGGCCGCCGAGGCCTACCCGGGTACTCCCCTCAGCGGGATGGTGGACGCCGCCGCGAGGGAGCTCGAGGCGCAGCGCCTCGGCGGGGCCACCCTCGAGGCGATCATCGTCAACGTGCACCGCGCGCTGCGACGCTCCGGGCGCTCGGGCATAGCGCGCCTCGAGACCCGCCTGGGCTTCCTGGCCACGGTCGCGTCGGCCGCGCCCTTCATCGGCCTGTTCGGCACGGTCTGGGGCATCATGAACGCCTTCGCCTACATCCGCCCCGACCAGCCGATCCTGACGACGGTCGCGCCGCACATCGCCCACGCCCTCGTCGCCACCGCGGCGGGCCTCGCGACGGCGATCCCGGCGGTCATGGCCTACAACCACTTCGTAGGCCAGGTGCGCTACGTCTCGGTCGAGATCGACGGCTTCATCGACGACATATTGAACCGCATCGGGCGCTCGGCCCAGCCACCGGCGACCCCCTCGCGCGTGGCCATCCCGGTCGCGAAGGAAGGAAAGGGCTGATGGGGGCCGGCCCCGTGCCCGGCGGCGACGAGGGCAACGGGCGCTCCGTCCCGGCCAGCCTCGCAGAGATCAACGTCACCCCCCTCGTCGACGTCATGCTGGTCCTGCTCGTCATCTTCATGATCACGTCCTCGGCCCAGAGCTTCGAGATGGAGCGCAGCTACCACCGCCTGAGGGAGGAGCAGGCCGCCGTCGATCTCGCGCAGCGCGACCAGCTCGTCGAGATCGACCTGCCGAAGGTGACCTCGAAGCAGGTCGACATCGCCGAGGCCAGGAAGCTCGTGCTCTCCTTCACCGCGGACTACACCTTCCACGTCGGACCGACGAAGCTGCTCGCCTGCGCGGAGACCGTGAAGGGCTGGCCCAAGGTGCTCGAGGATGGTGAGGAGGGCGACGCGCGTTTCCGAGAGTGCGTCGCTCCGCTGGTGAAGAAGCTGCTGAAGAACGAGAAGATCAAGAGCGATCAGGAGCTCTACCTGAGGGCCGACCGCGGCCTGCCCTACGGCCGCGTGCTCTTCCTGATGGCCGAGGTGCGTCGCGCGGGCGTGCACAAGTTCGGCCTCGTCGCAGAGGAAAACCTCCCGTGAAGGCGCGGCGCCCCGCTCTCATCTTCGGCTCGGGGCTGTCCATCCTGGTGCACGGCCTCTTCGTGCTGCTCTTCGCCACGGCGAGCCCGAAGATCGCCATGCAGGAGCTCCCCAAGGGTCGGGCCGTGCTCTGCGGCGAGCTGCGCTGCCCGATGCTCCCCATGGGCGCGCGGCGCCGCACGCCCGAGGCCGCACAGGTCGAGGCGCCTATCCTGGAGGCCATGGTCATCCCACGCCTCGGGCTGAAGAAGCGCGCCCCGAAGCGGCTGCCTCGCATCCAGAAGTACGAGCAGCCCGAGAAGGTCGAGAAGGCCGTCAACATCAGCAGGAAGGTCAAGAAGCCGCGCCGCCTCAAGAAGGCGCCCAAGAAGAAGAAGGCGGAGGTGGATCGCTCGCGCAAGAAGCCGTCGTC
>CAZQPP010000004.1:26367-48160 GCA_964594295.1 uncultured Myxococcales bacterium | reverse complement strand
CTGCACGTCCGGATCTGTGGGGGCCCGGGGTTGGTAACACCCCGGGCTACCCGACGTCGCTTGTCTTGGGACTAGGAGCCTCGCGGCAGCTCCATCGTGAAGGTCAGCGACTCCACCGCGCGGTCGGGCTGCCACAGCCTCTCGGGCGCCCGGGAGTGGAGAGTGAAGCCCATGGCCTCGTAGAAGGGCACCGCTGCGCGGTTTCCGGTGCTCGTCATGAGGTGAAGCCCCGGCACCTCGAGGGCCTCGAGGTGCGCCAAGAAGGTGTCGAGCAGGCGCGTGCCGAGGCCTCGGCGGTGGTGGGAAGGCAGGATGTCGATGTGGAGGTGTGCCGGGAAGCGGGCGCGTATCTCCATGAGCTCTCGGGCACGCTCTCCGGGAGGCTCGTCGGCGAGGCGTTTCCAGCGCAGCACCCTGATGAGGTCTCCGGGGTGGCGCCACCAGGTCCGGCGGAGGAGGTGGCGCAAGATGAGCGGGACCTGGACCTCGGTGTAGCGTTTGAGCTGGGCCTCGGTGTCGGTGGTGCCGACGCAGTAGCCGACCGCCTCACCGCCGTCGTCCACCACGAAGCAGTGCTCGGGCTCGTGGTCGGTGTAGGCCAGCGCGAAGATCAGCGCGAAGAGGGTCTCGTCTTTGAAGTACGGAGCCGCGTCCTCGCCCATGTAGCCGGTTCGGTGGCAGATCTCGACCACCGCTCGTCGGTCGGCGGCGCGGTAGGGGCGGATCAGGAGCTCAGGGGGCATCGGGGAGCAGGCGCATCAGGCGGTTGACGAAGCCTCCCCGGAAGGTCCCCTTGTGCCGCGGAGGGGAGGGCAGCTCCATCCCGATGTCTCCCAGGCCCACCTCCGATGAGATGGTCTCGAAGAGGAAGACGAGCTCTGACGGCAGGTCGCAGAGGTAGTGGGAGAGCACCGGCAGCAGCTCCGGCGGGCACGCCGAGGGGAGGCGGCGCATGACGTCGTGCAGGGGCAGGAGCGTGACGAGCAGCTCTCCGAAGCAGACCTGCCGCTCCGCCCGGCCGCCCTCGAGCCCGCGCTCGAGGAGCTCGAGGATGCGCTCGACCCGCGGGCCCTCACGGAAAGGCGTGTAGGCGAACTCCATGACGAGCTCGAGGTCGAGGTCGCGGGGCACGCCGTGCTCCGCCTTGTAGGCCGAAAGCGCCGCCCCGAAGGCCTCGTCGGGACGGTAGCCCTGCGGGTCCTCGAGGAAGGCCGAGGCGGTGGTGAGGGGGACGGTGTTCGCCGCGTGCTCGGTGTTGGGGTTGAAGAAGCAGCCGGCGAGGTGCTCGAGGGCCTCCGGCTCCCTGCCCATGAGCGGGCCCATGAAGACGCGCCGCGGGTCGTAGTCGTTGGCGAAGAAGTTGTCCCAGAGGGTGGGCTTTCGTTTTAGGACCTCGGCGACCTGGCAGAGCTCCGCGGCCGTCACCGTCGGCGGCACGATGCGAGAGCCGGTCCAGAAGACGTGCACCTCCGGGTCGAGGGCCTCGCCGAGCTCGCGCAGGTATGGGGAGGAGGCCGGACCGTCCTCGGTGTGCTCCGCGCAGTACTCGGTCGGGCAGAGCCAGAGCGGCGTCGCCGAGCCGGCCTCTTCGAGGGTGCGGCGGACCTCGTTGCACACCTCGGCCTGGGCCCTCGCGAGGGAGCCGAAGCGGTCCTCGGAGGCAGCATCGAGGGTGCTCGGGATGTCGTCGAAGAGGAGGGCGAAGCCTCCGCAGCCGAGGTCGTGCAGGGCCGCGAAGCGCTCCACGACGCGGGCGACGTCGGACTCGCTGGAGTAGTCGATGCTGAGCCCCGGCGCGAGGGCGTAGACGAGGCGGACGCCCGCTTCCTCACATGCTCTGGCGAGGCGGCCGAGATGGTCGGTCATGCCCTGGGAGGGGTCCTCGCGCCATTGTTGGCGATGGGTCGGATCGTCCTTGGGCGCATAGAAGTACGTCGAGAAGCCCCACTCCGCGCTGCGGCGCACGGTGTCGAGGCGCTCTGAGCGCGTCCAGGGGCGGCCGTAGAAGCCCTCGATGACGCCGGTGTGCTGCAGCTTCAATCTGTTATGCTCCACGCTCCTCTGTGCCGGATAATCTGCCGGGGCGCGGAGCGATGCAAGATCCAAACAGGTCCCCAACGATGAAACGCACCTCAGCGCCCCTCCCCGACCGGCGGAATCTTGGCCTGGTGGCCGCGGGCGTAGTGCTGATCGCGGTCGCCCATGTCCTCGCCGATCCTTCGGATGCGGCCGGTCACAGGATCTTCGGGCAGCTCTACCTCCTCCCGATCGTCGGCGCCGCCGTGACGACGGGGCTCTCGGGCGGGTTGATCGCGGCGCTCCTGGCCGCCATCGCCTACCTGCCGGCCGTCCACCTGCTCGGGGGTGAGGCCTCTGCCGGCGCACCTGCGGCACAAGGCCTGGACGTCGTCACCTACTTCGTGGTGGCCGTGCTGGCCGGGTTGCTCGCCGACCGCGCGAGACAGGTGCGGGCGGAGGAAGCCAGGACGGCCCTGCAGAGGCGCGCCGCCGAGGTCCGCTCCGAGTGGCTCTCAGGCGTCGTGCACCTGAGCCAGGGCCTCGCCCTGGAGATCCGCAAGCCGCTCAGGGGCATCCAGCGCGCCCTCGAGACGCTGACCGAGGGCCTCTCCCCGACGAGCCCGCGATCCGAGACGGCGGCGCTCGGGCTCGAGGAGGTCGCCCGGTTGGATCGCGTGCTCCAGGACTTCCTCTCCTTCGCCGGCCCCCGCGAGCCCGATCTGCAGCCCTTCGATCCGGGCGAGCTCATCCAGAGGGTGTCGAACGAGCTGGCCCCCGAGGCCAACGACCGGGGAGTGCGCGTCGTGACCGACAGCGGCACCGGCGATCTTCAGGCCCTCGGCGATGTGGAGCAGCTCCACCAGGCCATCGGCAACCTCGCCCGGAACGCCATCGAGGCCACCCAGGCCGGCGGCGAGGTCGGGCTCCACGTCCTGCGCGAAGAGGGCGCTGAGGGAGAGCCGGCGCGCATCGCCGTCGAGGTGCACGACACCGGCCACGGCGTGGCCCCTGAGCTCGGAGACAGCATCTACGAGCCCTACGTCACCGGTCGCGAGGAGGGCAGGGGCCTCGGCCTGCCAGTGGCATCGCTCATCGTCCGGATGCACGGCGGCCTGCTCACCGACGAGCCCGACCCCGACGGTGGCACCGTGTTCCGCTTCGACCTGGCAGCCGAGGCCTGAAGCGGGGGCGGCTTGAGGCCCGGCGCCACTGGCCGAGCTGCCGCCGTCGCGGCCCTGGTGCTCCTGAGCTGCTCCACAGCGGCGGCGCCCCAGCTTCACCTGACCTTCGCCTGGCCCGAGTAGCGGGCGAGCGCTCTTGGGTCCATTCTGTGGACCGCCGAGCCCAATCGTGGCATTCATGCGTCATCCTTGTGTCGCTCCCGCGACGCTCGGAGACTCCAGGGTGCCATCGAGGAGGTTCGGATGTTCGAGACCGTTGAGCTGGGACGGAAGCTCAGCAAGTCCGAGTACAAGAAGCGGGAGCCGACCATGCGGCAGGCCCTGCTCAAGGCGCAGCGGGACCTGCGGCAGAGTGGCATCCCGGCGGTCGTCCTCTTCGGCGGCGTGGACGGGGCGGGCAAGGAGGAGCTCGTCAACCTGCTCAACGCGTGGATGGACCCTCGCTGGGTGCTCACCCGGGCCTACGGGGAGGCCTCGGACGAGGAGCGCGAGCGCCCGCCCTACTGGCGCTACTGGCGTGACCTCCCGCCGGCGGGGCAGATAGGCCTGTTCCTGTCTGCGTGGTACTCGCGCCCGCTCCTGGATCGGGTCTACGGCGGGGCTGCCTCGGAGCTCGACGAGTCCTTGGACGAGATCTCGACCTTCGAGAAGATGCTCGCCGACGACGGCGTGCTGGTGCTCAAGTTCTGGATGCACCTCGGCAAGGACGCCCAGCGCAAGCGCTTCAAGGCCCTCGAGAAGGACCCCCTGCAGAGCTGGCGGGTCACCGACCGGGACTGGAAGCACTGGGAGATGTACGAGCAGTTCGTCGAGACCGCCGAGCGCATCATCGCCCGCACGAGCACCGGCGCGGCGCCGTGGTACCTGATCGAAGGGGCCGACGAGCGCTACCGCAGCATGCGCGTGGGCCAGATCCTGCTCGGCGCCATCCAGCGCCGGCTCGACCGGGAGCGCACCCTGCAGCGCGCGCGCATGCGCGCCACCGGCGACTTCAAGGCGGTCGTCGAGGACCGCGCCACGCGCGACGCCAAGCTCGTCGAGCTGGCGAGGGCGGAGGCGGAGGCAATCTGGGGCTACCGCGACGCCGAGGGCGACACGGCAGCACCTGCTGCCGAGCCCGCCGAGGCGGCTGAGCCGGTGAGCCCCGCGGGTGCGGTCGATCTCTTGGGGGCAGGCGATGACGACGCCGTCACCGACATCCTCACCCACCCGATCACGGTCTTCTCGCGGCTGGAGATGCCCGAGGCCCTCGACACGCACGCCTACAAGGAGGACCTGGCCGCACAGCAGGCCCGCGCCAGCTACCTGCACCGCCTCGCCAACGAGAGGCAGATCTCGACCATCCTCGTCTTCGAGGGGGTAGACGCGGCCGGCAAGGGGGGAGCCATCCGGCGCCTCATCTCGGCGCTCGACATGCGCAACGTCCGGGTCATCCCCATCGCCAAGCCCACCGACGAGGAGAACGCCCACCACTACCTCTGGCGTTTCTGGAGGCACCTGCCGAGGGGCGGGCGCCTGACCATCTTCGACCGCAGCTGGTACGGGCGCGTGCTCGTCGAGCGGGTCGAGGGCTTCGCGGGCGAGGAGGAGTGGCGCCGCGCCTACGAGGAGATCAACCGCTTCGAGTCGCAGCTCACCTCCCACGGCGCGGTGCTCATCAAGTTCTGGGTGCACATCACCCCCGAAGAGCAGCTCGACCGCTTCAAGGCGCGCATGGAGACCCCCTACAAGCGCTGGAAGCTCACCGACGAGGACTGGCGCAACCGCGCGCGCTGGCACGACTACGAGATCGCGGCTCACGACATGATGGAGCGCACCAGCCGCTCCTCGGCCCCGTGGGTGCTCGTGGAGGGCAACGACAAACGTTTCGCCCGCGTCAAGGTCATCAAGACGGTCTGCGACCGCCTGGCCGAGGCCCTCGGCGAGGACCACGTGCCCGCCGATCACGGGAACAACAAGAAGAAGAAGGGGAAGGACAAATGACCCGAGAAGACAAGGCCGCCGGCTGGGGCCTCATCCTCGTGCCGGTCGACTTCTCCGAGCATTCCAAGGCGGCCCTGTGCTGGGCCGCCGAGATGGCGTCGGCGCTCGGTGCCTCGCTGCACGTGCTCCACATCGTGCACGATCCCGGAGAGGCTCCAGGCTACTACCCGACGGTGCAACCCGACGGGGCGGTGCGCCGGCTCTCCGAGGCCGCCGAGGAGATGTTCGAGGAGTTCCTGGTCGAGGCGAAGAAGAGCACCCTGGCGCTCCGCGCGCTCCCCCTCGACTACTCCATGGTGGTGGGCCTGCCCGCGAACCGCATCATCGAGATGTGCGACAAGCTTGGCGCGAAGGCCATCATCATGGGAAGCCAGGGCCGGACCGGCCTCGCCAAGGTCCTGCTCGGCTCCAAGGCCCAGCAGGTCGTCGGGCTCGCGAAGGTCCCCGTCACTATCGTCAAGCTCGGAGCCTTCGAGTGCTCCGGCGGGGGAGAAGGCTGATGTTCGCAGCAGCAGCAGACGCAGCAAAGGTAACGACCGAGCTGGACATCTTCCCGCTCCTGATGGGGCTCTTCGGCGGCCTCGCCATCTTCCTCTACGGCATGGACAAGATGGCCGATTCGCTCAAGGCCGTCGCCGGCCAGCGCATGAAGGACATCCTGTCCAGGCTCACCACCAACCGCTTCACCGGCGCCATCAC
This sequence comes from uncultured Myxococcales bacterium, assembly GCA_964594295.1. Lineage (GTDB taxonomy): Bacteria > Myxococcota_A > UBA9042 > UBA3505 > UBA3505 > CAZQPP01. The sequence goes on along the minus strand of CAZQPP010000004.1, from coordinate 42,278 downwards.
CGGTGCCCTGGTCACGGCGGTCATCCAGTCCTCCTCGGTGACCACGGTGCTGGTCGTCGGCTTCATCACCGCCGGGATCATGTCCCTGTCCCAGTCGGTGGGCATCATCATGGGCGCCAACATCGGCACCACGATCACGGCGCAGATCATCGCCTTCAAGGTGACCAAGTACGCCCTGCTGGGCATCGCCATAGGCTTCGGCGTCGAGTTCGTCGGCAAGACCGAGCGAGCCAGGCACTACGGTGCAATGCTCATGGGGCTCGGGCTCGTCTTCTTCGGCATGGGCGTGATGGGGGAAGCCATGCACCCCCTCAGGAGCTACCAGCCCTTCCTGGACTCCATGGCCAACATGGAGAGCCCGCTGGTCGGTATCGCGGTGGCGGCGGTGTTCACGGCCCTGGTGCAGTCCTCCTCCGCCACGACGGGAATCGTCATCGTCATGGCCTCCGAGGGGCTCATCAGCCTGACCGCCGGCATCGCCCTCATCCTGGGATCCAACATCGGCACCTGCGCGACGGCTCTTCTGGCCACTATCGGCAAGCCCCGGGAGGCTCTGCGGGCCTCGGTGGTGCATGTCTTGTTCAACGTCATCGGGGTGGTCTTGTGCGTGCCCCTCATCGCGCCCCTCGCCACGCTCGTGGAGGGCATGTCCGACGACATCCCGCGGCAGATCGCCAACGCGCACACCGTCTTCAACGTCGCCGCCACGACCATCTTCATATGGTTCGCCGGGCCGATCGCGCGCCTCGCGGAGACGCTGGTCAAGGACCGCCCCATCGAGGAGGCCGACGAGATCCGCGCCCGCTACCTCGACCGGGAGCTCTTGGTCACGCCCACCCTGGCCCTGGACCGGGCGCGCCTCGAGATGCTGCACATGGGCGAGCGGGTCACGGAGATGATGAAGGCCGCCCTGCCCGCCGTCACGACCGGCACCAACGAGGATCTCTCCGTGGTCGCGCGCATGGACGACGCGGTCGACGTGCTCCACGGGAAGATGATCTCCTACATGGGCGACATCAGCCGCACGAACCTCACCGAGCGCCACTCGGACGAGCTCCTCGGGCTGATGGAGTCCATCAACGACCTCGAGAACATCGGCGACATCATCGAGACCAACCTCGTCTCTCACGGCGAACGCCGAATCGCCACCGGGCTCGCCATCAGTGACGAGACGAGGCAGAAGATCGAGGAGTTCCACGCGCAGGTGGCCCGCGCCCTCGACCTCTCGCTCCAGGCCATCGGGCAGCGCAACGAGACAGCCGCCCGGCACGTGGTCTCCATGTCGCGCGACATCTCGCGCCTCTCGAGCGAGGCCAGCAAGCACGGGGCCGCCCGCCTCATCGCCGACGAGCCGAACCGCGTAGAGGCCTACAGCGTGGAGATGGACATCTTCGCGGACCTGAAGCGCATCTACTACTTCGCGGCGCGGCTGGCGCGCATGCAGCTGCCGGAGGGCGACGGGGCACGGCACCCGCGCCTGACCATGGTGGGCTGAGCGGGCTCGGCGGCGGGCTCGAGTTCCGGGAGACACGGGGTATCTGCGTTCGCTTTCTTGCATCTGCCGGCCAGCGACGTATTCTTCTGCTCGGATGAGCTTCGTGCGGTAGATGCAGCAACGACTCGAGCCGATCCGAGAGCTTCTGTCCGCTCTCCCCGAGTATCAGCTCCTCTTCCTCGTCGGCGGGGTCCTCCTGGCCCTCGCGATCGCCGTGAAGCCTGTGGTGGCGAAGCTCTTCCCGTATCAGCTCAGCACGGCCCGTTCCTTGCGCCTGGTCCTCTTGCTCGTCGCCCTGGTCGTCATGACCTTCGCGCTGCGTTCCTGGGGGATGGAGTCCGAGCGCACGGGCATCGATCCGACCCAGCTTGGGCTCTGACCAGGGTCCGCTCAGAGCCCCCCGGCGAGCCCGAGCCCCAAGACGCCGCCCGCGACGGTCGGTCGCAGCACGAGCCAGGAGCCGTCCCCCGAGGTGCTCGTGCGGCCGCCCTCCTTGAGGTGCAGCTGGGGGACCAGCCAGCCGGCGGTGGCGCCGAGGGCCGCGCCGAAGATCACGTCGCTCCAGAAGTGCTCACCCGCGCTGGCGCGCATGATCCCGGTGGTGGCGGCGGCGGCGCCGGCGCCCAGCCAGACGACGTATCGCCAGCCTGAGTGCGGGTGCCGTCGTGAGAAGGTGAGAGACCATGTCGTCGCTGCCACGAAGGCTCCGGCCGTGTGCCCGGATGGGAAGGAGAGCCCGGCGTCCGTCCCGGTCCTCGTGCTCGGCGAGCGCGTCTTGTCGTAGGCGTAGGGGCGCGGCCGCCGTACGGCGAAGCTGAGCACGCCGTAGATCCCCATGGCGAGCGCGTAGGACTCGGCGAGGACCAGGGTGTCGGTGGCGAAGCCGGCCCAGCCGTCGGCCGGATCGCCTGCCAGCTGCTCGATCAAGCCGCTCGTCAAAGGCGCGGCCATGGTGACGGCCCAGAGCACGTCCGAGGTCATCGCCGCGGCCTCCGAGCGGTTTCCGATGACCCCGCGGTCGAAGGCGTTGACGTCATCCGGGTCGCAGTCGAGCCCGCACGCCGGGCCGGGCAGCTGGGACACGAACAGGCGCGGGGCGGCCGCGGTCAGAAGGCCGAGGGCGGTCAAGGGCAGATCTATGGCCGGGTCGACCTCGTAGGGGCTCTCGGCCCGCGCCCCGGCGGGGACGAGCAGGAGCATGGAGGCGAGCAATGCGGTGTGACGGTGTCGTGGCATGGCTCCATTATCCACCGACGAGGCGACCCGGTCACTCCATACCGGAGGAGCCTTGCTCCATCTCTGCGAGCACGAAGACGAGTACGTGCACGTGCTCGTCCTCGTCCTCGTCCTCGTCCTCGTGCACGTGCACCTCCCCCTTCCTCGTCCTCGTCCACGTCGCTCCACCTCCCACCCGACCTGGCACGCTCTTCGCACTCTCCCCCAGCGCTCGTTCACGGGGAGCCGCCGCGATGCCGCCAATCAGATCCTCCGCATGTCTCACCGTCTCCGCCGGTCTGCTGCTCGCGTTACTCCCCACCGAAGCGCCGGCCTTCAACTTCTCGACGCCGGTCAGCGACGGCTGCCACGAGGCCATCACTACCGCGGCGCACAGGCTCACGGGCTGGCCCGCCGATCTGCCGCAGCCGGCCCCGGGTGCTGAGCACGCGGTGCTCGTCGACCAGCTCCTCTTCGAGGTCCCGGAGCCGACCGACCCCCTCCTCGTGGCGCTGCTCGCCGGCGCGCGCTGGAACGACCTCCACGGCGAGCGCCCTTCGGACCTGCCGGCCCTCGCGGAGGTGCACCTCGACCCGGATGCCCAACCAGAGCACTGCGCGCGCGCTCCCGAGCAGGACGGACCCGCCGGAGCGCGGGAGGCCGTGGCCGCGTGCCGAGCCTTCATCATCGAGCAGGTCGAGGCCGCTCTTGGAGAAGGCTCCACAGATCTCGTGGCGCTCGAAGGCGTCGAGCTCTCGCTGAAGCACCAGCGGGCGGTGGTGAAGCTGTCGCGCTTCGCCTTCCGCATGGGCCGCGCGCTGCACGCGCTGCAGGACAGCTACAGCCACACCCTCAGAGCCGGTGGGAGGGGCTGCATCCAAGACGTCATCAACTCCATCGAGCTCGCGCTGTCCCCGGGCTACGATCCCGAGCGCGACGGCCCTCCCCACGACGACGAGCTCGACACCTGCACCGGCTCCCACGCCGCCAGAGCCCGCGCCAGCGCTGCCGTCGCTGCCTCGGCCGAGCTGCTGGCTGCCGTCGGGGATCCGAGCGGAGGGCGCGTGGGCCGGCTCTCGCGCGTGAACGCCGTCCTCGACCGCCGCCTCTCCATGGCCGGCGGCTGCGAAGGCGACGAGGCCGAGCCCTCCGGGTGGGAGCCCTTCAGCGGAGAGCTGGAGCGCAGCTTCGTGTCTTCGCCCATGATCGCCGGCTGCAGCGCGGGACCTTCGTCCGGGGCCGGCGCGGCCCTCCTGATCTGCTCGATTGTGCTGCTCGGCGTAGCTTCACGCCGGCGGCGCTTTGCAGCCTTGGCGGCGGTGGGAGCCGCGGTGCTCCTGGCCTCGGCCCCGGGGGTCGCGAAGGCCCGGGAGACGGGTGACGCAGGATCGGGCTTGAGCCTGCGCGGCGCGGTCGGCGCGTCGGTGCACCGGAGCGCCGCCCACGCAATCGCCGGCCTGCGCTGGCAGGCCTCCGAGCGCGTGCTCCTCGGCGTGGACGCCGAGATCAACCCATGGATCTCGGTCGACACCGTCGAGGTCGACCCGGGCACCGCGAGCCTCTACGGCAACGTGGAGTACCAGTGGGTGAGGCGGCCGGCGCTCCAGGTCTCGAGCAAGGCCCACCTCGGCGCGACCACGAGCCTTTTCGACCTCGTCGGCGTAGACGCCTGGTCGACCGGGCCCTATGCCGGTCTGGACGTGCTCAGCGCCGCGTTCAAGGTCCAAGACCGCCTCTGGCTGACCGTCGACCCGGCGACGACGGTGGTGGAGGTCCTCCGCCTGCGCGGGGTGCCCGTCTACCACTTCCAGTATCGATTCACCGTGGGCCTGCGCTTCGACCTCGGCGCCTGAGGTGCCCCTACGTGGCCTGCGAGAACGACGAGATCGCGAGGTAGATCAGGTAGGAGGTGAGCCCGGCGACCGTCGGGACGGCGACCCAGCCCACCACCACCTCCACGAGCTTCCCGCCCGACACGGTGCGAATCCCCTGGACGAGGCCTATGCCCATCAGGGCGCCGACGACGGCCTGCGAGGTCGACACCGGGACGCCGAGCATCGAGAAGAGGTGCAGCCCGAAGCCGGCCGAGACCTGCACCGCGAAGGCGCTCGGGAGGTCCAAGGCCACGATGCTGCCGCCCACGGTCTCGACAACGCCGCGAGCGAAGAGCAGCGCGCCGGCGGCGATGGAGAGAGCGCCGAGCACGGTCAGCCAGCGCGGGTCGATAACGCTGACCTCGAGCGCCGCGATGGGCCCTATGGCGTTGCCGAGGTTGTTGGCGCCGAGGGAGTAGGAGGCGTAGGCGGCGGAGCCAAGGACCAGCCAACGCAGCGGGCGCCGGAGCCGCCTTCCCGCGCCGGGGCGGTCCAGGATGCGCAGGGTGACCAGGTAGAGCACCCACGTCATGGCCATGGCGAGGATCGGGCAGAGGATCCAGGAGCCGACGATGTTGAGCGTCTTGCTCCAGTCGACGTTCTGCTGAGCGGCCAGCCCGACCCCCGCGACCGAGCCGACGATGGACTGGGAGGTAGACACCGGGATCCGCTTGAAGGTCGCGATGGAGACGAAGAAGCCGCCGCAGAGCAGCGCCGACAGCACGGCAAGCTCGCTGAGCGGGTCGGTGACGATGCCCTTGCCGATGGTCTTGGCGACGCCGCTGCCCTGGAGGAGGGCGCCCGCGAGCACGAAGACCGCGACGAGGATGATCCCGGTGCGGTATCGCACCAGCCCCGCGCCGACGCTCGAGCCGATGCAGTTGGCGGCGTCGTTGGAGCCGATGTTGGCGCCGACGTAGAGCCCGGCCAGGACTATGGCGGCGGCCAGGATCACCGTGACTCCGTGCTCTCGCGGTGCTTGGTGCTCACTACGACAGCTTCCACTTCAGCGCGATGAGCGACAGTCGATCGCCGACGTTCTCGATGCGGTCCGAGACCGCGCCGACACGCTGGAGGAGCAGCATCATGATGAGCTGGTCGACCCGCTTCAGCTCGCCGTCCCGGAAGACGCTGCGGATCGCGCTGTACTGGACCGCGTCCACCTGGCTCTCCACGGCGCCGATCTGCTTGACCGTCTCGCGGATGTCGTATTCCTCGGCCATGACGCGGGACACGAGCTCCGGGACCGGCTGCCAGGCCTGCTCGGTCAGGCTCGCCATTTCGCGAAGGGCCTCGTCCACCACCGTTGGGACCTCCGGTCGCACGAGGAGGAACATGTCGGCGGCGTCCTCGGCCTTGTTGGCGACGCGATCGAGGGTCTCGAGCAGGTCCACGTAGTCCTGGCGGTGGCTTGGCAGGAAGGCCCCCTTGAGCATCTTGTGCTCGACCTCGAAGCGGATCGTGTCGGCCTCGGTCTCGAGCTCCTCGACGTGCTTGAAGCCCTCCTTCGCGTCCGGTTCGCCGTCGAGGTAGGCGTTCAGCGTCGTGGTGAGCTCCGAGACTGTCTCCCCGACGAGCTCGCAGTAGCGGTGGATGAGCCCCTCGACCTTGCTCTGCTTCTTGCGTCCGAACATGGCCCTGTGCCTCCGCGCCGTTGCGGTGTGTGTTGAGCGGGACTCTACGCCCCTCGGTTACGGCGCGGCAAGAGCGAGCGTTGTCAGACGCCGCCTCCGATCTCGAAGAGCAGGGTCTCCCCCTTCTTCAGGATGACCGGAGCGGTGCGCACGGACGAGGCCCCGAGGTGCTCGAGGCGCTCGATCTCCTCTTCGGGCTGCGCCTCGCCGCCGGCAGACACAGCAGGCTTGGCTCCGCTCTCGTGGTCCCAGCGGAGCACCACCGAGAGATCGCCGCCGGCCCTGGAGCGGAGCTCCACCGCGTGTCCCGTCTCCGTGCGCCGCACCTCGACGTCGAGGCGGTCCTCGCCTATGCGCAGGCCGCGGAAGGCCATTGACGGCCAGTCGTTGGGCAGGTGCGGTCTCAGGGTGACGCTCCCGGCGGCCGCGTCGGGCGCGAAGCCCACCAGGAAGTCGAGCAGGGCCGCGAGGTTGATGCCGCCCTCCCAGGGGCGGAAGCGTGAGGTGTAGTCGCCGACCATGCCCGAGGCGTCGTAGACGAGGGTCAGGCACGCGCGGTCGTCGACGTGGATCTCGCAGTAGTTGCCCGAGGTGGTGGCCGTGGCGCCCATGGCGTTGAAGGCGGCCTCGGCGTCGGGGTGTCCCGTGTCGGTCAGGGCTGAGAGCAGGTAGCCGGGCAGCATGCCCGTGTAGACGCCGCCGGCGCGGTTGAGCCCGGCGAAGCCGTGGTAGCGCTTGTGCAGCGGGCTCTGGACTACGCCGGGCTCGGTGCCGATGCGCTCGATGAGGCAGGTGAGGGCCTCGGCCGCGCGCGGGTCGTCACCCTCGTAGGCGCCGGCCCAGGTCATCTTGAGCTGGACGTCCTCGAAGGGCGCGGGCCAGATCTCGTCGTCCCTCCGGTCGATGAAGGCCGCGAGGCAGCCGTCCCCGAGGTCGTAGCGCCTGAGCATGTCGGGCTCGACCACCGCGGCGAGGGTCTCGGCCTCCTCGGCGTCGGCGTCGTGCCCGGTGGCGCGGGCGAGGCGGGCGAAGTGCTTGGAGGCTCCGAGCCAGAGCAGGCTGGAGTTCAGCGACCAGGAGATGTCGTGGTGGGCGACCTCGAGGGCGAGGCCGTAGGCGGCGTTCATGGCCGCGCGGTAGGTCTCGTCACCGGTGAAGGGGAGCAGGTGGTCCTCGCCGAAGGCCTGGGCGAAGAGGGCACGGTGCAGCAAGCCGTAGTGAGCGGCTGCCCGCTCGGCGCGGCCGGTGTGCCGGTGCCACTCGCCGTAGATGCGGACCAGGTAGCTCGGGGTCTCCGCCGCGACGCGCCCCGAGAGCGGGTCCATGGCGCCCCAGTCCGGCTCCTCCGCTGTGTCCGGCAGGTCCAGATCGGCGGCGTAGGAGTTCTTCAGATCCCCCGCCTCGAGGATGGCCCCGTAGACGTAGTCCATGAGGCGCTCTTGATCCTCGAAGGCCCCCGCGCGCAGCCAGGCCAGGCTGGGGCCGATGTTGTCGCGGGCCCAGGTGCGCGTGTACTCGGACATCGGGCAGGGGGCGCCGCCCGCGGCCGTCTGCACCTTGAGCGTCATCTTGAGGCCGTCGAGCAGGTCGGCGACGAGGGGGTCGGGCACGTCGACCTGGACGAGGGACAGGGACCAGGTCGTGTAGCGGTCGACCGTCTCGTCGAGCAGGGCGCCGCCGTCGAGGGTCGGCAGCTCCGGCGGGTCGGCGGGCTCCCCGTCGTAGGCACAGTGCGCGAGGAGGGCGGTGGCCTCCTCGCCGGCCTCGAGCACGCCCGGCTCCCAGGAGAGCCCCTGCTCGCTCGCCGTGGCCTCGACGCCGACGAAACCCGTGACGAGTGTGCGCTCGCCGGTCAGCTCGATTACCCGCGCGCCGGCGGCGCTCAGCTCGTGGTGAGCCCGGACGCGCACCTCGAGGGCCTCCGTTGCCGCCTCGCCCTCGTTTCGCACGGACAAGAAGCGCAAGAAGCAGCGGCGCGCCTCTGGGGCGTCGGTCCAGGGCGCGAGGTCGACGGTGTCGAGGAGCGTGTCGCCGCGCTTCCCGCGCGTCAGCAGGATCGGCGCGGACAGGCTGCGCGCCGCCCACTCCTCCTCGAAGGGGGAGCCCTCCGCCTCCGGCGCGCCGGCCTCGACGAGGTGCAAGACGTAGTCGCCGAAGAAGCGGCTGCGTTTGTCGTAGGAGGGGCCCGCCAGGCTGTGCAGGGTGTTGAGGGGGTCGGCGACTCCGACGAAGGCGAAGACGTGGCCGTTGCCCGTGCCGAAAGATCCCCGCTTCCCTTTCTCCGGCCTCTCCTCGCCGCTGACGTGGGTCGCCCAGCCGCTCAACCTCGCGAAGGCGCTCGGGTGGGCCGTCACCGTGGCTCCCTGCGGCCGCAGCACCTCGTGGCGCCTCTCCCAGAGACGCGCCGCCGGGGCGGGCGGCGGCCCCGGATCGCTCTCGCCGGTGTCGCCGACGCCTTCTCCGTGCGTCGTGTCTGTCGGCACGTCGGCCGGCGCGGCTCCCGGGTCGGATTCAGTAGCGGCCGAGTCCTTGGAGGTGCAGGCGGCCGTGCCTCCCGCCAGCAGGAGCGCCAGCGTCAACAAGACGTACGAATGGGGCGAGCGTCGGCGTCCGTCGGGCATGGCGAGCATCCTCTGCTGAAGCTACGAACCTCTACTCGGCCTGCCCCGGCAGGTCCAGGGCGCCGGGCCGCGAGAGCGCGACGTCGCGGTCGCCGGCCCTACTCGGCCTTGCCCTTCTTGTCACCGCCCTTTTTGTCGCCGCTCTTCTTCTTGTCGCCCTTCTTCTTGTCGCCCTTCTTGTCCTCGGCCTTCTTGTCCTCGCCTCTCTCGGCGTCGCCGCCTGCGCCGGCGCCGTCTTCTTTCTCCGGGGGCGGCTTGTAGCCTGGCAGGGGCGTCAGATCGTACTCGGCGGCCTCCTCCTCGCCGGAGCCCACCGTGATCTTGATCTTATAAGGCATGTAGCCTTCGGCCTCGATGTGCAGGGGATGGCGCTGCGCGGCGAGGCCCACCGTCCGGCCTATCGGGACCTCGACACCGCTCACCTTGATCTTCGCCTTCTTCGAGGCGTCCGGCGGAGAGATGAAGAAGACCGCCCACCCCATGCCGTGGCCGCAGAGCGCCCCCACCCTCGCCATGTCCAGGACCGCCTGGACCTGGTCGGTGGGGGAAGGATCCAGGTCCGACATCGCGGCGAAGCTCTCGAAGGCACCGCACTGGTTCTCGCCCTTCTCGTAGACATCGCCCAAGAAGCGCGCCGTCTTCGCGGTCGGGTAGAGCTTGAAGACCTCCTCTGCCGCCTTGGTCATCGCCTTGATGTCGCCCTTTCGGTGGGCGGACAGCGCCTTCTGGTAGGGGCGCTTGGCCTTGAGCCGATCCGCTCGGGTCAGCTTGCGCTCGGTGTCGATGGCGGGAATCACCACAATCTGGCGTTCGGCCGGCTGCCCCGTCGCGGCGGAGGGCAGCGCCGCCAGGCAGGCGATGACGATCAAAGCCGGGAGCCCGTGGCGCATCAGATCCCCGGGTCCGAGATGAGCTTGATGTGGCTGCGAGCGGTCTCGCCAGCCTCGAGGTCCACGGTGACCCACTCGTCGAGGTAGCCGTCCTTCCGGATGGCCACCTCGAGGCTCCCCAGCTCGGCCCGGACCTTGATGGTGCAAGGCGTCGTGCAGAGGCGCCGCGAGCTGCGGAAGATGCGGGCGCCCGCGGGCACGGTGGTGAAGTAGACGCGCGCCGGGAGCACCGACGGTACCCCGGGTGCCGGGTCGGGCGGAGCGCCGCGCAGGGCGGCCTCCTCGGGCTTGGCCGGCTCTGCGGGTCGCTTCGGCGCGGGCTCCTCGCCAGCGGAGGGCTTCTCTTCGCCGGTGGGCTTGGCGCCCGCGTCGGCTGCTTCCGCTGTCGAGGCGTCCGCGGCCGGCTGAGTCTCGGTCCCCGCCTGGGCGGTGGTCCCCGGCTCGGAGCCGGGCATCAGGAGCACGCCCATGACGAGGGCGGCGATCACGAACACCGCCGCTCCTCCGGCGAGCACCCACTTGCGCAGGGAGCGTCCCTCCTCCGCCGCCGCGCGTGCGACCGCTCTGGGGTCGAGCCCCGCCATGCCGTCGGTCGTGTCGACGACGGACCCCGCGCCGGGCACAGGGCCGGCTCCCTGGGCGGAGGAGACCGTCACGGCGGGCCCCACCCCGGGCACGAGGCCCGCGGGCGACTCCAGCCCCTCGACGTGTGTCGCCGATGTGGGAGTCCGAGGCTGCTCCGGCGCGGTGGCCCAGTTCGTCGTGTCCAGCGCAGCAGGCGTCACCGTGGAGGCGGCCAGCCCTGGCTGGGCCGCCTGCGTGCGCGCCAGCCCGTCGGGCTCGGTCGGCTTCGCCACGAGGTCCGAGATGCTGAGCGCGCCCGACGCGGCCGTCGCGTCCAGCGCGACCTTGTCGCGCACACCCACGACCGGGGTCGCCGTGCCGGTGATGCGGGGCGCTCTCTCCTGATCTGCCCCTTCTTCCTCTCCTCTCTCGGCGGCCTGCGCCGCAGCCTGCCGAGCCTCCTCGATCATCGCCAGGGCGTCGATCGCCTTCTCGTGCTCGATGGCCTCCAGGATCTTGGCGACCACGTGCGCATCCGGCGGCCGCTCCTCCCGCTTCTTGGCCAGCAGCGCCTGGTGAATGATCGCCAGCGCGGGCGGCACCGGCTCCCCCGTCGGGAGGGGATCTGGCAAGGGCGGGGCGGGCTGGCTCACGTGCGACATCAGGAGCTGCAGCCGGTCCTCGGTGGGGAAGGGCGGGCCCCCGGTGAGCACCTCGTGCAGGATGCACCCGACCGCGTAGAGGTCGCTTCGGGGGTCGACGCGCTCGGCCAGGACCTGCTCGGGTGCCATGTAGCGTGGGGTGCCCACGGTCATGCCGGTCGCCGTCAGGCTCTTGCCCGACTCCGTCTCCGCCTGGGTCAGCTTCGCCACGCCGAAGTCCATCACCTTGACGTGGTCCTCGCCCGTGGCCGTGCTCAGGAGCACGATGTTGTCGGGCTTGAGGTCGCGGTGCACGATGCCCTGCTGGCTCGCGTCGACCAGCGCCTTGCACACCTGGCTGACGACGCGCGCGGCCCGGCGCATGGGCATGGGCCCGTAGAGCTCGAGGTGGTGGCCGAGCTCCTGGCCCTTCAAGAACTCCATCGCTATGAAGGGGGTCTTGGTCTTCTCGTCGACCCCGAACTCGTAGATCCGCACGACGTGCGGGCTCATCAGCTTCGAAGCTGCGCGGGCCTCGAGATAGAAGCGCCTGAGGTGCATCTCCTCGGTGACGAGCTCCTTGTGCAGGGTCTTGAGCGCCACCGCCCTGCCCATGCTGAGCTGAGAGGCCAGGTAGACACGCCCGAAGCCCCCTTCTCCGAGCAGCTTCTCCACCTCGTAGCGGCCCGCGAAGATGGCCCCGATGAGGGGATCAACCTCCTTGTCGGTCATCAGCTCTCGCCCGAGAGTGGCGACCTTGTCTTCCGGACAGATCTCCGCGTCTGTTATCGCCCCACAGACGGGGCAGAAGCGGCTGCCGTCCTCACTCAAGGAGATTCTCGTCTTTCCAGGCGCGCGTCTCCCTGATCAATACACTCCCCGGTGCGGGGGGAGCAAGGAAAGCAGCGCTCCCGACTACTCGGTCTCTGCCTCCGGCCCCTTCTCCTCGGTCTCCTGCGCCTCCGGCACTCCATCGATGCGCCGCAGGTAACGCTCGAGGAGAGCGCGGGACTCCGGGGCGATGTACTCGAAGCGCACGCCCATCTCGCCCGGCCCCTCGGGTGTGGACCAGGCTACCTCGCCGTCGACCTCTATGGTGGCTCCGTCCATGTCGGGCAGCTCGATGACCAGGAGCACCTTGGTGCCCACGACGACCGGGTGGTCGGTGTGGATGCACGCGCCGCCGGAGCTCAGGTTGGCCACGCTGTGACCCATCTCCATGTCCCGCGGGGAGAAGTAGTCCACGGGCACGGCGCACTCGATGCGAGGGTGGGTCCGCTGTTCGCTGCCTGTCTTTTCCGACATGTCCCGGCGAGCGTACAACGAGCCCCGTGCGGAGGCAATTGGGGGTGGGGTGGCGGGGGGTGGGGTGTCAAATGTCGACACCTGACCCCCCTTTCATCGCTGGCCGGCCCCGCGCAAACCGTGGCCTCGGAGCCCTGACACTGCTACCATCTCCCGACCCGACGGGGTTTCGTCGAATCGGGAGTAGGTGAGATGGCTGGACGCATTGGAGTGTGTTGGCTGGGCCTTGGCGCTGTCGCGTTGCTTCTCGTTGGCTGTGCCACGGAAGGCACGGGAGGAGAAGGAGCAGGCGCCGGGGACGACCACGGCACGCAGCCGGCGGGCGTCGACGCGGGCGCGACCGGCGGCGCTGGCACGGGGCGCCCGTGCAACACAGTCTCTGATTGCGCGAGCGCGGGGGCGGAGCTCGGGCAGTGCGAGATCTTCTCGTGCCTCCAGGGACGCTGCGTCGCGAGGGCCGTGGAGGACACCACTCCCTGTGACGACGGCGACGCGTGCACCACGGACGATCTCTGCAAAAAGGGAAGCTGCACCGGCCGGCCGAAGGACTGCGACGACGATGACGTCTGCACCACCGACTTCTGCAGTGGTGCAGGCGTCTGCGCCCACCTCCCGGTCGCCAACATCGCCTGCGACGACGGTGATCCCTGCACCGCGCCCGATCGCTGCGTGGAGGGGGCGTGCTCCGGCGTGGCTCGGAGCTGTGACGACGGCAACCCGTGCACGGCGGATCGCTGCGAGGCCCCGGGGGTGTGTGTGAACGAGCCCGCTCCGGCCCACAGCCCGTGCGACGACGGAGACCCCTGCACCACGGCGGACGTGTGCGTCGGGGCCAAGTGCACCGGCGCCCCGAAGGACTGCGACGACGGCGAGCCCTGCACGGCGGACTCCTGCGCCGCCACCGGCGCGTGCACCCACGCCAGGCTCCCTGACGGCGGCCTCTGCGAGGACGGTGATCCCTGCACGGAGGAGGACGCCTGCGCCGAGGGGGAGTGCGCCGGCGTGCCCAAGGACTGCGAGGACGGCAACGCCTGCACCGCCTCCTTCTGCGCGGAGGACGGGAGCTGTGCGCACACCCCATTCGTAGACGGTCTGCCCTGCGACGACGGCAAGGTGTGCACCGAGGCTGACGCCTGCGACCAGGGGCTCTGCGCCGGCCGCCCCGTGCTGTGCGACGACGGCGAGCCCTGCACCGACGACTCCTGCGGAGATGAGGGCGACTGCGTCTTCCGGCTCCGCCCCGACGGCCTCGCCTGCGAGGACGGCGATCCTTGCACCGTCGGCGGCTCCTGCCTGGCAGGGACCTGCACGGGAGCGCCGAAGAGCTGCGACGACGGCGATCCCTGCACCGTGGACCGGTGCAACGAGGCAGGCGCTTGCGTCTCGCTCTTCGGCGGGGCCTACGGTGTGGCGTGTGACGACGGCGACCCCTGCACCGAGCTTGACGTCTGCGGCGACGGCGGCTGTGGAGGACAGCCCCTCGACTGCGACGACGGCGACCCCTGCACGCGAGACGGCTGCGACGCGGCGGTGCCGGGCGGCTGCACCCACACAGCCGAGGCGGAGCTTGCGCCCTGCGATGACGGCGATCCCTGCACCGACGACGACGCCTGCTCCGGCGGCCGGTGCGTGGGCGACGCCCGCGACTGCGCGGACGACAACCCCTGCACGGCCGACTACTGCGGCGTGGACGGGGCCTGCAGGCACCCGGCCGTGCCCGACGGAACGGTCTGTGACGACGCCGTGCCGTGCACCACGGCCGATCGCTGCACGCGGGGCACCTGCGCCGGCACCGCTCTCCCGTGCGACGACGGTGATCCGTGCACGACAGGGGCCTGCGACACGGTGGCGGGGACCTGCCTCTACAATCGCCTGATCGGCACGCACTACGGCTGCGATGACGGCGACCCCTGCACCACGCGTGACACCTGCACCCCGACCGGCTGCAGGGGCACGCTCGATGTCGACGCCCCGGGCTGTCTGCTGGCTGAGGACTGCGCCGACGGCCTCGACGACGACAACGACGGCGCCACCGACTGCGAGGACCCCGACTGTCGCGCCTGGAGCCCGCGCTGCGCCGCCCTTGGGGAGCTATGCGCCAACGCCATCGGGCTCCAGTCGGCGGTGCCGCTCTGGATCTCGGGCGACCTCCAGGGGCGTTTCGCCAATGCATCCCTCGAGGCATGCGCAGCTCAGGGGGGCCCGGCGGCGGGGCCCGACCTGGTCTATCGCTTCGTCCCTCCTTCGACGGGGCGCTACGACTTCGAGGTCGTCCGCGGCTCCGCCCGAGTCCGACTGGCGACCGACTGCCCGGCGACGGCGGAGAACTGCCTCGCTCCGGCGAGGCGCGATGCCTCCGTCTACGACCTCAGGGGTGGTGCCGGCGTCTTCCTCGCGGTCGAGGGTCCGCCGGGGGCCGGAGCCTTTTCGGTGCAGGTGAGGCTCGTGGAGGGTGACTGCGCGGACAGGGCCGACGAGGACGGGGACGGCGCGACCGACTGCGACGACCCGGACTGCGCCCGCGACCCCTCCTGCCTGCCGGCGGGCGACGTGTGCGGCAACGCGGTCGAGGTGAGCCACGGCTCGCGCGAGCTCGACACCCTCGGCGGGCTCGGCCTCGACATCCCCGGAGATCTGAGTGCGCTCGGGGCGGCAGCTCCCGTTGCGAGCGACGCCGTGTACGTGCTCACCGCCGAGCGCCGCGGCGTCCACCGTTTTGCGATCCCATACCTCCCGGGCGGGGCCGGCCCCGCCCTGGCCGTGCTCACGGACTGTGACTCTGCTCCGCCGCAGTGCGCCGGCGCCGCGGGCGAGCACGACGCTACCAACGTGGTCGACGTGGCCCTCGAGAGCGGCGAGAAGGTCTACGCGGTCGTGCGCGGCGCCGGCCTCTACGAGCTGGCGGTGGACCGCCTGAACGTGGAGGTCGACTGCGCAGACGGTCTGGACGGTGACGGAGACAATCGCACCGACTGCGGCGATCCGGACTGCCGGGCAAACCCGCGCTGCGCGCGCCCGGGGGACAGCTGCGAGCAGCCCGTTGAGCTGGGCGAGACCTTGCCGGCGGAGCACCTCGGGAGCACCTTCGCCGCCGCCGACCGGCTCGAGCCCCAGGGTTGCCTGACCGGGGCCGTCGGAGCGCGCCCCGGGGCCGGCGAGGCCGTGCACCGATTCGCGGTGGAAGAGACCGGCTGGTATCGCTTCACGCTGGACGCCACGGGCTTCGACGCGGCGTTTACCATCGCGCGGACCTGTCCGGCGGAGACACAGACCTGCCTCGAGCGCCCCGTGCCCATGGGTGAGAGGGAGGTCGTGGATCTTCGCGTCGAGCTGGGCTCAACGATCTACGCCATCGTCGACGGCATGCGGGCCGGCCAGGAAGGGGTCTACGCGCTCACCGTCGAGCGTTTCGAGAGGGTGTGCAGCGACGGCGTCGACGGTGACGGCGACGGCCTCGCGGACTGCCAGGACTTCGACTGCCGCGATGTCGAGGCTTGCCGCGTGGCGGGGGACACCTGTGCGCTGCCCGTACACACTGCTCCGGGCACGCCGACGCGGGAGGAGTCCGACACCACCGGAAGGCCGGACCACACGAGCGCTGCCTGCTCCATGGTTCAGGGGAGCGCGGCAGGCGTCGAGGCGCCGGACATCACCTACAGCGTGACCGCCTCG
>CAZQPP010000004.1:3972-26357 GCA_964594295.1 uncultured Myxococcales bacterium | reverse complement strand
CCTTCACGCTGGTGCCCGAGGGAGGCTTCGAGGCGGTGCTCATCATGGGGGAGGAGTGCACCCAAGAGCCCGCCACCGGTTGTCGGGTCCTCTCCGCCACGAGCGCCGCGCCCGCCGCGATCCAACGCCGGATGGGGCCCTCGGATGGACCCCTGTTCGTGACCGTCGACGGGGCCGCCGCAGGTGAGCAGGGTGCCTTCGTGCTCGAGATCCGGGAGCTCCCCTTCGAGAGATCGTGCGGCGACCAGGCGGACGACGACCAGGACGGCGCTACCGACTGCGAGGACACCGACTGCCTCGACTCCGACCCCTGCCGGGCTAGCGGCCGGCGCTGCGACGAGGCGCGGCTGATCACCGGCGACCTGCCGCAGCAGCTCGCGGGCGACAACATCGGCGTGGTCGGCGGTGTCAGCCTGGCGCAGTGCAGGAGCACGTCGACCCGCGAAGCCCGTGACGTCGTCTTCCAGTTCACGGCACCCGTGAGGGCGCGCTACTCGTTCACCGTCAGCTCCGAGACCGAGGGCTTCAGCCCGGGCGTGTCGGTGGGGCGTGAGTGCCCGATCAGCCCGGCTACCTGCCTCGACGAAGGGGAGCGACGAGATGGCTCGAGCGTCGCCGAGGTCCTGCTGGAACAGGCCGACGTGGTCTTCGTGGCGGTGGACGGCGGAGCTGAGGGAGGACAGGGGAGCTTCGTGCTCAACGTCGGCTTCGAGGGCGCCGAGCTCCACTGCGACCCGGGAGTGGACGAGGACCTCGACGGCCTCAGCGCCTGCGCCGACGCGGACTGCGCGTTCTCCGGCAGCTGCCCTCCCCTCGGCGGGAGCTGCATGAGCGCGGTTGAGCTCGGTGGAGATCTGCCCGTCGCCTACCAGGCCGACACCAGGGCAAGCAACGACCTCGTAGACAGATCCGCCTGCGACGGCCTGGTCTCCGGGAGCACGGCACCCGATGTCCTGCATCGATTCGTCGCCCCGCTGACCGGACGCTACCTCTTCGAGCTGGACGCCGACGAGACGAGCTTCGACAGCATGCTCATGGTGTCGGCGTCTTGTCCGCCCCAGCCTTCGCATTGCCTCGGAGTGTCCGACGGCCCCGGCTCCGGTGAGCTCGTCGACGCGGTGCTCTTCGAGGGTGAGGAGGTCTTCGTGCTCGTCGACGGCAGCGCCAGCGACACGGCCTTCCACGAGGTGGGCGGGAAGTACGGCCTGCACGTGAGCTACGAGCCCTTCGAGCTTGGCTGCACGAACGGAGCAGACGACGACGGGGACGGGGCGACGGACTGCGACGACGGCGACTGCAAGGAGCGCTGGGCGCGCTGCCGAGATCTCGGAGACGACTGCGACTCGCCGTTCTTGCTCGGGCCGACCTTGCCGGCGCTCGTCGAGGGCGACACGACTCTCCTCACAGACCGCTTCGAGCCCCTGCAGTGCGGCCGCGACACCCGCGACGACGCGCGCGACGCGACCGCCCTCTTCATGGCCCCGGCCACCGGCGTCTATCGTTTCGCGCTGGACTCCGGAGGGACGACCTTCGGGGCGTCTCTGACGGCGAGCCGCACCTGCCCGCCGAGCCCGGCAACGTGCATCGACGTGGCGGACCCTCGAGACGGCAGGAGCTCGCTCGAGCTCGCCATGGCCGCCGGCCAGCAGGTCTACCTCGTGGTCGACGGGATCAACGAGGGCTACCCGCAGAGCGGTGCTTTCAGGCTTCGGGCTGAACGGGTGGACTAGGGTCTGTGAATCAGCCCCGAGCTGAGGAGAGCCGAGGGATGATTCTCGCGCAGAGGCGCAGAGGCGCAGAGGAACCCTGCTCGGGGAGCTTCCTCACTCCGCGGAGAGCGTGAAGGCGTCGAAGACCTCCCCGTCCGTGTCCACCGCCTGAACGAGGGCCGACTCCTCGCCGAGGTCGACGGTGAGGTGGTGGTGGATCGAGCGCATCGTCTGGAGGCTTGGCGTCTCGCGGGTGCAACCGGCCTCGTCTTCGAGACCCGCTCCGCCGCCGCCGCTGACGAAGACGGGCAGGCCGTCGAAGTCGTGGCGCTCGTAGCTGTGGACGTGACCCGTGAAGGCCGCCTGGAAACCGTGCTCGCGCAGCAGCGGCAGCACGTGCTCCCGGGTGCCGATGATCATCGGCCACTCCTCGTGGCAGGGCGACGCGGGCTGGTAGTGGAAGAAGGCGAAACGCCAGCGCGCGCTCTGCGCCGCCTCTGACGCCACCTCGGACTTGAGCCACTCCCAGACCGGCGGGTCGTAGCTGGCGGTCATGGGGAAGAAGATGTCGAGCCCGTCCAGGGTGTTGTCGAGGGCTAGGAAGAAGGCGTCCCCGTAGCGGATGGTGTAGCTCAGGCCGGGGCGGTGAAGGCGCGTGTCCTTGGGGTAGACGAGGTAGTCGCGGAAGTTCTGCGCGCCAGACTCGGCGTCCTTCCACTCGTGGTTGCCGATGGAGACGTAGACGGGGACGTGGTGGCCCAGCTGGCGCAGCGGCTCGAAGTGCATGATGCGGTACTCGTCTCTGATGCTGCCGTCGGCGACGATGTCCCCGGTGTGCAGGACGAGGCTCGGCGCGCTCAGGATGACCGAGTCCACCACGCTCTTGTGCATGGGCGGGTCCGAGCGGCTGTCCCCGTAGACCGCGAAGCGGAAGGGCTGGCGCGCCACGGGCGCGGTCCTCAGGACGAGGTCGCCGGTGCAGGTCTCCTCCGAGCAGGCCCGATAGTGGTAGAGCGTGTTCGGCTCGAGCCCGTCGAGCTTCGCGAGGTGCAGCACGCCCGCGTCGGCGGTGGCCTCGTGCCCGTAGCTCGAGTCGCGGCCGTACTCGACCCGGGTCGATGACTCCGTCTCGGTCTCCCACGCAATCTCCGCGCTCCTACCGGTCACGTGCACCAGGTAGGGGCCGGTCTTGAACGTGGTGTCCGCCGGTCCGATGGGGACGTGGTGCATCTCGGGCGGGGGCGGCGGGGACTCGGGCACGTCCGCGGCGTCCTCGTCGTGCTCGCCGTCGTCCTCCGCCGGCGCGGCTGCTCCCGAGTCCTCAGGCTCGGAAGGCTCGGAGCTCTGCGTGTCGGCGCCCGTCTCGGGCGCGGGGCCGTCGGAGGCGGGCTCGGAGCTGCAGGCGGCCGCGAGCAGCAGGGCGGTGAGGGCAAGTTGGGCTGCGTGCTTCATTCGGTCGGATCCCCTCCGGTCTCCTCTCCCTCCGCGACGATCTCGGAGATCTTCAGCGTGTACTCCCCGTAGAGGTCGTTGGCGTTGCTGTAGCCGTCGACCACCACGAAGAAGGTGTAGCCGGCGAGGAGCTCGAGCTCGATCACCTCCTTGTCGGCCCTGTCGGACGCCCCGATGCAGGTCTTCGCGACCTGGCTGCAGTCCTCGATGACGTAGAGGGCGGCGTCGAAGATGCTCTCGAGCTCGAATCGGTAGACGCCGTCGTGCTCCGGGGTGAACGAGTAGACGTGCTCGCGGGAGGCGTCGCCCTTGGCCGTGTAGAGCTCCGGGCAGCTTCCCTTCGGGGCCGTGAGCACGTTCTCCGCGTCGATGGAGTCGCCCGAGACCTCGTAGGGCAGGGCGTCGACCTCGAAGGCTGTGGCGCAGGAGTTGCCGGGGGTCGGGGCCGGCGGCAGGCACTGGCCGCTCTCTGGCTCGCACCGGTCCGGGGCCGGGCAGGTGCCGCAGGACGTGCCGCAGCCGTCGGGGCCGCAGGGCTTGCCTTCGCACTGCGGGACGCATGGCTCCGCAATCTCCAGCGAGTAGCTCCCCGAGCTGCCCGTGGTGTTGCTGAAGCCGTCGACGATGACGAAGTAGGTCTCGGTGGCGGTCATGGCGACCTTCACGCTCTCCTGGCCGTAGCCGTCCTCGCCGAGAATCAGGCAGGTGCTGTTGATGTTCCGGCAGTTCTCCACCACGTAGATCACCGCGTCGAAGCGCGCGTCCACGCCGATCTCGTAGGTGCCGCTGATCTCGGGGGTGAAGCTGTAGACCTGCTCGGGGCTGCCGGCGCCCACGCCTTTGTCGTGGCCCGGGCAGAGGCCGTCGCGGGTGAAGTAGACGTTGGTGCCGTCGTCGGTGTCGCCGTCCGCGGAGTAGGGGATCTCGTCCACCTCGAAGGCGCTCACGCAGGTGTTGCCGGCGATGCTGCTCGCCTCCTGGCAGAGCCCCTCCTCCGAGCACAGATCGCCGGGCTCGCAGTTGCCGCAGTGCAGGTTGCACCCGTCCGGTCCACACTCCTTGCCGTCGCACTCGGGCACGCAGGGCTCTGGGATGGAGAGGGTGTAGGTGCCGGCCTGGTCGGTGCTGTTCGAGAAGCCGTCCACCACGACGTGCACGGTCTCTCCCTCCTCGAGCCGCACCTGGGCCGTCTCCTCCCCGTAGCCGTCTTCGCCGAGAGAGAGGCAGGTGCCGTGGGAGCCGCTGCAGCCGCCGAGCACGTAGACCGAGACGTCGTAGTCCGCGTCGATCTCGATGTCGTAGACCCCCGTGGAGGGAGCGCTCAGCCGGTAGACGTGGTCCCTGGACGCGCCGCCCACCGCCGCGCTGTCGTCGGGGCAACGGCCGGACTCGGTGCGGTACACGCCCGTGGCACCCTCTGTGGTGTCGCCGCTCGTCTCGAAGGGCAGCTCACCTATCTCGAAGGCGCTCGCGCAGGTGTTGCCCTCGATGGACTCGGCCTCCACGCAGCTCCCCTCGTCACAGAGGTCGCCCGCCGAGCAGCGCCCGCAGACGTGCCCGCAGCCGTCGGGGCCGCAGGCACCCTCGCCGCAGTCCGGGACGCAAGGAGCGGAGACCTCGAGGCGGTACCGTCCCGCCACGTTGCTGTAGCTGGACCAGCCGTCTACGGCGACGAAGTATGGGCCCGGCGGCGTCATGCGCACCTTGATCTGCTCGTTGGCGTAGTCGTCCACGGCGGCGAGGCAGGTGGCGTCGACCCGCGAGCAGTCCTCGAAGGCGTAGAGCACGGCGTCGAAGCCGGCCTCGACGGTCACGGTGTAGACCCCGTCCTCGGTGGGGTCGACCCGGTAGAGGTGGTCGCTGGAGGCGCTGCCGGCGCCCCCGGACTCGCCGGGACAGGAGCCGCTGGAGAACTCGACGGTGTTGCTGGCGCCGGAGGTGTCGCGCTCGGCCTGGTAGGGGAAGCTGTCGACCACGTGGGGGTTGGCGCAGGTGTTGCCCGGCACCGTGTTCGGGTCGACGCAGGTGCCCTCGTCCGAGCAGACCTTGCCCAGCCCGCACTCCCCGCAGCTGCCGTCGCAGCCGTCGTGACCGCAGATGCGTCCGTCGCAGCTCGGGATGCAGGGCTCCTCGACGGTGAGCCGGTAGGGCCCTCCTTCGGTCGGGGTCTCGGCGTCGGTGTCGACTATTATGTAGTAGGTCTGGCCAGCCTGGGCTTCGAGGTCTATCTCCTCGTCGCCCCAGCTGTCGCTGTACTCGACGCAGCTTGGGCTGACGTCGGGGCAGGATGTGGCCACGTAGAGCAGCGTGTCGAAGCTCGCCTCGAGCGTGATGGTGTACACGCCGGTTTGCTCCGCGGTCAGGACATATGCGTGGTCGCTGCCCATCTGGCCGCGGGCGAAGAAGAAGCCGTCGCAGGCCCCGGCCTCGAGGTGGAAGCTCGAGCCGACGTCCGTGTTGTCGGCCTCGGCGACGAAGGGGAGCTCGTCGACGAGCACGGCCTCGCCGCAGCCGATGCCGGAGGCGCGCCCGCAGGGAGGCGCGCCGCTCAAGCTCGCCGCCGGGCAGTACTGGCCGGGGGCGGGCCCGCCGCGATCGCTGCCGGCGAGCATGAGCTGCCGGATTCGGCACTGCACCGAGTCCCCCTCCACGGCGTAGTGCTCTCCGTCCTCGGGGATGTTCGAGCAAGCGATCTGGCAGTCGACCTCTCCGCTGTAGAGCGTGTGGGTGCCGGTGCAGTTGGCCAGGGCGAGGGCGCAGTAGTTGTCGCACCAGCTGCCGCAGACGTCGCCCCCGGTCGGACCCGCCGCCGAGCAGTGCTCGTCGGGCGAGCCGCCCTCGGCGATGGCCTCGAGCTGGGCGAGGCGGCAGGCGATGGTGTTCTCGCTGTCGCCTTCAAGCCCTGCCGGCCACCGGGCCCACGCTCCGCACTGCATGAGGCAGTCGCTCTCGCTGGCGTAGAGGGCGTTGTCCCTGGTGCAGTGCGCGTGCAGCGCGCAGTAGTCCGCGCAGGCCGGGCCCTGCGGCCCCGCGTCGAAGCCGTAGTCCGTGGCGTCGCTCCCTCCCCCGCCGGAGGGCTGCTGCGCGTCGGGCTGCGGTCCCAGCGCGACGCTGGAGTCGGTCGCGTCGGGGCCGGCGTCCGCCCCCGCCCCCGCGCCCTGGTCCAGGGCGGTGTTGGGCGGCGCTTCGGTGTCGGCGCTCCAGGCGCCGTCGCTGCTCTCCGAGGCGTCCTCCTGCGGGGCGGGGTCCCACCCGCCGGAGCCTCCCCGCTCACAGCTCGTCAGGGCCAGCAGGGCGGTTCCGAGCAAAACGTACAAGAGCTTTGATAGCCACATGATCCCCACCTCCTCGGCGTCAGGCCAGCTTCAGCAGGCGCGCCGCGTTTTCGAAGAGCACCCGCCGGCGCACCGCGGGCTTCCTCTGCGTGGCCATCAGCACCTTCGCGAGCTGAATGACCTGGGGGTAGAAGGGCCAGTCCGAGCCCAGCACGATCCGGTCGGGGGGGGCCTCGTCCAGGATGCGCTTGATGTTGCCCAGCGACTGGCTGCTGAGCTCCATGACCACGTTCGGGTATCGCTGCGCGAGCTCGAGGGCGAGCTCCATCTGGAGCGCTCCGGAGTGGCCCAATATGAAGGTCGTGTCGGGGCACTCGTGCACGGCCCGCCAGTAGTGCTTGAGCTGGCAGCACCAGCGCGAGATGGCGAGCTCGATGCCCACGGGGCCGCAGTGCCACAGCACCGGGAGGTCGAGGTCGGCGCAGATCCGGTAGACCTCGATGGCGCGCGGGTGATCGGGCGTGATGAGCTGCACCGCCGGGTGGATCTTCACCCCCCGCGCGCCCATGGCTTTCTGCTCCTCGAGGCGGGAGGCGGCGTCCTTGTCTATTGGGTGTACCGACCCATAGCTTATGAGGCGCGGCTCACCCGCGACGGCCTCGAGGTAGGTCTCGGCGTTGCGTGAGATGCGCGGCAGCTCGATGGGCAGGAGGACCGTGTGGGAGATGCGCAGGTCTGACATCTCCGCGAGGAGGTTCGGGATCGTGTGCGTCCGGCGTTTGCCGCGCCCGGTCAGGCACAAGATGCCGAGGTCCTTCTTCATGCCCTCGACGTCGGCGTCGCTGAAGTTCTTGTTCAGGTAGACCTCGAGGTCGAGCGGCCGGTCGAGGGAGAGGTAGCGCTCGGTCTGCTCGGTGCGCGCGTGCAGGTCGACCTTCATCGGCGGGCCGAAGGCCAGCGCCAGGTGGGCGTGCATGTCTATGATCGAGCCCACCCGGTCGTCGGCGAGGCGGATGCGATCCGGCCCGGCGAGCTCGAACCATGGGAGCTCCGCGAGGGCGCGGACGCTGGGCAGACGGGAGGGGAAGGCAGGCAAGATCTTCGCTCTCTGCGGCCGGAAGGCGGAGGCGGACCATAACGCCCCAGGTGGGCGGTGTGAAGGGCTCCGAGCGGCTGTTGACTCGTTTCCGGTGCGAAACGCGGGTCAGGGCCAGGGGAAGCCGCCGCCGCCGCCGCCGCCGGGGAAGCCGCCGCCCATGGCGCTGAAGCAGCCCTGCTGCTGGGCGCACCAGCCGAGACCCATCACCGGCCCGCCGAAACCTGCGCCTCTTACGCAGTCGTACATGCAGCCCTGGTCGTCCGCGGCGCAGTCGCCGAGGCACTCGAGGGTGTCCTTGCACTTCTGGTCGGTCATGCAGTCGGCGTAGTCCTGGCTGCACTTGTCCTGGACGCACTCGAGCACGTCGCCCACGAGGCCCGTCGGGCAGTCCGCATCGCAGCTCCCGGCTTCACCGAGGTCGCAGGTGCCGTCTCCGCACTCGCCGGTGGGCTCGGGCGGCTCGCCGCAGTCCTCCGGGCAGGAGTAGGAGCTCTCGTTCCGGTCGCAGTTGCCGTCGCCGCATGTGGGCTGCGGGTTCGGCCCCGGGCCCGGCCCCGGGCCCCCTCCGATTCCGAGGTCGACGCAGCCGGCGCGGCTCGCGCACATGCCGAGCTGAATGACGGCCATCGAGAAGCCCCCGGAGGTGGCGCAGCCCTGGATGCAACCGGTGTCGTCGGTGTCGCACGCCGCGATGCAGTCGAGGACCGCCTGGCAGCCCGAATCCTGGGAGCAGGAGAGGTACTCGCTCGGGCAGGCGTCCATGATGCACTGCACCATCTCGTCGGTGGTCTCGGGCGGCGGCGGCGGCGTCACGCTCTCGGGGCAGTCCTCGGGGCAGCTCTGGTGGCTCTCGTTGGGCTGGCAGACGCCGTCGCCGCATTCAGGTCCGGGCTGCGTGGGCTCCTCGAAGCAGCCCTTGGTCGAGCCGCAGTCGAGGAGCTTGTCGAGCAGCCCCCGCGCGGCCTCGGTCGCGCCCTGGTAGCAGAGGAAGTGGCAGAGGTCGTCCTCGCAGGGCTCCATGCAGGTGAGGGCCTCGAGGCAGCTCGCGTCCGCGGCGCAGGCGCCGAGATCCGCGGCGCACTCCTTCTCGAGGCATGTCTCTACCGGGTCCGTTGCCTCCTCGGTGCACTCCGTCGTGTAGTCCTCGCAGCACACGTTGAAGCGCTCGCAGCTCTCCACACACTGGCAGGGGGCCTGGAGATCGAGGGCGCCGCAGCGGCCCTTGCACGAGGCTGGATCTCCCGGTGTCGTGGTGCCGCCGTCGCCCTCGTTCGGGGTGCCGGTCGAGGAGGCGCCGTCCCCCTCGAGGCCCGGACGCCCCTCGCCGTTGTCGGTGCCCGGGAGCGTCGTACCGTCGGCTCCACCCGGGCTCGATGTGCCGAAGGCGTCGCTCGTGTTGAGCAGTCCCGCCGAGCGTTCGCTGGACACACAGCCTGATGCGAGGAGCGTCGCGAGGGTGGCAAAGAGGAGAAGACGACACGTCTGCATCGGTGAACCTTGGCTTGCATGGGCGGCGAGGGGCGCGGAGAGTAGCAATTCAGGCCCCCCTAAGCCAAGGACGGGGCCATTGGGAGCTTGTTTTCACGGTCCCATTTGTCTGCTGTCGCTCTCGCCGGTAGTAAGGCGAGCCCGGCCTCGGACGGAGCTTCGCGTCGGCTACCGAGCTTGGCGGTTGCGCCGGGTCAAGTGGGACACACTCCTTGTTTTCACGGTCCCACTTGTCTGCTGTCGCTCTCGCCGGTAGTGAATGAAGGGGCGTTTCGCTCGGGAGGCGCCCCGCGGCAGTGGCGCTTCGGCTACGAAACGCCTGCCCCGCCAGGTGACTCAGGGATGGTGCAGGGAAATGAAGATCTACACGAAGATCCTGCTCGGGATGGTCATCGGGGCGGTGATCGGGCTGACGCTCGGGCCGACCTCGGAGCTCTTGGAGCATGACCTCTACAAGGTAGACGACGGCAGCCGTGTCCAGCTGCGCCTCGACCGCGCGAACCCTGCTACCGAGCTGCCCCTGCCGAAGAGCGTCGGCGTGAGGCTCAAGGCCCTCGAGGTGCTCACCGAGGAGCGCAAGGACGCGACGGGGGCGGTGGAGGAGCTCCCGGCGTGGGCGAAGGTGCGCTTCCGCTACACCCAGCGCGTCGCGCTCGCCGCCTCTCCCGAGCTCTCCGAGCGCCTGGGCAGCCCCAAGGCCGGCAAGAAGGTAGAGGCCTGGCTGCGCATCAAAGCAACTCCCTTGGAGACCGGCGGCTTCCTGCTCGAGCCGCGGCCCGTCAGCGCGCTCGGCGACACCATCATCACCTGGCTCCAGCCCGTCGGCATCATCTTCATGCGCCTCATCACCATGGTCATCGTGCCGCTCGTCTTCTGCTCCCTCGTTGTGGGCGTGGCCAGCCTCGGCGACGTGCGCCGGCTCGGCCGCCTCGGCGGCAGGACCATCGGGCTCTACCTTTGCACCACGGCCGTCGCGGTGACCATCGGGCTCGTCTGCGCCCACCTCATCAACCCGGGAGGCTTCGTCGACGCCAAGGACCGGGCCGCGCTGCAGTCCTCCTTCTCGGCGGCGGCGGGCGACAAGGTCTCGGCGGCCGCCCAGGCACCCTCGGCCATAGACAACATCGTGGCCATCGTGCCGACCAACCCGGTCGAGTCGATGACCAGCGGCAACATGCTGCAGATCATCTTCTTCGCCACCATCTTCGGCATCGCCTTGACGCTGGTGGGCAGAGCGGAGTCCAAGATCGTGGTCACCTTGTTGGACCGCGTGCAGCAGGCGATGGTGATGATCATTCACATGGTCATGCAGATAGCGCCCTACGGCGTCGCCGCCCTCGTCGCGGAGGTGATCGGCACCAGCGGGATAAGCGTGCTCACCTCGCTGCTGGTCTACACCTTCGCCGTGCTCCTCGGCCTGATGCTCCAGGCCATACTGGTCTACGGTGGGCTCGTGCGCTTCGTGGCCAAGCTGCCCTTCCTGACCTTCCTCAAGGCCATCCGTCCGGCGCAGCTGCTCGGCTTCTCCACCTCCTCGTCGTCGGCGACCCTGCCCGTCTCTCTCGAGTGCGCCGAGGAGAACCTGGGGGTCAGCCAGTCGGTCAGCAGCTTCGTGCTGCCTCTCGGCTCCACGGTGAACATGGACGGCACGGCCCTCTACCAGGGCGTCGCCGCCATCTTCATCGCGCAGGTCTTCAACATGGACCTCGACCTCGCCGCCCAGCTCGGGATCGTGCTGACCGCGACCATGGCCTCCATCGGCGCCGCCGGCGTCCCGGGCGCCGGCATGGTCACCCTGGCCATGGTGCTCACCACCGCCGGCATCCCAACCGTCGGCGTCGCCCTGATCCTCGGTATGGACCGGCTCCTCGACATGTTCCGCACCTCGGTCAACGTCACCGGCGACCTCGCCGTCACCAGCGTGATGGCGGTGGGGGAAGGCGAGAAGCTGTGTCTGCTCAGCGAAGAGGAAGACGAGGCTGACACTGAGAAGGGCTTCGAGCGCCGGCTCGACCACGACGAAGAGCCGATACCGCCCGAGGAGCCGCAGGACTGAGGCCCCGGATAGCTCGCCTCCGGCTCGCTGCGCGCCTCCAGGCCAGGGCCTGGACGCTTGCGATCCTGTTTCCGCGGGTCAAGTGGGACACACCCAGAAAATCGGACAAAAAAGGGACGAATTTCGCCTCATGCCCTTGACTGAAGGCTGAGGTGCCAACAACTTGGCTCCGCCGCGGGCGATCTTCGGCGCGCCCGAGAGCTTTGTCCTCAACCTTCGGCACGGAGCAGCGAATGCCCAGAGAGGTCATCGCGAGTTTCGACGTCTCGCGCCTGAGCATCCTCGACGAGGAAGGCACGGCGGACCCCGATCTCGAGCCCGATCTCGAGCCCGAGAAGCTCAAAGAGGTCTATCGCGCCATGTTCTTCGCGCGGGAGGCGGACCAGCGCATGCTCCGCCTGCAGCGTCAGGGTCGCATCGGCACCTTCGGTCCCAGCTCCGGCCAGGAGGCCTGCGTCGTGGGCCCGGCCTTCGTCATGAACGAGAAGGACTGGTTCGTGGGCTCCTTCCGCGAGCTCGGAGGCCGCCTCGCCCGCGGTGAGCCCCTCGTCAACCACCTGCGTTACTACAACGGCTACGAGGAGGGGACGATGTGCTCGGAGGGCACCGCCGGGCGCCTCCTCCCCGTGAGCGTCATCGTGGGCGCGCAGCTCCTGCACGCCGTCGGCATCGCCTACGCCATGAAGCTCAAGGGCGAGGACGCGGCCGTCGTGGCCTTTCTCGGCGACGGCGCCACCAGCGAGGGCGACTTCCACGAAGCCTTGAACTTCGCGGCGGTCTGGCAGGTCCCGGTGGTCTTCATCTGCCAGAACAACCAGTGGGCTATCTCGATCCCGCGCGAGAGCCAGACCCGCTCGGAGACCATCGCCCAGAAGGCCGTCGCCTACGGGATGCCGGGGATCCAGGTTGACGGGAACGACGTGCTCGCGGTCATGGAGGCCACCCGGGAAGCCCTGGAGCGCGCCAGAGCCGGCGACGGCCCGACCTTCATCGAGGCGGTCACCTACCGGCTGATGATGCACACCACCGCCGACGACCCGAAGCGCTACCGCGACGAGGCCGATGTCGAGCGGTGGTGGAGGCGGGAGCCCCTGGTTCGCTTCCGCCGCTACCTCGAGGCGAGGGGCTGCTGGGACGAGCAAGCCCAAGAGGCCCTCGAGGCGGAGGTGCAAGACGTCATCGAGGCCGCGGTCGGCGAGCTCGAGCGCCCCTTCGAGGTGAAGCCCGACGCCCCCTTCGACCACGTCTTCGGCACGAGCCACGAGGAGCTCGACAGGCAGCGCGCCGAGCTCCTGGACAACCTCGCCAAGGAGGGCCCCCATGCCTAAGCTCAACATGGTGCAGGCGCTCAACCTCGCGCTGAAAGAGGAGATGGCCCGCGACGACAGCGTCCTGGTGCTCGGCGAGGACATCGGCGTCGACGGCGGCGTCTTCCGGGTCACCGACGGTCTCCTAGAGGACTTCGGGTCGGAGCGCGTCGTGGACACCCCGCTGGCCGAGTCCGGCATCCTCGGCACCTCCGTAGGCATGGCGATGGCCGGCCTGAAGCCGGTCTCCGAGATGCAGTTCTCGGGCTTCGCCTACTTGATGTTCGGCCAGCTCGAAGGCCACGCCTCCCGCTTCCGCTCGCGCACCCAGGGCCAGTTCACGGTCCCACTGGTGGTTCGCATGCCCTACGGCGGGGGGGTGAGGGCCCTCGAGCACCACTCGGAGAGCCGCGAGGCCTACTTCGCGCACACACCCGGCACCAAGGTCCTCATCCCCTCGGGGCCGCGGGACGCGAGGGCCCTCCTCGCCCCGGCCATTCGCGACCCCGCCCCGGTAGTGTTCATGGAGCCGAACCCCCTCTATCGGGCCTTCCGGGAGGAGGTGCCAGAGGAGCCCGAGGTCGCCGAGATCGGCAAGGCTCGCGTGCTCCGCGAAGGCGGCGACCTGACGCTGGTGAGCTGGGGCGCCATGATGAGGCCCACCCTCGAGGCGGCCGACGCGCTCAGAGAGGCGCGCGGGGGCGAGCTGGAGGTCATCGACCTTCGCACGATCGCGCCCATGGACTCGGCCACCATCGCCGAGTCGGTGAAGAAGACGGGGCGCGCGGCCATCGTGCAGGAGGCGCCCAGGTCCTTCGGGCCCGCCTCCGAGATCATCGCGCAGCTCAACGACCGCGTGCTCCTCTGGCTCGAGGCTCCCGTCAAGCGCATCACGGGCTACGACGTGGTCACCCCCTACTTCGCCCGCGAGATGATGTACCTCCCCTCCGCCGAGCGCATCCGGCGTGGGATCGAGGAGACCCTGGACTTCTGACCCCACCGGAGGGGAAGCCGTGTACCAGTTCAAGCTACCCGACCTCGGAGAAGGCATTCACGAAGGCGAGATCCTGAAGTGGCACGTCGGGGCCGGTGACGCGATCGAGGAGGACGCCCCCCTCGTCGACGTCGAGACCGACAAGGCCGCCGTGACCATCCCCTCGCCCCGAGGAGGGCGTCTCGTCTCCAGGGTCGGCGATCCCGGCGACACCGTGACTGTCGGGCAGATCATCGCTGTCATCGAGGACGGCAGCGCCGAGGAGGGCGACGTCGTCGAGGCCGGAGCGACGCCGGCAAGGCAACCCGCGCCAGCTTCGGCGTCTGCTCCTCCTGAGGCTCCCGGGGCGGCCTCCGCTGTCCCCGCGCCGTGGCCCGCCGGGCGCCCCGTGCCCGCGGCCCCCGCCACGCGCCGGCTCGCGCGCGAGCTGGGCATAGACCTGCGCTCGGTGACCCCGACCGGTCCGGCCGGCAGGGTCACGCCCGAGGACCTCAAGCGTTCCGCCGCTGCCGGCTCGACGACGGAGGGGGCGCAACCGGCCGAGGAGGTGGACGAGACGCCGGCTACGAGCGCCAGCGCCGAGACCGAGCTCGCCGCCCACGCGGCCACGGCGATCCCCTTCCTCGACATCGAGGCCCTGCCCGACTTCTCAAAATGGGGCCCCGTGGAGACCGAGCCCCTGCGCTCGATCCGGCGCAAGGTGGCCCACAGGATGACCACCTCCATGGTGCTCGTGCCCCACGTGGCCCACATGGACGAGGCCGACGTCACCCTGCTCGAGGACTTCAGGAAGCAGGAGTCCGAGCGCCGCGCCGGTCAGCCCGGCGGGCACCTCACCCTGCTCTCCTTCGTCGTCAAGGCCGTCACCGCCGGCCTGCGCGCCGCGCCCGCCTTCAACGCGAGCCTCGACCCCTTCAACGAGACCATCATCTACAAGCGCTACTACAACATCGGCATCGCCGTGGACACGGGCCGCGGCCTGGTCGTCCCGGTGGTCCGCGACACGGATCGAAAGAGCATCATCCGGATCTCGAGCGACATCTCAGACCTCGCGAAGAGGGCCAGGGACGGAGCCGTGGACGTCTCGGAGCTGCGCGGCGGCACCTTCACCATCACCAACGTGGGTCCCCTCGGCGGCACGGCCCTGATCCCGACCATCAACTACCCCGAGGTGGCCATCCTGGGCATGGGCCGGGTGCAGGAGAAGCCCGTCGTCCGTGACGGCGAGATAGTCATCCGCAAGATGCTGCCGCTCACCCTCGCCTTCGACCACCGCATGGCCGACGGAGCCGACGCGGCCCGCTTCGTCGCCGAGCTGGTGCGGCAGCTCTCCGATCCGAACCGGCTACTACTGGAAGCCTGAGCCAGGTCCCCGGCAAGAAGCACAAAGGAGGCAGTGATGGTCATGGGAAGCCTGGCACAAGAAACCGAGGTCGCCGTCATCGGCGCCGGGCCCGGCGGCTACGTGGCGGCCCTTCGCCTGGCCGACCTGGGCAAGGAGGTCACCCTCATCGAGGAGCGCGACCGCCCGGGCGGCACTTGCCTCCTCGAGGGCTGCATCCCCTCCAAGTCCCTCATCCAGGCCGTCTCGGTGGTCGAGGCCGCCAGGGCCGCCGACGAGATCGGGGTCCTCTTCGAGAAGCCGCGCTTCGACACGGACGCCCTGCGCTCCTGGACCGAGAACGTCGTAGACGGGCTCTCCCGCGGCGTAACCCGCCTGCTCGCCAAGCGAGGTGTCGAGGTGGTCCACGGCCGGGCGCGCTTCACCGGCCCCCACACCCTCGCGGTCGAGGGCTCGGGCGTCTCGAGCATCAAGTTCCGGCAGTGCGTCGTCGCGACCGGCTCGAAAGTCAACGAGCTGCCTCCCGAGTACGAGGCCCCGGTCTGGTCCTCGGCCGAGGCCCTCGCGTTGCCCTCGGTGCCCGAGCGCCTCCTCGTCGTCGGCGGCGGCTACATCGGCCTCGAGCTCGGCCTCGTCTACGCCGGGCTGGGCTCGCGCGTGACGGTGGCGGAGTTCGCCCCGCGCCTGCTGCTCGGGGCCGACCCAGACCTCGTGGCGATCATGGCCCGGCAGGCGGGCGAGCGCATCGGCTCGATCCTCACCGACTCCAAGGTGGTGGGCCTCAGGCGAAGCTCGGGCGCCTTCGAGGTCGACATCCTTCATGAAGGCAAGAAGGTCACCCACGAGCTCGACCAGGTCCTGGCGGCGACGGGTCGCAGGCCCAACACCACGGGGATCGGCCTCGACACGGCCGGAGTTGAGGTCGACGAGCGGGGCGTCATCCCGACCGACGCTGAGTGCCGCACCTCCGTGCCCCACATCTTCGCCATCGGAGACGTGGCGCCCGGTCCCATGCTCGCCCACAAGGCCAGCCGCGAGGCGAAGGTCACCGCAGAGGTCATCGCCGGCGAGCCCTCCGCCCTCGACAACCGCGCCATCCCCGCCGTCGTCTTCACCGACCCCGAGATCGCCTGGACCGGCTTGACCGAGCAGGAGGCCGCGGCCGGAGGCGTCGACGTCCGGATCGGCCGCTTCCCCATGTCGGCGCTCGGGCGAGCGCGCACCCTCGGCCGCACCGAGGGCATGGTCAAGGTGCTCTCCGAGCCCGGCTCCGGTCTGGTCCTGGGGGTGGGCGTCGTCGCTCCCCACGCGAGCGAGCTGATCGCCGAGGGCACGCTGGCCATCGAGATGGGCGCCACCCTCGAAGACCTCATGGTGACGATCCACCCGCACCCGACCCTCTCCGAGGCGATCATGGAGGCGGCCGAGGTCGCCGCGGGGACGGTGGTTCACCTGCCGCGCCGGGACTGATGTCCGCGGACTTCCCGGCCTACGACGCCGACGAGGAGCTGATCGCCTCCGTGCTGCGGGGCGAGGGGCCCGGGGTCAGCGTGTACGCCTGCTCCGACGTGGCCGTCGTGCTCGGCCGGGGCAGCAAGCCTCATCTGGAGCTGCGCGAGGACGCGATCGACGCCGACGGCGTCCCTGTTCTGCGACGCCGGGGGGGTGGCTGCTCGGTGGTCCTGGATCCCGGCAACGCCGTCGTCTCGGTGGCCCTGCCCCAGCCGGGGCTCGCCGGCATCGGCTGCGCCTTCACGCGCATCTCGGAGTGGCTGACAGACGGCCTCGCAAGCGCCGGGGTCCCCGGGGTCCTCAAGCGGGGCGTGTCCGACCTCGCCTTGGGCGACCTGAAGATCGGCGGGTCCTGCATCTACCGCTCGCGCGGCCTCCTCTACTACTCCACGACTCTCCTGGTCGACCCGGACCTCGCCCTCATCGAGCGCTACCTGAAGCACCCGCCCCGCGAGCCCGACTACCGCGGCGGGCGCGCCCACGCGGACTTCCTCGGGCGCCTCGGCGATCACATCGGATCACGGGACGTGGAAGGCTTCGCACGCACCCTCGAGCGGGCGCTGGGCCCGCCGCCCTCGATCTACGGCTGCGCGCATCCCCAACGCAGCAGCTTCAACGTGTCCTTCGCGCCCCCGGGCTCGACGTAGACGCTCAGGATGTGGTCGCCCGCGCGCACGTGGCGCAGCGCCGGGCTCGGCCCCGGGAGCGTGAGGACCTCCTGCGCCTGACCGAGGCGGCGGCCGGTGTCGTGGAGCTGAATGGCCATCAGGCGCCTCGGTGAGCTCGCGTCGTGGTCGTCCTGCTCGATCCACGTGACCACGAGCACCCCTCCGAGGTAGGCGACCTGCGGCCCGGCCAGGGTCGGCGTGTGGTAGTCGATGCCCTGGGGAGCGCTGAGCGCGCGCCCGCCCTGGTCGAAGGTCTGCAGGTGCACCCCGGCGCGTCCCTTCCAGGTCCCCTGGATGCTGAGGCGCCAGACGGCGGCGAAACCCGATCCCCAGCCCGCGAGGTCGATCTCGTAGCCCTCTTCGGCCAGCAGGTGCACCGGTGTGTCGCCCGGCGGCAGCTCGGCCCAGTAGAGGCCCTCCAAGGTGCGCAGCGAGCTGGGCCAGGCCACGACGGTGCGGCCCTGGTGTCGGATGGCGTCCATGTCCTCGAGGCTGGGCAGGATCCAGGGCAGGAGGGCGGGAGCGCCCACGGGGAGGAGGTCCGGGCCGAGCAAGGCGTGGTGTAGGCCGACCTCTGCGCCATCGTCCGTCACCCAGGCCGCGAGCGGTCCGTCGGGGCTCCCGAGGACCAGGGGCGCAACCCACTCGTCGGCGCGCTCGGACACGCGCACCGGGGCGCCGAGCGCGGCACCCTCCCGGGAGAGGCGCTGTGCGTATAGCTCGGGCCGCGGCCGCTCGGTGACCCAGACGACGACCAGGCCGTCGCCGGTGCTGGCTATGGCCGGGTTCGTGTCGCGTCCGTCGGGGCCGTCGAGGAGCACGGCGCCTTCGGCCGAGGCGCCGTTGGGGTCGGCGACCAGCGCGCGGATGACGCCGTTGCGGAAGCTGGGTGAGCCGATGGGCTCGGTCCACGCTGCGGCGAAGCCGCCCTGGTAGGCGACCGCCTCGAGCTGGCGAACGGCCCCGGGGGGTTGGATGATCCCGGCCAGCCGCTCTGCTCCCAGGGCCTCGCAGGCGAGTCCGGTGGGGTCACCGCGGAGCTCCGCGCACTGCCCGTGCAGGCACACCGGGACGATGTGCTCCCGGTCGCAGTGGTTCTCCGCGCAGGTCTCGCAGCCCCCGAGCACGCAGGACTCGATCTTCTCTCTGGGGTCCGAGACGTGCACGGCCTGGCACCCGCAGGAGCTGCGAATGAGCCGGCAGTCAGCAGCGCTCTCGCACTCGTGGCTCTCTTCGCGGCAGCCCTCGATGTCGTCGCAGGGGCGGCAGGCGAGGCTCGTGCACATGGCCGGGACGCAGCGGCCCGTGCCGGCGTCGCAGCGCTCGAGCGGGGGCTCGCACTGGTACGCGCTCTTACAGGAGCCACGGCCGACCTGGGCGTCGGAGGCCTCGTAGGTGAAGGTCCCGGCGCTACCGTCCGGGAAGGGTGATCCCGGCGGAGGTCCCCCCCCGTAGCTGACCGAGACCGGGTAGGTCCCGGGCTCCATGGGAGGCGTGATGAAGGTCAGCGAGCACGGCAGGAGGCCGTCCTCCCCCATGCTCTCCCAGACCGGGTGCATGGGCGGGCCGTCACCGATGATCCCCCACCACTCGAGGGCTCCGATGTAGAACTCGGTCCCGAGCACGCGGAGCACGGTGCCCCCGCTGCTCGGTCCGTGATCGGGCTCGACCCGCATCGGGCCGACGCACTCCTCGGGGAGCTGGATGCAGGCGCCGGCTCGGCAGACCTCAGGCTCGTTGCAGTCCTCGTCCCCGAGGCAAGGCGGGCACCAGCAGCGGCCCGTGGAGAGGCAGACACCTTCGCCGCAGGGGCAGTCGCCGTGGCTTCGGCAGGGTGGCGCGCCGGGCTCACCGCCGCCGTCGGCCGGGGCGGGGCCCAGGTCTGCGGCGTCGCCGTCGTCATTTGCGGCGCCGGGGTCAGCAGCTGTGGCGCCCCTGTCCGTGGCGCTGCCGTCAACCGGAGCGTCCGGCGTGCCCGGCGGCGAGGCGTTGCCCACGTCGGCGCCGCGGGCGCTCTCCCGGCTTGCCCCGGCGCAGCAAGCGAGCAGGGCGAAGAGCATGGCTGCTGCGTGTCTGCCGCCTCTTCGCGAGACCGGTTTCAACACAGAGACACAGAGAGACGGAGACACGGAGGAGAGGGTCGGCGCTGCAGATAGTGTCATTTGCTGCGCCTTTCTGGCTCAGTGACCGGTGCCGAAGGCCCGCACGGCTGCGACCGCGGCCTTCCACCTCGTTCGCGCCTCTTTCACGTCGCCGGCCTTGGCCTGGGACTCGAAGACCTGCTCGGCCTGCCAGCGGGAGCGGATGTCGTCGGTGCTGTCGAAGACGCCCACGGCCAGACCGGCGAGGCAGGCCGCGCCGAGGGCGGTGGTCTCGAGCTGCGACGGGCGCACGACCCGGGTGTTGGCCAGGTCGGCCTGCATCTGCATCAGCAGGTCGTTGCGGGCGGCGCCGCCGTCGACCTTGATGCTCCCTATCCTGCGGCCCGAGTCGGCGGCCATCGCGGCGATCACGTCGTCGCAGGCGTGGGCGACCCCCTCGAGGGTGGCGCGGGCCAGGTGACCCCGCCCGCTCCCTCGGGTGAGGCCGAGCACCGCGCCTCGGGCGTTGCCGTCCCAGTGCGGAGCGCCGAGGCCGACGAAGGCCGGGACGACCACCACGCCGTCGCTGGACTCCACCGAGCTCGCGAGGGCCTCCACCGCCGCGGCGTCGTCGATGAGGGCGAGCTCGTCGCGCAGCCACTGCACGGCGGCGCCGGCGATGAAGACGCTCCCTTCGAGGGCGTAGGTGGTGACGTCGCCGAGGGTCCAGGCGATGGTCGTGAGCAGGCCCGCGCCCGACTTCACCGGGTCTCTCCCGGTGTTCTGGAGCACGAAGGCGCCGGTCCCGTAGGTGCACTTGATGTCCCCGGGCGCAAAGCAGGCCTGCCCGAAGAGCGCCGCTTGCTGGTCGCCGGCCATGCCGGACACGGGGATGCCGTCCGGGAGGCCGGGGACGTCCCTGGTCTCGCCGTAGACCTCGCTGCAGCCCCACACCTGGGGCAGCACGCCCCGCGGGATGTCGAGGAGGGCCAGCAGGGACTCGTCCCAGCAGCGGTTGTGGATGTTGTAGAGCATCGTGCGCGACGCGTTGGAGGCGTCGCTGACGTGGGCGGCCCCACCCGTGAGGCGCCAGACGAGGTAGCTGTCGACCGTGCCGAAGGCGAGCTTGCCCTTTCGCGCCCGGGCGCGGGCGCCCTCGACGTTGTCGAGCAGCCAGGCGAGCTTGGTGCCGCTGAAGTAGGCGTCGACGACCAGACCGGTCTTGGCCCGCACGGTCTCCCCGTGGCCTTCCGCGTTCAGCTCCGCGCAGCGCTCCGCGGTGCGGCGGCACTGCCAGACGATGGCGTTGTGCACCGGCGCACCGGTGGCCCGGTCCCACAGGATGGTGGTCTCGCGCTGGTTCGTGATGCCGATGCAGGCGACGCGCTCCGCCGAGCCCGGGACCTGCTCCAAGACCTTGGCGAGGGCCTCGACCTGGGAGCCCCAGATCTCCTCCGGGTCGTGCTCGACCCAACCCGGTCGAGGGTAGATCTGCGGGAACTCGACGTTCGCCCGCGCCACGACGTTCAGCTCGGGGTCCACGAGCAGCGCAGTGCTCCCGGTGGTGCCCTGGTCGAGGGCGAGAATCAGACGCTCATCCATCCTTGATCTCCTTGACTATCTAGAAAAACCACCACGCGTCGATGTAGGGCACGATCCGGTGCTCGCCCTCCAGCAAGAAGGATATCGGAGAAGCCGCGAATGTGCCCACGGCGACACCCCCTCCGATGCGAAAGCGCCGGAACGCGCGAACGTAGAGCAGGGCTCCGTGTGGCTCCGGGTCACCAGCTCCCCTCAGCTTCTGCTCGAGGCCGCCCTGGAGCATGATGATGTCCGCGGGGCTCAGGAGCACGTGCGCCGAGGCGCCGCCCGAGACGAGCTGCTCGGAGCGCGCGAGATCCTGCCCGAAGCCGGCGCTCCCGGTCAGGATGAGGTGGGAGCCGATGGGCACCGACACCAGCGTGAACAGGCGCGCCTCGCCCTCCGGGGTCGCCTCCTCGGCCACGAAGAAGGACTGGCTGTAGGAGGTCGCGAGGGAGACCGTCGGGGGGCCGTCGACCACCCTCAGCCGGAGCGCCGCGTTCAGCACGAGCAGGAGGTCCAGGACCGGGTGAGTGCTCAAGGTGAGCCGGTCGTGGGCGCCGTAGGACATCGGCCCGAGGACCCCTATCCTCATCCTCTTCTCGGGCAACGTGTACGCGGTGCCGAAGAGCACGTCGGTCGCGTTGTGCCAGTAGGCGTAGGCGCTGCCGGGCAGGAGCGAGCAAAGGAGCGCCGCGCCGAGCAGGGCGGTGGTGAGGAGGCGGGCGGTGTGTCCCACCTGGCCCGGTGCGGTGGTGAGGTGGCGGGGAATTGGCCGCACCACGTCCCTACTTCTCCCCGCGGAGCTGGAGGGCGCGCTCGCGCTGGTGCTCGTTCCGGGCGGTGCTCAGGGCCCTCTCGAAGGCCGTGGCGGAGCGATCCGGGCGGCCGGCCTCACGGGCCGCCAGGCCCAGGTTCCTCCACGCCCGGCTGTCAAAAGGCCGCAGGAGCACGGCCCGGTCCAAGGCGACGATGGCCTCGACGGCGCGCCGGTCGCGGAGGTAGCTCACGCCCAGGTTGTGCCAGGCCCGCCCGTTCTCGGGGTCGATCTCCACGGCCGACTCCAGCCACATGAGCGCCTCCACGGCCCTACTCTGCCGTGTTGCGGCCAGCGAGGCCAGCCGCAGCGAGTCGCTCACGGCGCGCCTCGACCAGGCGTGCCTGGGCCGGGGCTGGCCCGCTACGACCTCTGCGGCGACCATCTGCGGGTCGGGCCAGCGGTGGAGCGGAGGCGGATCTCGGTCGACCCAGCAGAGCGGCGCGCCAGGGTGCACCCAGGAGCCCAGGGCCGCGTCCAGAGGGCCGGCCCCGACCTCCCACACGGCGTGCCGCCTTTGATGCGCCCACTTCAGCCAGGCCCGCGCGAGGGCGACCTGAGCGCGGTCGCTGGGGGCACGCCCATCCGGTGAAGCGGCGCGCACCTCGGCCTGCAGCGGGGCCGCTCCGGGCAGGCCTTCGAGCAGGTCCACCCGCCACGGCCACCAGATGTAGGGGGTGACGACCTGGATGACGTCCGGCCTCAGCCCGTCGAGGGACCTCGCGGCGAGCAGGCTGCCGATGAGATCGTCGCTGCTCGTGAAGGCGACGGTGCCCGGCGGCAGCGGCGCGAGCGCGGCCCGTGTCAGCCGGGCCGCGCTGGGATCGTCCCGCAGGGCGACGCGGTTCGGCAGGTCCGTGCCCAGCGCCGGCGCCCGAGAGAGGAGGAGCACGGCTCCGAGGAGAAGAGCGCCCGCCCGGCCGAGGCCGGGGAGGATGGCGCCGAGGCGGACGGCGCCTAGCACCGCGAGGCCTGCGCAGGAGAGGACGGCCACGAGGCCGGTC
>CAZQPP010000004.1:2068-3962 GCA_964594295.1 uncultured Myxococcales bacterium | reverse complement strand
CATCGGGTTGACGAGCACCGCGTACAGCAGGGCCAGGACGAAGAGCCCGGTCAGCGCACGGCCCACGCCCGTCTTCCGGTAGGCGAAGGCCCCCACCAGCGCGCTCAGGAGGAGCGCCGGACCGAGGTCCGTGAGCAACAGACGGGTGTGCTCGGCGACGGCCTCGGTCAGCCCCGGCTTCGTCGCGGGGTCCGCAAAGGCCTGGCGAATGCTCGCGCCGGTGAGGTGGTCCACGAGGCGCCCGATGCCCGCCGGGTGGCCGAAGTCCAGCTCCGCCCCGCGGCCCGCCGCCGCCCAGAGCGCGAGGACCGAGCCGGAGGTGAGCAGGAAGAGGAAGGCGCCGGTGAGCCAGGAGCGTCTCGCCGGTGCTTCACGCGCCCCGTGCTCGCCCGGCCCGCGCCGCGCCAGGAGCCCTACCAGCCCGATGCCGGCGTTCACGTGGACGGCCGGCACCAGCCCGGCCAGGGCGAAACGTGCGCGCAGGGCAGGTCCGCCCGGCGCCAGGCAGGCGGCGAGCAACCCGAAGGTCAGCAGGGCGGACAGGGCGTAGACCTCGGGCGTGGTGGAGAGCACCCACACGGTCTCGGAGGCGAGCACGAGCACGGGCAGGGCGAAGCCGCGCAGGAGCAGATCCGCGGCCGGTCCCGGGGCGGGGCCGAGCCTCCGCAGCGGCCTGCCGACCAGGTGGGCCAGCAGCGCGATCGTGAGCGCCATCGGCAACGCCGACGCCAGGGCGATGCGCACGGGCAGGGGCCCGAGCGGCAGCAGAGAGCAGACGCGCGCCAGCCCGGTCCAGACCGCGAAGCCGGTGGGGTGGGGCACGCCCATGGAGAGCGCCGCGGCGCTCAGCTCCCCTCCATCCTTGAAGAAGATGCGCCCGGCCGCGCCGCCTATGAGCAGCGCTCCCGCCACGCAGGCGGCCGCCACCACAGGCGCCGCTCCGGAGCCACGCCCCGTGCATGCTGACGTGCCGGCGGCGGGAGGGCGCCGCAGGCCTTCGGAGCCGAGGTCCGTCTTGCTCAGTTGCCCGGGCGCGCGAGGTAGACCTCGGCGCCGCTGGCGAACTGCAAGACGTTCTCTTGGAGCACGAAGCCGCCCTGCACGAGGACCGCCCCGGCGAGGGGACCGGATGGGACCTGCGTCGCCGTGTGCGCGAAGCGCGGGACGGCCATGGCGAGCTCGTCCACCGTCAGCACCCCGTCCTTGGCGCCGTCGTCGACCCGGAAGCGCAAGACCGACGTGGTCGAGTTGTTGTCGCCGTCGAGGCCGCCCGAGACCAGGACCGCGCCGTCACCCGCCGTCTCCACCGCCGGGAAGAGGCGGTAGGAGTCCTTCTCGTCGATGCCGTCGAGGATCAGCGGCTCGAGGTCGATGCTCGTGCCCTCGAGGGCCACCTTCAGGGGCGGCATGTCGGGCGGGTCTCCGAGGGCCCCGGTCGTGCCGCCGACGGAGATGATGGTGTCCCCGACGCGGGTCCAGGTCCAGCCGCCGACGCTCTCACCGTCGTCGACCCTGTCCAGCGGCGTCACGACGCCGCCCTTCGGATCGTAGAGGTCGGCGATCTCCTTCTTCCCGGCTCCGTAGCCGCCCGCGATGACCACCTTCGTGCAGGCGCCGTCTCCGTCCTCCTCGAGGCAGAAGATCTCGTGCCCGCTCCTCGGCACGGTCATGCGCTGGTCCAGCGTGGTGCACTCCACCGGCGGGTCGCCGTCCTTGACGGTGCACTTGAAGAGCTGGTTCGTCGCCTCCACGCCGTCGCCCGCGGCGTTGGCGACCGTGCCGCCCGCGATGACGAAGGCCGGGCCGGAGCCGCCGGCGGACGGGATTCGGATCGCCTTGGTCGCGAAGACCGGCTCGGGGAGGGTGCCCGTGCGGGCCGTCGCGCCGGCGAAGT
>CAZQPP010000004.1:0-2058 GCA_964594295.1 uncultured Myxococcales bacterium | reverse complement strand
GATGACCGTGGCCTGGTTCGAGATGTTGTCGTAGCAGTTGCTCCCGCCACCGCAGTACTGCACGGGCGTGTCGAAGGTGAGCCTCTGCTCCGCGCGGGCGAGGACCATCGACTGGAGGCCGCCGAGCACGAGCAGCCGGCCCGGGTCCACGGCGACCACCTCGTGGAAGGCGAGGCGCACCTCACCGCTGTAGCTCGGGATGGCCCTGACCTCGAAGAGGTTCGCGAGGGGGCGGTAGCGCTCGAAGGTGACGTCGGTGCCGAGCAGCGCCCCGCTCGAGGAGGCCTGGCCGATGCCTCCCACGCTCATGAGCGAGCCGTCCGCCATGGGCACGGTGCTGTGCAGGGCGCGCGGGGCGAAGTTGTTCAGGGGGTGCAGCGAGGTGATCGCGCAGGTGCCCCGGGTCTGAACGCAGAAGGCCGCCGCGTGGACCGCGGTCCGGCAGTCGTTGTCGTCGCTGCAGCTCGTGTTCCCGGCCGTCTTCATCGTCTCGGCGGAGGGCACGGAGAGGGACGTGAAAGAGCCCACCTCCTGCGGCAGCAGCACGTAGAGGTGGTCGTCCTTCTCCTCGATGACGAGCTCGCCGCGGTATGCCCTGTAGAGGAGCTTGTTGGCGGGGCAGTCCGCGGTCTTGTCGGCGGTGAAGAGGTCGAGCAGGGCGCTGCGCCCGTCACCAACCTCGAGGGGCGAGATCAGGAAGGCCGTCCCCTTGAACTCCAGGCACCCCGAGTCGTAGAGGACGTCGTCGAAGCCCGGGGGCGTGTGGGCGTGCACGCGGACGCGGAAAGACCTGAGCCGGTCGAGCTTCAGCGCCCCGGTGGTGGTGCCCAGGCTCGCGAGATCGAGCCACATGCCGCCGGAGCCCTTCTCGTTGCCCTCCGAGCAGGCCGCGCCGCCGAGCGTGGCGAGCGCGAGCACACAACAGAGCTTAT
This sequence comes from uncultured Myxococcales bacterium, assembly GCA_964594295.1. Lineage (GTDB taxonomy): Bacteria > Myxococcota_A > UBA9042 > UBA3505 > UBA3505 > CAZQPP01. The sequence goes on along the minus strand of CAZQPP010000004.1, from coordinate 1,126 downwards.
GGAGCTTGGAAGATCGCATCGTTCTCCACCTGGGCGGGATCCAGCGAGAGCACTACACCACCTGTCGAGCGGCTGCTCGATGACGAGCCCGACAGGAGTATCGCGGAGGTGACGGCGGCGGCGACGATGGCGCCGGCGCCCGTCCAGAACCACCACTGTGTGTAGAAGGGCTTGGCTTCGGACTCGCCCGAGCCCTCCTCCGCGGTGCCGTCCACCATGGTCGTGGGCGTGACTCCTCCTACGGTGGGAGCCTCCACCTGCCTGGGCTTCAGGCTGATCACCCGCGTGAAGGGGCGGTCCTGCTCCACGAAGATGGTCTCGCGGTACTCCACGTAGCCTTGCTTGGAGACCCGCAGCACGTGTCTGCCGGGCATCAGCTCGGTGCGGACCGGGGCGATGCCGATGTCCCGGTCGTCGATGTAGACCCTGGCGCTGGGGACGTTCACCTCCACGGTGACGTCGACCTCGCGCGGCGGCGGCGGCGGCGGCTCGCCGAACGCGTCGAGGATCACCCTCTCCATCTCGCCGGCGAGGGCTGCCGTGCTGCTTGCGGTACGCTCTCCGCCCTTCTCCAGCACTCCCTGCCTCGCGTCGATGAGCTCGTAGGCCAGGGCGAAGCCGCCGCTGTCCTTGCGGGTGACGGTCACGAAGAGGACCATCGCCGCTCCTTCGCGCCTGCCTATTGCGCCGAGGCACTCCACGTCGGGCTCGACGCAGTCCATCTCCATGAGCGCCTCGAGCAGGTCCATCTCGGGGGTCGGCAGCACCTCGTAGCGAGGGTAGGCCTGGAGGCGGCCCACGAGCACCTGCGTCAGCGCCCTCAGCAGGGTGTCGTCGAGCACATCCGAGACAACCTTCAGGGGCACGAGGGTCTGCTGCGGCGGAGCCGCCTCTGCCTCCGGCATCGGGCTGCCCAGCCAGATCGCCAGCATCGCGAGGGCGACCGCGGATCTAATGCTCCAGGTCCGCGTGCGCCGCCAGAGCTCTTCCGGCATACGGTGCTCCTCATATCGTTCCGGCGCGAGAGTGTAGGCAGCTTGGGCGTCATTGTCACGTCGGGGGGCTTGGCGAGCAGGGGTGGCGGGAAGTCTGCGCCGGCCCGGCGGGCCGCGCCGCGTGAGCGGCG
>CAZQPP010000003.1:0-48504 GCA_964594295.1 uncultured Myxococcales bacterium | reverse complement strand
GTCGGCCGGAGGCTCCGCCGGGGGGAAGTCCGGGTCCGGGCACCAGCCCCCGTCCTTTTCAGCCTGGAAGTAGGCGTTGCCGGCGAGGGCACCTACCCAGGCGGCGTTGTAGTCGACGGTGACCTCGTTGCCGCCGTAGTCGGCCCTGTTGTCCTCGTGGGCGTCGGAGGACGAGGGCCCGTTCACCAGGGCGCCCCAGAGGATGTGCCTGTTGGCCTCGGGGATGTCCGGCTCGCCGTAGATGGAGGCGTGGCCCGCCGCGTGGTGAGGCTCCAGGGGCGTGTTGGGCGAGAGCTCCGTGAAGCCCATCATGAAAGACTTCCCCTCCGGGTCTCCGTTCACCTCGTTGTCGCCGAGCAGGTAGCGGGCCTGCCGTGCCGCCCAGTCGACTATGCGCTGGGAGTCCGGGTCGTCGGGGAAGCTCTTCGCGTAGACCAGCGCCACGAGCTGGCCGGCGCTGTTGTAGCGCCCCGAGCCCCAGCTCACCGCGACCTTCTGGGCGAAGCCCTGGGGCGAGGCCGGCCCCTCCACCCAGGCCATGCTGTCGTTCCTCGCGATCATGCGGAAGAGCGGGGCGTACTCGCTGCCGGCCTCGCTCAGCACCTTCGCGAGGCGGACGAAGACCCCCGAGCGCAGGGAGTTCCAGATGTGGCACCAGCTCTCGAACCAGCAGGCGTTGTCCTCGGTGACGCCGTCCCACCTGATCAGGGCGTCGACGCAGCCCTTGCTGAAGCCGGGGATGTCGTAGACCCAGGTCATGGCCTCGTCGAGGTAGGCCTCGTCGCCGGTCGCCTCGTAGAGCCAGCTGGCCGCCCAGGCGAGGTCGTCGGCGCCGTACTCGGAGGTGTAGAGCCCCCCCGACGCCGACCCCTTGCTCGTCGGGTAGCGAGAGGCGAAGCCGTACAAGGCGATCGCGTGCTTCAGGCAGTCTTCGGAGTAGGCCGGGTCGGTGTCCCTGGTGAGCATCGCGATCTGGGCCAGCGCGGCCGCGTTGTTGGCGGTCACGTCGGCGGCTGGGTTCGCGTGGGTGGCGAAATAGGCCTTGCGCGGGCAGTCCTCGGCCGAGCGCAGCTCCGGAGGCATCCACCCGCAGCTGTGATCCGAGGCGTCGGAGACCTGGTGGGCGTATGCCACGACGTTCCACTGCTCCGCGGGGAGGGACCTGTCCTCGACGAAGGTAGCGCGCATGAAGAAGTCCGCCGCCCACCTGACCTGCTCGAGGGCGGCCTGCTCGAGGCCGGTCCTGGCGTAGGCCTCGCGGAACTCGAGCATGGACCAGGCGACGGTCGAAGCCATGTAGCCCTGGGTGATGGCGAACTTGATGAAGTCGCCGGCGTCGTAGTAGCCGCCCGACAGGTCGAGGGCCCCGTCTCCGTCCGGGTCGAGGACGTGCCTGTGCCGCTCGATGTATCCCTCGGACATGTCGACGCCGTTGGGATCGCCGGAGGCGAGCCTGATGGAGCCGTCTGAGAGGTGGGCGTCCCCGCGCCACTGGGTGTCCGTGCACAGCACCCCGGGCCCCGACTTGTTGACGTTGAAGAACCACAGGGACATCTGGAGCGCCTTGCCCCAGAGCCCGGGCTCCCCCGAGCAGGTGTGCTCCCGCGGAAAGGGCAGGGGCGTGCAGCGCGGCGGACCCGCGAAGCTCACGACTCCACCCCCGCCGGCGCCGGATCCGCCGCCTTCGCTGAAGCCCGCGTCCTGCAAGCTCGACCGAGTGATCGACACCTCCGGGCCCTCCCCGCCGTCAAAGGCTCCGCGCTCCGCGGGCGAGCACGATCCGTCGCGCTCTCCTTCCGCGCAGCCCGGCCCTCCTCCACGGTCGCCTGCACCCGGCCCCGGGTCACCGAGCCCGCCGGCGTCTGCTCCCGCCGCCGCGCGAGGGTCGCCAATCCTTCCCAAACCATAGCTCTCCCCTTCTCGAGGGGGAGCATCCCGGCAGCCGAGCGTGGCTATTGCAGCCACCAGCAAGGCCCCGGGCATCGTTCGTTTCGATGCAATCACGGGGAGCCTCACCAGCTACCGTTCCGTCTGCTCCAAATAGGATCACGCCCGCCGCTCGCGTGTCAACGCTCCGGCCGGATCGAGCAGCGTTGGCGGGACGGCGCGGAGGTAAGACCGCCCGTTCAGCCCCGAGAGATCTCACCGCGGAGGTCGCGGAGCTCGCAGAGGAGCCTGATTCTCCAAAGGAGAGCTCTCTGCGGTCTCAGCGATCTCTGCGATGAGTCAGCTCGTCCGCCGGAGCATCCCGTCGCGCCGGGAGCGGGTCCACATGTCGCCGGCCTGGTCCGTGTTTCTCCTCGCCCGGCGCTCGAGGAAGACGCGCCAGAAGTCCCGGTGCAGCACCTCCTCGTTCCACCACAAGAAGGCGTCCATATTGAGCCGCGCCGTCTCCTTGCCCTGCTTCAGGATGGAGATGCGCCCCTCCTCGACGACCATGGTGTCGCCGGCACGCACGCGCTCGAGGCGCTCGTCCTCGCCGAAGACCTCGCCGGCCCTGTATGTGAAGCGCTCGGAGACCTCGTGCTCGGGGTGGATGTCGATGAGCTGGGTCCTCTTGTCGAGGAGCATCAAGGAGGGAGTCTCGAGGCTCTCCTCGAGCTGGCAGTGCAGCTCCTCGCCGCAGCGCTCGCGCACGAAATCGGTCAGCTGTCGGGCTCGCGCGAGGCTCGCCTCACAGCTCAACGAGCATGGGAAATACCAGCGGAAGAAGAGCTTGCTGGCCGCCGGTGCCCGACCTGGCTCGGCGACGCGCCGCGCGAGCATGATGGACTCGCTGTTGCCCCGAAAGGCCTCCTGGTCCTCGGCGAAGGCTCGCGAACAGCACTCGGGGTAGCCGAGCACCACACCGAGGCGGGTGGTCGTGTCCGCCATGTGCTCGGGGGAGTCGGGGTGCCCCTCGTGAAGTCGCGTGAGGCGCACCGCCTCCTCGACGTCCACCGCGTCACGCCCGTAGAACATGTCGAGCTCCTTCGTGTTGCGCGTCGTGGCCGAGGCGAACACGGTGACATTCGGGAACTCGTCGGGGTGCTGCCGGCAGAGCTCGACGTAGCCCTCGTCGATGTAGTCGATCTTCCTTACGGGCTTGTTCCCGCACATCCAGTCGAGCCTCTCGAGCTCGTAGTAGACGGACCTCAGGTCTTCCAAGATACGCGGGTTCGCCCTCGCCGCCGCGTCTTTGGCGGCGAGGAGCTTCGACTTGGAGTCGAAGGGGCTCCTCGACTTCACGAGGCTGTCGCCCTCTCGCCCGTCGCTCCACCTCGCCCCGGCCCGCGACAGGAGCTCGTCGACCGTGGCCTCATCCCCGATGGCGCCGGCGGCCCCCAGGATGGACTTCGCGAGCGAGATGGGCAGCGCGTGCGCCTCCGGCATGGACCTCGTCCACATGCGCACCCTGGCCGAGAGCTCGTCGTGCGGCGACCTCTCCCAATCGAGGCGGCAGAGCAGGCGGCTCACCGGATCGACGACGGCGTGGAGGAATCCAGCATCCTCGACGCTGCTCCGAAACGCCCACAAGAAGCCGAAGCCGAGCCGAGCCGGCGCGATCTCGCGCACCGCGGCGACGTTGAAGAGGAGGTCGTCGACGCTGGTGTGCGGGGTGAAGACGAGCACCGTGGAGTACAAGGCGGCGGATGACGCGCGGTAGAGCCGGGCGGTCTCACCGGTGAGGGCGCTCGAGCCCATACGCAGAGGGCGAGCCGGCGGGAGGTCCGCGTCGATGCCGGCGGCGGCGGCGGCCGAGCGTAGATCGCCGACGGCGTCGGTGAAGGCAGTGGGCGGCTCCCGGCCGCCGTGAGCGGCCCGCGGGAGCCCGGCCGAGAGCGCCCCAGCCACGTCCGCGAGCTCCTCGGCCCGGTCGAGCAGGACCCTCAGGCCCTCCCGGTCGGCGTCTTCCGCCGGGCATGACGCGGCCGCCTCTCCTGCGACACGCGCGAGCACCTCCACCTCCCGCGCCAGGCTCTCCACGTCGGGACGAGGGGCCGCGAGCTCGGCCAGAGCCTCCGCGACCCGGAGGAGCTGGCGCGCCAGGCCGGTTGACTTCGGGACCTCGGGGTGCGGCGTGGGCTCGGACATCGGCGTCGGCTCGCTCGGAGTCTTCGGGGCACCGGTGTGCTACCGTACGGGCTCCCACCGGCCTCCGGATGCTCCCACAGCACGAGGGTCTATTGCGAGCCGACGCTCTGGCAAAGACGGTACCGGTCGCGGTGGCGGCCCTGGCCATCGCCGGTGTCGTCTGGCTCGCCCGCGCGACGCAGATCGACGTGGGGCCGCGGATCCCGAAGGAGAGCGAGCTGGAGCGCACGCGTCCTCCGAAGCGCTCCGCCGGCCCACCACCCAACGCCCGGGGGACCCTCACGACGGGCGCCGGGAGCCCGTCGGAGGCGACAGGGAGCTGGCCCGGCTTCCGCGGCCCCAACCTGGATCGCCAGAGATCCGAGGAGGTCCGCCTCGCGGCGAGCTGGTCCGGCGAGCCGAAGCTGCTCTGGGCGACGGAGCTCGGTGAGGGGCACGCCGGTGCTGCCGTCCACCGCGGGCGCGTCTTCCTCCTCGACTACGACCGCAGAGGGCAGCGCGACGTGCTTCGCAGCCTGTCTCTGGACGACGGCCGGGAGATCTGGAGCTACGCCTACGCCGTCGAGCTCCGCCGAAACCACGGCATGTCGCGGACCGTGCCCGCCGTCGCCGGCGACTCGGTCGTGTCGCTCGGGCCGAAGGGGCACCTCACCTGTCTCGACGCGCGGACCGGCGCGCTGCGGTGGGCCGTAGACCTCGTGGGCCGCTACGGCACCCGGATTCCGGACTGGTACGCCGCGCAGAGCCCGCTCGTCGACGGCGGCAGAGTCATCGTCGCCCCGGCTGGACCCAAGGTCCTGATGACCGCCCTGGAGCTCGAGACGGGCGAAGCCCTGTGGGAAGCGCCCAACACCTCGCTTTGGGGAATGACCCACGCCTCGATCACGCCCATGACGCTCGGCGAACGCCGCATCTACCTCTACTCGGGCATGCCGGGGGTCGCCGGCGTCGACGGGGAGGACGGGAGCGTCCTGTTCACCGAGACGACCAACCGCGCCTCCATCGCCCGGGTGCCCGAGCCCGTCGTCGTGGGCAAGGACCGGGTCCTGGTGTGCTCGGGATACGACGCCGGCTGCGTCATGCTCCGCCTCCGCGACGAGGGCGCCTCGGTCGCGGCGGAGCTGCTGTGGAAGCGAGACGCGGAGGTCTTGGGAGTCGAGCTGCACGCGCCCATCTTCCACGACGGCCACCTCTACGCGGTGCGCCCGAGCGGCGAGCTGGTGTGCCTGAGCAAGGACGGGGAGGAGGTGTGGACGAGCGGCGCCCGCAGGCGCTTTTACAAGGGCTACGGCGACTGGATCCTCGCCCAGGGCATGCTCTGGGTCCTCGACAGCGGCTCCACCCGGAGCCCGAGCGGCGTCCTCACCCTGGTCGACGCGACCCCCGCCGGCTACCGCGAGCGCGCCAGCGTGAAGATCCTGGACGGCGCCGACGCGTGGGCGCCCATGGCCCTGGCCGGAGGGCGGCTCCTCGTCCGCGATCACACCCGGATGCTCTGTGTCGACGTGCGGGAGGGGAGCAGGTGAGCCGTGGTTTGATGGCGGTCCTGGCGGCCCTGGCCTGTCTCGCGGCCGCGCTCGCGCTGAGCCTGGGCCGAGACGACGAGCCGCCGAGGCTCGAGGACATGCGGGCACCGCCCGCCGGGGCGGAGCTCCACGGCTACACAGAGATCGGCGCGATCGCCACGGGCTTCGACGAGGCGCGCGCCGTCGCGGTCGACGAGCGCTCGGGTGGGCCGGTCGTGCTCGTCGCCGGTGACAGGAGCATCCGGGTCTTCGGCTCCGACGGCTCCCCGGCAGGTGAGATCAAGCTGGCCTTCGAGCCCTACTGCGTCACCGTCGCGCCGCCCGATCGTCTGCTGGTGTGCGCCCCCGATCACGTCGCGGCCGTGGGCGACGACGGCAGCGTCCTGCAGCGCTGGAGCTCGGGCGACGAGAGGTCGATGCCGAGGTCTGTCGCCGTGACCGGTGACTCCGTGTTCGTGGGTGACGCCGGCGCCATGACGGTGCTGCGCTACGACAACGAAGGAAAGCTGCTCTCCCGGATCGCCGAGAAGGACGACGCGCGCGGCATCCCGGGGATCGTCGTCTACCGCCCCTACCTGGACCTCTTCGCGCTGCCCGACCGGCTGGTCGTAGCCAACCCCGGCCGCCATCGCCTCGAGCTCTACACCTTCGACGGCGCTCCGCTCGGGGCCTTCGGCGCCTACGGCACGTCGACCGAGCGCTTCTGCGGGTGCTGCAACCCGATCAACATCGCGCCGCTGAGCGGCGGCCGCGTCGTCACGGCCGAGAAGGCCATCGCGCGCGTCAAGGTGCTCGCGGCCGACGGGAAGCTGGTGTCCATGGTGGCCGGCCCGAGCTGGTTTGAGCCGGGCACCGAGGGCCTCGACGTGGCCACCGACGCCGCGGGGATTGTCTACGTCCTCGACCCGGTTTCCATGAAGGTCCGAGCCTTCGAAGAGCTCGAGGAGGTGCAGCGGTGAAAGCGGTGTCCCGTCGTCACGCCTTGCGCACGCTGGGCCGACTCGCGGCAGCAGGCGCCCTCGGAGGCGTCGCCTGGCTCTCCCTCGCCGACAAGCGGGCGCCGCGCCAGGCCCTCACCTGCGAGGCGCCGCGGCTTCGCTCCGCCGGCTGCCGGGGCTGCGTGCGCGCGGCCCGCTGCGGGCTCCGAGAGGTGGTGACCGATGGCTGACGGAGCGCTGACGCGCCGCGAGTTCCTGCGAAGGGGCGCACGGAAGGCGCTGCTCGCCGGCGTCGCGGGCTCCGCCGGAGCCTTCGTCTGGATCGGCACGTCCGGCGCCACGGTCTGGCAGCTGGACCCCGACAAGTGCATCGCCTGCGGCCGCTGCGCCACCAACTGCGTGCAGAACCCCTCGGCCGTTCGCGCGGTGCGGGTGCACGCCATCTGCGGCTACTGTGATTTGTGCACGGCCTACTTCGAGCTCGAGCACGCGGCCCGCACCTCGGGCGCGGAGAACCTCGTGTGCCCGACGGACGCGCTGCAGCGGCGCTACGTGCGGGAGCCCTACTACGAGTACAGCATCGACGAGGACCTGTGCGTGGCCTGCGGGCGCTGCGTAAAGGCCTGCAGGGACTTCGGCAACGGATCGGTCTTCTTGCAGATCCGCCACGACCGCTGCGTCCGCTGCAACGAGTGCGCGATCGGGGCGAAGTGCCCGGCCGAGGCGATCTCCCGCGTACCGGCGGCCAATCCCTACATCCTCAAGAGCACCGACCGGTGAGGCGCACGGCCGCCGGAGCACTGCCATGGTTGGCAACGCCGGTCCTGCTCTCGCTGCCCGTGGCGCGCGCGGCCGCCGAGCAGCGCTTCCCGCCGCCGGACCTGGGGCCGGACTACGTGGCGCCGATCCTCCAGACCCCGGCGCCGCGCTCGCTGCTCCTCGAGCACCTCGACATCGCCGTGCTCTGCCTCGCCCTCGCCGCCGCGGCCTATCTCGTGCACCGGCAGCGCTCGCGACGAGGCCTGGTGTGGCTGAGCCTATTCAGCCTCGCCTACTTCGGGTTCTGGCGCGAAGGCTGCGTCTGCGCCATCGGCTCGCTGCAGAACGTCGCCCTCGCCGTCTTCGACCCCGGCTACGCGGCGCCCCTCGCTGTCGTGGCCTTCTTCCTCGCTCCGCTGGCCTTCGTGCTCCTGTTCGGGCGTGTGTTCTGCGCCGCCGTGTGTCCCCACGGCGCCCTGCAGGAGGCCGTGCTGGTGTGGCCGGTGCGGGTGCCCCGGTGGCTGGAAGACGGCCTCCGCATGGTGCGCCACGCCTACCTCGCCCTCGCCGTGGTCCTCGCGGCGACCGGAGCCGCCTTCGTCGTGTGCGAGTACGACCCCTTCGTGGGCATCTTCCGCCTGAGCGGGACCACGCCGATGCTGGTCTTCGGCGGGAGCCTCGTGCTGCTCTCGATGTTCGTCGGCCGCCCCTACTGCCGCTACCTCTGTCCCTACGGCGCGCTCCTGTCGATGCTCGCCCCGCTGGCGCGTTGGCGGCTCGGCATCTTCACCGATCGGTGCGTACAGTGCCGCCTGTGCGAGGAGAGCTGCCCCTACGAGGCTATCGACGTGCCCACGGAGAGCCTCCGGGCTCCGCAGCGCGCGGCCGGACGCAAGCGGATCCGGCTCATCCTGGCGCTGCTGCCGGTGGTCCTGCTCGCGTCGGGCGCGGCGGGCCACCTCGTCGGCGAGCCGCTGGCCCGCACGCACGAGGCGGTCCGCCTCGGGGACGCCCTCGCCGCCGTGGAACGGGGCGAGGCTCTGGACGCCGTCGCCGAAGACCAGATCGAGGCCTTCCGCCGCGCGGCGCGTAGCACGTCGGAGGTCACGGCCGAGGCCGACGCGACCGAGGCCCGCGTCCGCGCCGGCGCGATGGTCGGCGGCCTCTGGCTCGGCCTCCTGTTCTGGGCCAAGCTCCTGAGCCTCTCGGGGTGGCGGCGCCGCGAGGACTACGAGGCCGACCCGGGCCACTGTGTCGCCTGCGGGCGCTGCTACGACAGGTGCCCGGAGGAGAAAGCCGCGGCTCCGGCGCGGCCCCTGGCAGCGGGGGTGCTCCCTGGAGCGCCCGCCTCGACACGCACCGACGAGCCTCCCTCGCGAAAGGCCATTCGCCGCGCCGCCGACCTCTCGGCCGCGCTCTCGGCCGTCTTCTGCCTCGTCGTGGCGACGCTCCTGCTCTTCAACAGCCCGGCCGCCGAGGAGCCGAGCATCCTCGCGCCGCCGGAGGCCCTGACGGAGGCCAAGCGGAGCCTGGCGAGCGCTCCGGCGGGCGCCGACACCGTCGACCTCGAGGAGCGCGTGCGCGCCCTCGATCTGGAGCTGCGCAGTGCCCACTTCCGGGGGCGCGCCCTCAGCGAGACCGGAGGCACGCTCCTGGTCTTCGGGCTCGTGATCTTCTTCCTCGCGCTGCGCATCGGCAGCTCGCTCCGCACGTCGCCGGAGGCCCCGACCGAGCCGCAAGCGCCCGACTCGGCACGCCGGCGCAAACGCCAGGGTCGCTGGTCCGTCGCCGCGACGGGCGGGCTCCTGCTCGCGAGCTCTTTCGCCGTCGCGGGCGCGCTGCGCGCCCCCGAGCGGGCCGTGCCGGCGGCCGTCGAGCACGGCGGAGCGGAGGCGCGTTGGCCGCGCTTCCGCGGCCCCGGCGGCGCCGGACGCACAGCCCTCACCGAGGTGCCCCTCGACTTCGACGTGGAGACCGGCCGCAACGTGGTCTGGCGCGCGCCCGTGCCGCTCGCTGGCGCGGGCTCGCCCGTCGTCTGGGACGGCCGCGTCTACGCCGTCGGCGCGAACAAGGACCGCCGCGCGATCTTCGCCTTCGACGCAGCGACCGGCGACACGCTGTGGCGCTACGAGGCAGGCGAGCTCCGCACCAGCCCCAAGGAGGCGCCGGAGGTCTACGAGCGAGACGTCTTCGCGGCCTCGACGCCGGCGACCGACGGCAAGCGTGTCTACGCGATCTTCGCCAACGGAGACCTGCACGCCGTCGACCGCGCCGGGCGCAGGGTCTGGGCGCACGCCCTCGGCCTGCCCCAGAACCAGTGGGGCCACGCCAGCTCGCCCATCATCTGGCGCGATCAGCTCATCGTGCCCTTCGACCAGACAGGCCCCAGCGGGGACCTCTCCTCCCTGCGCTCCTACGACGCCGCCACAGGCCGGCTGAGCTGGAAGCGCGAACGCGACGTGGAGGCCTCCTGGACGACCCCCTTCGTCGCGGACGGGCCGGAGGGCCCGCGCCTTGTCACGGCAGCCCCGCCGTGGGTCATCGAGTACGACGCGGCCACCGGAGAGGAGATCTGGCGCTCCAAGCAGCTCGGCGGCTTCGCGACGCCCTCTCCCGTGCTGGCCGGCGAGCTCGTCGTCGGGGTCATGGAGGGACACGGCATCTTCGCGCTGCGCCGGGGAGGACGCGGAGACGTGACCGAGAGCCACACGGCGTGGGTGCGCGAGGTGGGCAGCCTCCCCGACGTGGCGAGCCCGGTGAGCAACGGAGCGCTCGTCTTCACCGTCTCGAGCAGCGGCAGGCTGAGCTGCTTCGACCTGAAGTCGGGCGAGCGCCTGTGGACCCACCGCATCGGCGGGAGCACCTACGTGTCGCCGAGCCTCGTCGGCGACCGCCTGCTGCTCTTCACCCGCAAGGGCCGCGCCCTGGTCATGGCCGCCGAGGGCAACCCGCGGGTGCTCGGGGAGGCCTCCCTGGCAGGCCTGAAGATGTCGGCGAGCCCGGCCTTCGCACGCGTCGGGGGCGAGGCGCGCATGTTCTTGCGCACCGAGGGCCAGCTCCTGTGCATCGGAGCGCCGTGATGGCCCCGTCGCCCATCGCCGCGGCGGAGTCCGCGCTCGAGCGCCACGGGGGCGGCGGCAGGCAGGTCCTGAACCTGCTGCACGACGTGCAGCGCGCCTGCGGCTACCTCCCTCCCGAGGCCATGGCCCGGCTCGCCGACGCCCTCGAGCGCCCGCGCGCCGACCTCTACGGCGTGGCGAGCTTCTACGCGGCCTTTCGCTTCGAGCCTGCCGGGCGCCACCTCGTGCGCGTCTGCCACGGCACCGCCTGCCACCTGCGCGGCGCAGACAGGGTCACGGACGCCTTCATCCGCGCCCTCGATCTTGAGGACGGCCGCGACACCGACCCCGACGGTGAGTTCACCGTCTCCAAGGTCGCCTGCCTCGGCTGCTGCGCCCTCGCCCCCGCCGTGCAGATCGACCAGACCCTCTACGGTCCCGTGGCGCCCGACGACGCGCCACGCCTCCTCGAGCAGGCCCGCGAGGCGCTGCTCCCGCCCTCGGCCCCGCAGGCGCCCGCCGGCCGCGGAGGCGTACAGGTGCGCGTCTGCGTGGACTCCTGCTGCGCGGCTCGAGGCGCGGATCGTGTGTTCGGGAGCTTCTCCCGGAGCATCGCCGACCTGCGAGCTCCCGCCGCGCTACAGGCCGCGAGCTGCGAGCTGCTGTGCAGCGCCACGCCGCTGGTGGAGATCGTGGAGCCGAGCGGCGCGGTCACGCGCTACGCCAACGTCGACCCCGCCGCCGCCCGAAACATCCTCCGGCGCCACGCCCCGCCCAGGGGCATCGCGCAGCGCGTGCGGCGCGCCCTCGACTTCGTGGTCGACGGCCTCGTCACCGAGGACACCCGCGCGCTGCCGGACGCATACCTCGCCGATGCGTGGGAGCCGTGGCTGACCGAGCAGCGAGAACGGCAGCGCCACGTGGCCACCGAGCACCCCGGCGAGGGCGAGCCCCTCGACCTCGAGGGCTACGTCGCGCGCGGGGGCTTCGAAGCGTTGCGGCGCGCCCTGGAGATGACGGCGGCCGAGGTCTGCGACGAGGTCTCGCGCAGCGGTCTCCGCGGCCGCGGCGGCGCGGGCTTCCCCGCGGGCCGCAAGTGGGAGCTCGTCAGATCCACGCCGGGCGGCGCCAAGACGGTCATCTGCAACGGGGACGAAGGCGATCCGGGTGCGTTCATGGATCGCATGCTCCTCGAGTCCTTCCCCTTCCGCGTTCTCGAGGGCATGGCCATCGCCGCCCACGCGGTGGGCGCCTCCGAGGCGGTGGTCTTCGTTCGAACCGAGTACCCCCACGCGGTGCGGCGCATCGCCGAGGCCATCGACCGGCTCGAGGAGGGCGGGTGGCCGGAAGCGATGGCGCCGCTTCGAGTCTCGCTGAGCCGCGGCGCCGGCGCCTTCGTCTGCGGCGAAGAGACGGCGCTCATCGCCTCCCTCGAGGGCGCCCGCCCCATCCCGACCGTCCGCCCGCCCTACCCCGCAGAGCACGGCCTGGACGGCGCCCCGACGCTGGTGAGCAACGTCGAGACCTTCGCCATGGTGCCGTGGATCCTCCGCAACGGCGCCGCCGCCTTTGCGGACCTCGGCTCCGAGAAGGCGGCCGGGACCAAGGTCTTGTCGCTGGCGGGCAAGGTCGTGCACGGCGGCCTCGTCGAGGTGGAGCTGGGCACGACGCTGAAGGAGCTGGTCTTCGACATCGGCGGCGGCGTGCTCGAGGGCCACGCGCTCAAGGCGATCCTCGTCGGCGGTCCCCTCGGGGGCTGCGTACCCGCCGCTCTGCTGGACACCCCGCTGGACTACGAGTCCCTCGGGGAGATCGGCGCCATGATGGGCTCGGGCGGTCTCGTGGTGCTCGACGAGCGCGACTGCATGGTGGACGTGGCGCGCTACTTCCTCGAGTTCACGCAGGCCGAGTCCTGCGGCAAGTGCACCTACTGCCGGGTCGGCACCCGCCGAATACGGGACCTGCTCGAGGACCTGTGCGAGGGGCGCGCCTCGGCTGCACACCTCGCGGAGCTCGAGAGCCTGAGCGCGCTGGTCGAGGGGGGCAGCCAGTGCGGCCTCGGGCGCTCGGCGCCCAGCCCCGTGCTGACGACCCTTCGCCACTTCCGCGAGGAGTACGAGGCCCACGTGCGCGGGATCTGCCCGGCCGGGCGCTGCCGGGCGCTCGTCGACGTGAGCATCGGCGACGCCTGCACGGGCTGCACCCGTTGCGCCGCGGCATGCCCCGACGGGGCCATCGAGGCGCGACCCTACGAACGCCACGCCGTCGATCTCTCCTCGTGCAGCCGCTGCGGGATCTGCGCCGACGTGTGTGTCTTCGACGCCGTCACCACGGTCTCTCCGCGCGACGGAGGTGAAGGCAGATGAAGCTCGACCTCAACGGCACCCCGGTCAACGCCGCAGGCGGCGCCTCCATCCTCGACGTCGCCCGGGCCGCGGGGGTCGAGGTGCCCACCCTGTGCTACGGCGAGGGTCGACCGGCGACGGCTTCGTGCATGCTCTGCGTCGTCGAGGCCGACGGGGAGCCGGTCCCCGCCTGCGCCACCCGCGCTCGCGAGGGCATGGTGGTGGTGACCGAGTCGGCGCGCCTCCTCGAGTTGAGACGATCGGCGGTGGAGCTCCTCCTCGCCGAGCACCTCGGGGACTGCACGGGGCCCTGCAGCGCCGCCTGTCCCGCTCGCCTCGACGTCCCCTCCGTGTTGCTCCACCTGTCGGCGGGGCGCCTCGACGAGGCCGCGGCCCTCGTGCGCGCCGCCCACGCGCTGCCAGGGACGCTCGCCCACCTCTGCCACGCCCCCTGCGAGACCGCCTGCCGCCGCGGACGCCTCGACGCGCCGGGCTCGATCCAGCGCCTGGAGCGATACGCCGCAGCGGCCCCCGGCCACACCCCGGAGCCGGCGAAACCGACGGAGCGCCGCGTGGCGGTCGTGGGCGGCGGGCCGACAGCCCTGTCCGCGGCCTTCCACCTCCTCGTGCGGGGCCACCGGTGCACGGTCTTCGAGCGCGCCGGCGAGCTCGGCGGGTCTCTCCGAGAGCAGGTCTCGGCGGGCGCCCTCCCGGCCGCCGTCCTCGAGGCGGACCTGACGGCGCTCCGGGAGCTGGGCTTGGAGGCGCAGACCGGGTGCTGCGTCGGGCGAGACCTGCCCCTCGAGCAGCTGCGCCGGGCGTACGACGCCGTCCTCATCGCCACCGGAGCCGGCGACCCGGCGCGACAAGAGCAAGGGCTCCGACTGGACGAGGGCCTCGTCTGGACCGACACCACGACGCTCGAGACATCGGCGAAGGGGGTGTTCGCGGGCGGCGCCGCGGTCGCGCCGACCGAGCGTCTCGTCCGGGCCTGCGCCTCCGGTCGCGCCCTCGCCGGCGCGGTCGGCCGGCGGCTCGCCGGCGCCGAGCCCGCGCCCTCAGCGAGGCAGCACACGTCCCGCGCGGGGAAGGTCGGCCGGGATGACCTCGTCCGCCTGGCCCGACGAGCGCCCCACGGCCCCGCGGCGGGCGAGATCCGAAGCGCCGAGGAGGCCGCCCGCGAAGCCAGCAGGTGCCTGGAGTGCGCCTGCGGCTCCGCGGACGACTGCGAGCTGCGCGCCCTCGCGAGCCGCTACGGCGCCCGCCGGGGCCGCCACCCGGTCCCGCGCGGGTCGCTGCAGCGCGACACCAGCCACCCGGAGGTCGTGTTCGAGCCGGGCAAGTGCATCGGCTGCGGCGCGTGCGTGCACGCCGCCCGGGAGGCCTCGGAGCCGGTAGGCCTGGCGATCATGGGCCGCGGCGCCCAACGCCGCGTGGCCCCTCCGCCCGGCGCGACCCTCAAAGAAGCGCTCACGCGGAGCGCGCGGGCCTGCGTGGCAGCCTGTCCCACCGGCGCGCTGACGCTCCGCCGGTGATCACCGCTCAAGCGCGGAAGTGCTCGAGCCTCGTCTCCGCCGACACCAGCTCGCGGCGGTGCTCGATCAGCTCGGGCAGCCGCTCGAAGAAGAGGCTGCGCAGGGTCCAGTCGAAGTGCCTCAGCACCTCCAGGAACGGCCCGCTGCGAAAGAGGAAGGTCAGCACGCCGAGGGCGTCCGTCACGTCCTGGGTCGCCAGGTGCGCCCTCCTCACCTCGCGTGAGCGGGCGATCATCAGGGCGCGGACGGCGAGCCAGCAGAAGGTGAAGCGAGCCAGACCGGCCACGACGTCCGGGGCCGCGAGGAGCTGCTTGCCCATCAGGTGGTTGTGCGCGTTGTCTCGGAAGAGGGCCTGCCCACCGTCGGCCTCGAGGGGCCGGAGCACCTGGTCCGCGTGGGTCCGGAGGGCCCCGAGCGCCACGAGCAAGGCGTCTAGGGAGGTCGTCCGCACCAGGTGCTCCGCCTCGTCGCTCCCCTCCTGGCACGCAGCGCGCAGGTCGGTCGCCACCCGCCCCAGCTCCGCCGCGAAGGTCTTCAGATCGCTCCTCAGGTTCTCCGCCTTCAGGCCGTCGGCATCCCCTCCGGGGCTCTCGTCGCGGAGGGCGTCGACGGCATCGCGGAGAGCTTCGAGAGTCGCTAGGTCGTCGCCCGCCGAAGCGTCGACCGCTCCGTGCAGCTCCTCCTCGAGCCTGACCCACTCCTCCCAGGAGATCACCTGCCCCTCTTCGAGGACCAGGCGCGTCGGTATTCGGCCGAGGCGCGGCACGAGGGCCAGCATGCGCCGCAGCTCATCCTGCTGGGCGCTGAGCTTCCGGCCCCGGCGCGCCTCGTGATAGCAGCGACACTCCATCTGCAGCGAGACGGCGACGCCGTCCGGGGTGGCGACGAACTGGAAGGGGAAGATCTGGCAGATCGCCGGCTTCCGGTCCCCGCCCAGCAGCCCATGGACCATGCAGCGGCCCTCCTCGGAGAGGAAGACGCAAGCGCCCCGGGGCGAGTAGCAGAAGACGCGCTCTTCCCCCGGCCCCTCCTCTCCACCGCTCGAGAAGAAGAAGCCCCGGGGGCTCCGGACCTTCTCGGAGACGAGGTCCCAGCCCTCGTGGAGCCTGCGGAGGTCCTCGTCGCTGATGGGCCCGATGTTCTGCCCCAGGCAGCATGACCCGCACATCACGCAGTCGAAGGCCGCGTCTTGGCGGATCAGCAGGCGCACCTCGGACTCACCTGCCTGCTGGACCTGCCGCATGGGCGCCGCGCTGGCCACGAGGGCCCGCGCCTCGGGCGTGTCGAGGAGGTTCAGGCGTTCGAAAGACGCCACGATGCGGGCGGCGGCCTCGGGCTCGGTGTCGAGGGCGTGCGCCAGCCCGGCGATGGTGGTGGGCTCCACGAGCGCCTGCGCCGCCTCGATCCCCCGGGGGTCCAGCCGGATGCGGCGGTCGAGAGCTTCGTCGACGAGCCGGCTGCGCTCGGGCTCGATGACTATGCCGGGGCGAAGCGGCGGTACGGGTGTTTCCGTTTCCATCGCCGCACGCTAGCACGTCCGCAAGAATGGCGAAGGCGGATCCGCGCTCAAGACACCTTCGTCAGCGCCGGTCGCGAGAGAGCGCTCATGAGCCGGTCGCCGCGGCTCCGCCCGGATCCGCGCCCGGCTCCCCCTCCTGAGCTTCGTCGTCGCCTGCCTCGCCCTCGGCGGCGGAGCCCTCGGGCTTGTCGCCTGCTGCCGCTTCTCGTCGCGCCGCCCGGCGCGCCCGCTTCTCGGAGCGCTTCTCGGCCTTTCGGCGTTCTACGAGGCGCTTGGCGTGGCTGTGCTGGCTGCGACGTCCCATGGAGGCTCCTTCGGCACGGGAAGCGATCCTGCTCCGGGGGCGCCGAGTGCTCACATGGCCCGGCACTGGAGCCGGCGCGTCGGATGCCCGCGAGAGACCGCGGGGCGAATGGGCGGCAGGACCGCCCCGACAGGGACCGGAGCCCGGACGACAAGCCCGGGCCACGCGGGCTGAAGTACGGGATGGCCGGCGCGGTGTCAAAGGCGAAGTGCCTGCGAGGGCGCACGCCGGCACGCCGGCGGCCCTGATTCGAGCCCGTCGGCTTGCCATCGTCCCCCGCCCCGTGGCACCGTCTCCGCTCCGCCACATCGGATCGGGGACGGAGGATGACCATGCACCGTGTAGCGTTACTCTCGCTCGTCGTCTGCTCCTGCCTTGGGCTTCTGCTCACGGGCTGCAAGGAGAAGACCGCCGAGACACCCGCGGAGCCGGGGCCGAAGGCAGCCGTCGAGGCCAAGAAGCCCGCGGAGCCGGCGAAGCCCGCCCCGAAGGCGGCCCGCGGCGTCGACGTGGAGAAGAAGACAATCCGGATCGGCGCGCTCAACGACGAGAGCGGGCGCGCGGCGGCCATCGGCCGTCCCTACGCGCTGGGCAAGCGCGTCCTGGCGGCGCGCATCAACGCCGGCGGCAGCGGGCTGCTCCCCGAGGGGTGGAAGGTCGAGCTGGTGGAGCGGGACCACGGCTACAACCCGCAAAAAGCCGTGCAGGGCTACAACGACATCCAGGCTGACGTCCTCTTCCTCGCCACGAGCTTCGGCACGCCCAACACCCTCCCGCTGAGGCCCTGGCTGACCCGGGACAAGATGGTCGCCTTCCCCGCCTCCCTGTCCTCGAAGATGTCGGAGCACGACTACACGCCGCCTCTCGGACCGCCCTACAGCATAGAGGCCATGCGCGCGGTGGACTGGGCCGTGGAGCAGGCCGGCGGAGCGGACAAGGTCAAGGCCGGCGTCGTCTACCAGCAGGACGACTACGGCAAAGACGGCCTCGAGGGCTGGAAGAAGGCCGCCGCCAAGCTCGGGGTGAAGGTGGTCTCCGAGCAGGCCGTCGCCCCCGGTCAGAAGGACGTCACCGCCGTCGTGACCGCGCTCAAGGAGGCGGGCGCCACGCACGTCCTGCTGGTGACCCTCCCGAGCGGCACGGGGCCCATCCTCGGCACCGCCGCCCAGCTCCAGTACAAGCCCGTCTGGATCGGCAACACCCCGGCGTGGATCGACCGCTTCTTCGACCCCAAGGTCATCCCGGCCGCCGTGCTCGGCGGCTTCTACTGGATGAACGGGCTGCCCTTCTGGGCCGAAAACGTGCCGGGCATGGGCGCCTTCATGAAGGCCTGGGATGAGCACGGCGCGAAGCTCGGCACGTCCGACTTCTACGTGCTCGTCTCCTACATCCAGGGGCTGACCCAGATCGAGGCGGCGCGGCGCGCCATCGAGGCCGGAGACATCACCCCCGAGGGCTTCGTCAAGGCCTTGAAGTCCATGAAGGCCTGGACCGCCGGCGGCATGATCCAGCCCCTCGACCTCACCACCATGCCCTACGTGACGAGCACCAAGACCCGCGTGCTCAAGCCGGACTTCGAGAAGAAGAGCTGGACGGTGGCCGCCGGCTACGCGGAGCCCAAGGCAACCGCGAAGCCCAAGGCTCCCGCGGCGCCCGAGAAGGCTCCGGCGAAGGCCACCCCTGCTCCCGAGAAGGCCCCGGCGAAGGCTCCCGCGGCCCCCAAATAGGCTCCGGCGACCGCGTTGAGCAAAGACCCCCAAGGCGGGGCCCTCTCCATCAAGAACCTCGAGGTCGTCTACCACTCGGTGGTCCTCGTGCTCAAAGGCGTCAGCCTCGAGGTTCCGGCCGGGAGCATGCGGGCCCTGCTCGGCCCCAACGGCGCGGGCAAGACCACCGTGCTGCGCGCCCTGACGGGTCTGCTCGACCTCCACAACGGCGAGGCGACCAAGGGCAGCGCGAGCTACGGGGGCCGCGAGCTCTCGAGCATGCGAGCCGACTCGGTCGTGCGCCTCGGCGTCGCACAGGTCCTCGAAGGCCGGCGCATCCTCGCGGACCTCACGGTAGAGGAGAACCTCAAGGCCGGCGCCTGGCTCGTACCATCGGGCCAAGTCGACGACGAGCTCGAGCGCATGTACGCCCGCTTCCCGGTGCTGGCTGAGCGCCGCAGGCAGCAAGCCGGCTACCTCTCCGGCGGCGAGCAGCAGATGCTGGCCATCGCGCGCGCCCTGGTCTCCCGGCCCCAGCTCCTGCTGCTCGACGAGCCCTCCCTGGGCCTTGCGCCCAAGGTCGTCTCGGAGGTGGCGGCCCTCATCTCCGAGATCCACGCCGAGGGGGTGTCGGTCCTCCTCGTGGAGCAGAACGCGGCCATGGCCCTCGATCTCTGCGAGCACGCCTACCTGCTCGAGAACGGCCGGGTGGTCCTCGACGGGCCTGCGGAGGTCCTGGCGCGGGACAAGGACGTCCGCGAGTTCTACCTGGGCTTCGGAGGCAACGAGCAGCGCAGCTATCGCGACGTCAAGCGCTACCGCCGCCGCCGGCGCTGGCTCTCCTGAGGATCCGGGCGTGGCGAACCTGCTCGAGATTGAAGACCTCCATCTTGCCTTCTCCGGCCTACGCGCCCTCGACGGAGTGTCGCTGAGCGTGCCCGAAGGCGCCTTCTTCGCCGTCATCGGCCCCAACGGAGCGGGCAAGACCTCGCTGTTCAACTGCATCTCAGGTGTCTACCGCCCCGACCGGGGCAGCGTGCGTTTCGCCGGCCGAGACCTCGGAGTCATGCGCCCCCAGCACCGCGCCGCCCTCGGCGTGGCCCGCATGTTCCAGAACCTCGCGCTCTTCGAGCAGCTCAGCGTGCTCGACAACCTCATGCTCGGCCGCCACCACCTCTTCAAGAGCCGCTTCTTCGAGGACCTCCTCTTCACCGGCCGCGCGCGGCGTGAGGAGGTGCGCCACCGGCGAGCTTGCGAGGAGGTCTTGGACTTCTTGGACCTCCAGAGCTTCCGGCGCAGCCCTGTCGGCATCCTGCCCTACGGCATCCGGAAGCGGGTGGAGCTCGGCAGGGCCGTGTGCATGGAGCCGCGGGTGCTCCTCCTCGACGAGCCTGCCGCGGGGCTCAACCAGGAGGAGACCGAGGACATGGCGCGCTACCTCCAGGACCTGAGGGAGGAGAGGGGCATCACCCTGGTGCTCATCGAGCACGAGCTGCGGCTGGTCATGGATCTGGCGGACCGCGTGGCTGTCCTGGACTTCGGGCGCAAGATCGCCGAGGGCGAGCCTGAGGAGGTGCGCGTAGACCCGGCCGTGCTCGAGGCCTACGTGGGGCCCTCCTCAGCGGCCGCACCGGCGAGCGGGGCCGCGCCGTGAGCGCCACGGACCCGCGCCTGGAGCTGAGCCTCCCCGGCCTGCTCTGCAAGCACGCCCGCCAAAGGCCCGAGGCCGTGGCGCTCCGACACAAGCACCTGGGCATCTGGCAGGAGGTGAGCTGGGCGGGCTACCGGGCGAAGGCCGCGACCGTCGCCGCACGGCTCGCGGAGCTCGGCGTCGGCCCCGGAGACCACGTGGCCATCCTCTCGGACAACCGCCCCGAGTGGCTCTACGCCGACCTGGCTGCCCAGGCCCTCGGCGCGCGGAGCGTGGGCATCTACCAGACCAACCCCGCCCAGGACGTGGCATACGTCCTGAGCCACTCCGGCGCGAAGGTGCTCTTCTGCGAAGACCAGGAGCAGGTCGACAAGGCGGTGGAGGCGGTCGATCAGACGCCTGCGGTTCAGCACGTCGTCGTCTTCGACCCCCGCGGCACGGCGGCTTACGAGGACCCGAGGCTCAGCACCTTCACAGAGCTCGCCGGCGACGGGCGCGGCGACCGTGAGGCGACCGTGCGCGCCTTCGAGGAGCGCGTGCTCGCCCTCGACCCCGACGCTCCTGCCATGGTCGTCTACACCTCGGGCACCACCGGCCAGCCCAAGGGCGCCATGATCTCGAGCCGCAACGTCGTCGAGCTCGTGCCCAGGGTGCTGAGCCGCCTCGACGTCGGCCCGAGTGATCTCATCTTGTCCTACCTCCCCCTCTGCCACGTCGCCGAGAAGATCTTCAGCCTCTTCCTGCCGCTGCACGTGGGCTGCGTCGTGCACTTCGGGGAGTCCATCGAGACCGTGCAGACCGACCTCCGCGAGGTCTCCCCGACCATCTTCTTAGGCGTGCCGCGCATCTGGGAGAAGATGCACAGCGCGGTCCGCATCAAGGTGCAGGACAGCACCTGGCTCAAGCGCACCCTCTTCGGCCACTTCGCCGCCGCCGGCGCACGCCTCGCCCCCGCCCGAAGGGAGGGCCGCGCGACGGCGCTCGAGCGCCTGCACCTTCGCCTCGGCGACCTCCTCGTCTTCCGTCCCCTGCAGGAGCGCCTCGGGCTGCGCCGCTGCCGGCTGCCGGTCAGCGGAGCCGCCCCCATCTCCGAGGAGCTGCTCTCCTGGTACCACGGCCTGGGCGTCCCCATCTCCGAAGGCTACGGTCAGACCGAGTGCGCCGGCGTGAGCCACCTCAACCCTCCCGGCGAGCTCGGCCTCGGCAGCGTCGGCCCGCCCCTGCCGGAGACCGAATGCCGCCTCGCGCCGGACGGCGAGGTCCTCGTGCGTGGTCCCCACGTCTTCTGCGGGTACCTGCACAACGACGAAGCCACGGCCGCTACGGTCGACGAGGAGGGCTGGCTCCACACCGGCGACGTGGGCGAGACCGACGCCGAGGGCTACCTGCGCATCACGGGCCGCAAGAAGCAGATCATCATCACGTCGGGAGGCAAGAACCTCTCGCCCGAGAAGATCGAGAACGCCCTCAAGACCAGCCCCTACATCAAGGAGGCCGTGGCCCTCGGTGACGGCCGCAAGTTCATCTCCGCCCTCGTGCAGGTCGAGGCCGACTCCACCGGAGACTGGGCGGGGCGCCGCGGCATCCCCTACACCTCCTACCAGGACCTGGCCTCCCGGAGAGAGGTCCGAGATCTCGTCGCCACCGAGATCGACGCGGCCAACGCGCAGCTCGCCAGGGTCGAGCAGGTGCGCGCCTTCCGCCTCCTGCCCAAGGAGCTCAACCAGGACGACGGGGAGCTGACGGCCACCCAGAAGGTGCGCAGGGAGGCCGTGATCGAGGTCTACTCGGCGCTGGTAGCCGACATCTACGAGAGGCCGGCTCCGTGAGCATGCTGCTCCAGCTCCTCACCTCGGGCCTCGCGCTCGGCGCGGTCTACGCCCTGACCGCCCTCGGCTTCGTGGTCATCTACCGGGCCTCGAAGGTCTTCAACTTCGCCCAGGGCGAGCTGCTCTCCCTCGGCGCCTTCTTGATGATCGCCCTCGCCTCCTCCGGCCTCGGCTGGGGCGTGTCCCTCCTGCTGGCCATGCTGCTCACGGGGCTCACCGGGGTGATCGTCGAGCGCATCCTGCTGAGGCCGCTGGTGGGACGACCGGTCTTCGTCACCATCATCGTGACCATCTTCGTCAGCCTGATCCTGCGCTCGGTGATCCTCGTCGTCTGGGGCCCCTCGCCCTTCGGGATGCCGACGCCCTGGGAGACGACCGCCACGATCCAGGTCGGCCCCTCTCGGGTGCTGGTGAACTCCGGTGCCGCCATGGTGGCCGCGGCCGTCGCGCTGGCCTCCTTCTTCGTCCTGGTGCGCAAGAGCCGCGTGGGAGTGGCCATGAGGGCGGCGAGCGCCGACCAGGAGACGGCCATGGCCCTCGGCATCCCCGTGGGCCGCATCCTCGGCATCTGCTGGTTCATCGCCGGCGCCTACGCGGCCCTGGCCGGCGTCTTCCTCGGCATGTTCCCCAACAGCGTGGACGCCAACCTGGGGTTCGTGGCGCTGCGGGCCTTCCCGGCGGTCATCGTCGGGGGCCTCGACTCGGCCGGCGGCACCGTGGTCGCCGCCCTGGCCCTGGGCGTGATCGAGGTCCTCACCCAGGGCTACGTCAACCCCCACCTCGGCCACTTCGGCCAGAACCTGCACTCCGTCCTGCCCTACCTCGTGATGATCGCCTTCCTGGTGGTGCGCCCCTACGGCCTGCTCGGGAAGCGCGACGTGGAGCGCCTGTAGCCGATGCCGACCCGCCCGCTCATCACCCGCTACGAGGACGACCTGGCGCTCCTGCCGGACCTCTGGGGCAAGGTGGGCTTCGTGCTGGCCCTGGCGGCGGCCCTGCTCTTCCCCTTCGTGGCGGGAGCTCACTGGCTCACCGTCGGCAACATGGCCCTCGTGGCGGTCGTGGGCTCGGTGAGCCTGATGATCCTCACGGGCTTCGCGGGGCAGATAAGCCTCGGGCACGCGGCCTTCCTGGCCCTCGGCGCCTACACCCTCGCCATCCTCTCGGAGCGCTTCGGCGCGCCCTTCTGGCTGGGCCTCCCCGCGGGCGGCCTCGTCTCGGCTGCCGTCGGTCTCCTCGTCGGCCCCTTCGCCCTGCGCCTCAGGGGGCTCTACCTCGCCATCGTGACCCTGGGCCTGCTCTTCGTCGTCAACCACCTCCTGCACTCCCTGCCCGACCTCACCCACGGGGTCAGCGGCATCGCCGTCGCCGTGCACGGCAGCTTCCCGAAAGGCGACGGCGGCGACCCCCTCGGCAGCTTCACGAAGCCAACGGAGCTGGGCCCCCTCACCCTGGTCTACGGGCAGAAGCTCTACCTTGTGTTCCTGGTCCTCGCCGGCGCCACGACCCTCTGGGCCGTCCGCCTCGCTCGCTCCAACACCGGCCGGGCCATGATGGCGGTGAGGGACCAGGACCTCGCGGCGAGCGCCCTCGGGGTGCACCCGGCCAGGGTGAAGATCATCGCCTTCGGGCTCAGCTCGTTCTTCGCGGGCATCGCTGGCGGAATGTTCGCCATGCAGCAGCAGTACCTGACCATCGAGCCCCCCTTCGACCTCGAGATGAGCATCCAGTACATCGCGATGATAGTCCTCGGCGGCATCGGGACGGTCTTCGGCGCGGTCTGGGGAGCCATCGCCTTCGTCTTCCTCACCCCCCTCGCGGAGAGCGCCGGCCGCTACGTGCCCCTCTTGAACGAGCTCAGCTCCGCCCAGCAGTCGACGCTCATCTTCAGCGTGCTCGTGTGCCTCGTGCTCGTCGTCGAGCCCCTCGGTCTCCTCGGCGTGTGGCTGAGGGTGAAGCGCTACTTCCTGGGGTGGCCGTTCCGGTACTGACAGGGGAGCGCCTGCGATTCGTTGATAGGCTAGTGTGCATCCTGAAACTCGCGTTTCAGGATGCAGCGATTAGCGGTTAGCGATTAGCGGTTAGCCGGAATGCAGTGATCTCAGGTGCCTGGCTAACGGCTAACAGCTAACGGCTAACAGCCCCCGTCCTGAAACGGGAGTTTCAGGACGGGAACTAGGCTAAGATCCTCCCCATGAGAGCCAGGCTCCTGCTCACCACCGCGTTGTGCGCCGTGCTGGGCGCGTGTTGCACCAAGCGCACACGCCCTCCCGAGCCCGAGCCCGAGCCCGGCGCCGCTCGCGCGGGCGCCGCTGCGCTGACGGCCGGCAAGACCGGCGTCTGGCCCAGCTTCCGCGGCGGCCCCGAGCAGCGCGGCGTGGCGCGCTCGACGGTGTCGCTGCCGCTGGAGCTGCGCTGGGAGGTGAAGACCTCGAGGGCCGTGAAGTCGACGGCGGCCGTCGGCGACGGCAGGGCCTACTTCGGCTCCAAGGACAAGAAGATCCGCGCCGTGTCGCTCGCGAGCGGGGCCGTGGAGTGGGCCTTCACCGCGGGCGGCGCCGTGGAGGCGCCTCCCCTCCTGCACGGCGGAGCGGTCATCGCCGGCGCCGCCGACGGCAAGCTCTACGCCCTCGACGCCGCCACCGGCGCGCTGCGCTGGAGCTACGCCACCGGCGACAAGATCCTGGGCGGCGCCAACGCCGACGCCGGCGGTCGCGTGGTCGTCGGGAGCTACGACGGCAAGATCCACGCCGTCGACGGCGCGACCGGCAAGGCGGCCTGGTCCTACGAGACCGGCAATTACGTGCACGCCACGCCGGCGATCCAGGCCGGGATCGCGCTCGCCGGGGGCTGCGACGGCTTCCTGCACCGGGTGAAGGTCTCGGACGGCTCCAAGCTCCCGCCGGCGGCCCTCGAGTCCTACATGGGCGCCTCGGTGGCCATCGACGGCGGCGACGCCTTCATCGGCCTCCACGACGGGCGCTTCGTCCGCGTCGACCTGGGCGCCCCGCGCGTCAGCTGGGAGCGCTCGTTGGGGCCCGACGGCATCATCTCGTCGGCCGCTGTGCACGGGGACATGGTCATCTTCGGCGCCCGCGATCGCAACGTGTACGCCCTGGCCCGCGGGACCGGGGAGAAGGTGTGGACCCACCGCACCAACGGCCAGGTCGACTCCTCACCGGTGATCTCCGGCTCGCACGTGATCGTCGGCTCGGGGGACGGCCGCCTGTACGTCCTGGGCCTCGCCGACGGGAAGGAGCAGTGGTCCTACGACCTCGGCGACGCCGTCAGCGCCTCCCCCGCGGTCGCCGGCGGCGTGGTCGTGGTGGGCAGCGAGGAGGGCCGCGTCTTCGCATTCGGCGCGAAGCGCGAGCCCGCGAAGAAGAAGCCGGCGCCGGAGAGCAAGAAGCCTTGAGGGTTGCCCTGCTCACGCCCGGCGCGGGCGGCTTCTACTGCGGCACCTGCCTGCGCGACAACGCGCTGGCGCGCGGCCTGCACGAGATCGGTGTGGACGTCATCACCGTGCCCCTGTACCTGCCGGCGCTGCTCGACGAGCCACAGGCACCGCACGCGCCGCTGTTCTTGAACGGCATCCGCGTGGGGCTGCGCCAGATGGGGCTCTCCTGGCTGGCACGTCCGGTCGCGGCCTTGCTGTCGCGTCCGTCGATCATGCGCTGGGCCGGGCGCAGGAGCACGATGACCCGTGCGTCGGTGCTCGGGAAGACCACCGTCTCCACGCTCCGGGGCGAGACCGGCAAGCAGGCCGCCGAGGTGAGCGCGCTCGCCGGATGGCTCGCGGAGCAGCGCCCGGACGTCGTCTGCCTCTCCAACGTGCTGCTCCTCGGCCTGGCGCGCTCGCTGCTCGAAGCGACCGGCGCCCAGGTTGTGTGCATCCTGCAAGGGGAGGAGACCTTCCTGCGCGCGCTCCCCGAGCCCTACCGGAGCGAGGCCTGGGCCCTCCTCTGCGAGCGCGCCGGCGAGGTCTCCGCCTTCGCGGCTTTCAGCCGCTACCACGGCGAGCGCATGGCGCAGCGGCTCGGAGTGGAAGAGGGGCGGCTGTCGCTGGTACCGACCGGGCTCGATCTCTCGGGCTACGACGCGGTCGAGGGGGCGGCGCCCGAGCCGCCGGTCGTGGGCTACCTCGCCCGGCAGTGTGAGGACAAGGGCCTCGCTCGACTGGTCGACAGCTTCTGTCGCCTCAAGCAGCGAGACGAGCTGCGAGACCTCCGGCTCCACGTGGCGGGCACCACCGTCCCGGCTGATCGCGACACCATCGCCGAGCTGAGGCGCCGGCTCGCGACCTCGCCTTTCGCCGGTGACGTCTCCTGGGAGGTCGACCTCGGGCGCGACGAGAAGATCTCGTTCTTGAAGGGGCTCACCGTGTTCTCCGTGCCCGCTGAGCCGTGGGAGTCGTCGGGCCGCTCGGTCTACGAGGCCCTCGCCGCCGGCGTCCCGGTGGTCCAGCCGCGTCACGGCGCCTTCGTGGAGCTCGTGGAGGACACCGGAGGAGGCATCCTGTACGACCCCTCGGTGCCCGAGTCCTTGGACGACGCCCTCGCCGCCCTGCTCTGCGACGAGGCCAAGCGAGAGGAGCTGGCACGGCGGGGACGCGACGCCGTGCGGCAGCGCCACACCGCTTCACGGATGGCGGCGAGCGTGAGGCGCGTCTGTGAGGCAGCGGCCCGGAGGCGGGGAGGGGCGACGTGAGCCACGTCATCGATCTCGAAGCGGTGCACAAACGATACGGCGGCGGCGCCGAGGTCCTGTCGGGTGTCTCGCTGCAGGTCGGCGCCGGCTCCACGACGGCGGTCGTAGGACCCTCGGGCTCGGGCAAGAGCACGCTGCTCAACCTGATGGGCGGCCTCGACCTGCCGACGTCGGGGAGCGTGCGGATCCGAGACGCCGACACCTCCTCCCTCGACGCCTCCGGCCTGGCGGCGCTGCGACGGGCGACCATCGGCTTCGTCTTCCAGGAGCACCACCTCCTGGACGCCCTCAGCGTCTTGGAGAACACGCTCCTGCCATTCCTCGCCGAGCGACGCCGTACGAGGGTCGAGGACGTGGAGCGCGCTCGCTCGCTGCTGCGGCGGGTAGGCCTCGAGCAGCTCGAGGCGCGCCGGCCCGCCGAGATCTCGGGGGGGGAGCGGCAGCGCGTCGCCGTGGTGCGCGCCCTCGTGACCGCCCCGGCCGTGGTGCTCGCCGACGAGCCCACCGGCGCCCTCGACCGCAGCGCCTCCGCGGCCCTGGGCGAGCTCCTCGTAGAGCTCAACCGCGACGAAGGCTCGGCGCTGGTCGTCGTGACCCACTCGCCCGACGTGGCCGCACGTATGGACCGCACCTTCCGGCTGGAAGACGGCGTGCTCGTCCCGACGCGGGAGCCCGGATGACCACGCTCCGGCTCCTGCTGCGCAACCTCCGCCACCACCGGCGCCCCCACGCCGCGCTGGCCCTCGGGGTGGCCGTGGCCAGCTCCATCGTCGTGGGCTCCCTCGCCATGGGGGACACGCTGCGCCACAGCCTCGAGCAGCTGGCCGCGCTGCGCCTCGGGGCGACGGATCTTTCCCTGGAGACCGGTGAGCGGTCGGTGCGCGAGGCCCTCGCAGACGAGCTCGCGCAAGAGCTCGACGCGGTGGTGGCGCCGGCCCTCTCGTTGCGCGGTCTGGTGAGCTCACCCGACGGCGCCGCGAAGGTCGGAGCCGTCCAGGTCCTGGGCGTCGACGATCGCTTCTGGAGCCTGGGCCATGCCTCAGCTCCGTCCGGCGTGGCCCTCAACGAGGCGCTCCTCGACGCCCTC
The DNA here is from genome assembly GCA_964594295.1 of uncultured Myxococcales bacterium. Lineage (GTDB taxonomy): Bacteria > Myxococcota_A > UBA9042 > UBA3505 > UBA3505 > CAZQPP01. The sequence continues at coordinate 21,465 of CAZQPP010000003.1, read as the reverse complement.
GCCGTCCCCGAGGGCGCGCCCCTCGTCGTGCGCGTCGACCGGCCGGCGCCGGTGGCCGCCGACACCGGGCTGACTCCCGAGGCAGGCCGCGTCGAGGCGCTCCGTGTGAGGGACTGGAGCGTCGTCGGCGACGACGCCTTCGGCCGCTTCAGCCTGCGCGCCGAGCAGGCCTCGCCGCTGACCCTGTTCGTACCCCTGCGCCGGCTGCAGGAGGAGACGGGCTCCGCGGGGCGGACGAACCTGCTGCTCTTCGGCCGGCCCGGCGGCCCTCCGCTCGGCACAGACGCCGCCGAGGCCGCGCTGCGCCGCACCTGGCGTCTCGCTGACGTGGAGCACGAGGTCCGGCCGCTCGGCCAAGTCGAGGTAAGGCTCGGGAGAGCTGCCGAGGGCTCCCTGTCGTTGCACCAATCGTTGCTGGAGCTTCGCAGCGATCGTGTCTTCCTGGCGCCCGAGCTCGCCGCCGCGGCCGAGGCGTTGCCCGGCGCCGCGGGCGTGCTGACCTATCTGGTCGACGAGCTCCGCCACGGCGACGCTTCGACCCCCTACTCCATGGTCAGCGCCGTGCGCTGGCGGAACCTGCCCGAGCCGCTGCCGGCGACCCTCGGCGACGGCGAGATAGTCATCAACGAGTGGCTGGCCGACGACCTCTCGGCCGGCCCCGGAGACACCGTGGAGCTCGGCTTCCGCGTGGTGGACCACGGCCGCCGATTCCTCTCGAGGCGGCGGAGCTTCACCGTCGCCGCGGTGGTGCCGCTCGAGGGAGCGGCCGCCGACCGCTCCTGGAGCCCGTCTTTCCCCGGCATCGAGGACGAGGAGCACTGCCGCGACTGGTCCACCGGCTTCCCGCTGGACTTCAGCCGCATCCGCGATCGCGACGAGGCATACTGGGCGGAGCACCGCGGCACGCCCAAGGCCTTCGTCACCCTCGCCGCCGGGGAGTCGATGTGGGCCGGGCGCTTCGGCACACGTACGGCGGTTCGCCTCCCCGCGGGCGACGCGGCCGGCGTCTCGAAGGCGGTGCACGCTCAGGCCGACCCTCGCGATCTCGGGCTGGCGCTCCGGCCCGTGCGCGCCTGGTCCCACGCCGCCTCGCAGGCGTCCTACGACTTCGGCGAGCTCTTCGTGGGCTACAGCTTCTTCGCCTTCTTCGCGGCGATCCTGCTCTCCGTGCTGCTCTTCTCGCTGAGCCTGGACGCGCGCACCCCGGAGCTTGGGCTCGCGCTCGGCCTGGGCTTCTCGCCGCGGCGCGCGCGGTGGCTGCTGTGGGTCGAGGGGGCCGTCGTCGTGACGGCCGGGGCGATCGCCGGCGCCGCCGGTGGTGTCGCGTGGGCGCACCTGCTCCTCGCGGGCGTCGGCAGCTTGTGGAGCCCGGTGTCCGCCGGCAGCGGCTTGACCTTGCACGTCTCGGCCGCCTCCGTCGCCATCGGCTGCACCGTGGGTGCGGTGGCGACCCTGGCGTGGACCGCCGTCGCTCTGCGATACCGCGGCCGCGCGGCGGTGCGCGAGCTGCTCTCCGCTACCACGGCTCCGGCCGCCGCGGCCCGGCGACGCGGACGAGCGGGCCCTGCGCTCGCGATGGCCGCGCTGGCCGGCGCGGCCATCCTGGCGGCGTCCGCCGATCCTTCGAGCGGCCACGGCGCCGCCGGCGCCTACATGGGCACCGGCGCGCTCCTGCTGGCAGCCGGCATCCTCGGCGTGCGCGAGCTCCTCGGTCGGCAAGGCTCGGGCTCAGCGCGCGGCCTCTCGCGCCTGTCTCTGGGCATCAACAACGCGGCTCGCCGTCCCGCGCGGAGCCTGAGCACCGTCGCGCTGCTGGGCTGTGCCACCTTCCTGGTGCTCTCGGTGAGCGCCGGCCGGCGCGATCCCAACGCCGGCGCCGGCCTGCGGGCCTCGGGCACCGGCGGCTTCGCGCTCTTCGCCGAGACGACCCTGCCGATCCTCCAGGACCTGAGCACCCCCGAGGGGCGCGCCCGCGCCGGCGTCGAGATCGAGCCCTCCGAAGGCACGAGCTTCGTCTCGCTGCGCGTGCACGACGGCGACGAGGCGAGCTGCCGCAACCTGAACCTCGCCACTGCGCCACGCATCCTCGGCGTCGATCCCGACGCCCTCGAGCGGCGGGGGGCGTTCCGCTTCCTCGGCATCCCAAGTGGAGCGCCGGCCTGGAGCCTGTTGAAGGAGCGTGACACGGACACGATCCCTGCCATCGGTGACCAGGCGACGGTCTACTGGGCGCTGCACCGCGACGTGGGAGACACCGTCCCCTTCGTCGACGCCGCCGGCCGGGAGCTCGAGCTGGAGATCGTCGCCATGATGGCCGGCTCGGTGCTCCAGGGCAGCCTCGTCATCGCCGAGGACGCCTTCGTCGAGCGCTTCCCCACGGACAGCGGCTACCGCGTGCTCCTCGTCGACGCCCCCGCAGCGCGCGCCGGCGACGTGGCGGCAGCCCTCACCCGCGACCTCGCACACCTCGGCCCGAGCGTGGAGCCCGCCGCCGCGAGGCTCGGCCGCTTCAGCGAGGTGGAGAACACCTACGTCGCCATCTTCCTGGCCGTCGGCGGCCTTGGGCTGCTGCTCGGCTGCGTGGGCGTCGGCCTCGTCGTCCTGCGCAACCTCCTCGAGCGCCGCCGAGAGCTGGCGATCATGCTGGCCCTCGGCTTCGGGCCGCGAGAGCTGAGGCGCTCGGTCTTCGGCGAGCACGCGCTGCTCGTCGGCGCGGGGGTCCTCTGCGGCGCCCTCCCCGCCGCCGTGGCCGCAATCCCCATCCTGTGGACCGACGCCGCCGCCGTGCCATGGCACCAGCTCATCCTCCTCACCGTCGCGCTCATCGTCTCCGGGCTCGCGTGGGCGTGGCTCGCCGCCGCGGCCGCGCTCCGTCACCCGCCCCTCGAGGCCCTCCGCCGGGAGTAGCCACGGCACAGCTGGCTACGGGGTGTTTGCGCTATGCGCAACAGCCTCCGTCTAGCCAGCTGCGTCCTTCCGAAAGCGGGGGTGATCGGGCCGGTACCAGCACACGTCACATAATCCGAGATCGCAGAGACCGAGAGGGCGCAGGCAGCTGCCGTCGTAGTCTCCGGTCTTCAGCTCTTCGACGGAGACCAGGCGAAGAGCTTCGGAGTGCCGCGGAGCCTCGGGCTCCCGGGCCGTCCGGTCTTCGGTCTCTTCTCCGGGTTCGGGGGGAGGGCGCCGCATCGCTGGAGGGCTTTAGCCCACCGCCCCGCGACGGGCAACTCCGGTGTCGTCGGGCTACTCGAAGAAGTCGCGGAGCGCCGGAGGCAGGTTTCTCTTGCGCACCTCGAAGAGCTCCACGAGGACGTCGTCGGGCGCCGGCACCATTACGTACTTCCATACGCCGAAGTCGGTGACCTCCTTCCTGAGCTCGACTCCAGCCTCCTCGAGGCTCTTCACCGTCCCCTCGATGTCGTCGGTCTGAATGCCGATGTGGTGAATGCTCGCTCTACCGGGCCGCTGCGGTGCCTGGTCGTAGAGGTGGATCCGACCGCTCCCGATCCTCAAGAAGACGTTCCGCGCGCCCGCGAGCTCGGCATCGAGCACCACCTCGGCCCCGAAGTGCTCGGCGTAGAAGCGGACGCTCCGCTCGACGTCGGAGGCGAAGAGGTGAACGTGGTGGAGGTGGTGGGGCATGGTGTGCTTGGGGTTGGATCTGGGGTCTGCGTCATGCTCGGCCGGCGGGCGCAGCGGCGCCCCGAGCGGTAGCGCCGGTGACAGCGTCCACGACCGTGCGTACACTCCCGCCCACGCGCGCGCCAGTGAGGAGCCAGACATGAGTGATGCACCGCAGAGTCCAGCCGTGATGATCCCCAGCATCTCGCCGCGCGACGGCGAGGTCCACGCCGAGGTGCCCGGCGTGACCGCAGACGCCCTGCCCGCCGTGTTCGAGCGCGCCCGGAGCGCGCAACGCACCTGGGCCGCCACACCGATGAGCGACCGCGCGAGGGTCATCAAGCAGATTCACAAGCGCTTCTTGGAGCGGGGCGAACGATTCGTCGAGCTGCTCACGGCGGAGACCGGGAAGCCCGCTGGCGAGGCCTGGACCGCCGAGGTCATCGGCAACGGGGACCTCTTCCCCTACTGGGCCAAGCACGCCAAGCGATACCTCAAGACCGAGAAGATCTCCGTCAACCCCATCAACTACCCGGGAAAGAAGGCCTTCCTCGAGTACGTGCCCCGGGGCGTCATCGGCGTGATCGCGCCTTGGAACTTCCCGGTGGCCATCCCCTGCCGGGCCTTCGTGCCGGCGCTCATGGCCGGGAACGCGGTCGTCTTCAAGCCGAGCAGCCAATGTCCGCGCCTCGGCGAGCTCTTGGGCGAGGTCTTCGCGCCCGAGCTCCCGGACGGCCTCTTCCAGGTGGTCCTGGGCCGAGGCTCGGTGGGCTCCGCCTTCGTAGACGCGGGCGCAGACTTCATCGCCTTCACCGGCTCGGTGGGCATAGGCCGGCGCATCGCGAGCCACTGCGGCGAGAACCTCGTCCCCTGCGCGCTCGAGCTCGGCGGCAAGGACGCCGCCATCGTGCTCGAGGACTGCGACCTCGACCGAACCGCCTACGGTGTCGTCTGGGGCGCGTTCAACAACGCGGGGCAGAACTGCGCGTCCATCGAGCGGGTCTACGTCGTCCGCTCCATCGCCGAGCGCTTCGTCGCCCGCGTCAAGGAGCTCACCTTGGAGCTGCGTGACGGTGAGGACTTCGGGCCGCTCACCACGGTGGACCAGCGCCAGGATGTCATCGACCAGGTAGACCGCGCCCGAGAGGCGGGCGCTACCGTGCTCACCGGCGGCGAGGTGCCCGACAGCAAAGGCTTCTGGTACCCGGCCACGATCCTGACCGACGTGAGCCACGAGATGGACGTCATGACCGAGGAGACCTTCGGCCCGCTCATGCCCATCAAGGTGGTCGAGGACGAGGAGGAGGCCGTCCGCCTCGCCAACGACTGCAAGTACGGCCTCACGGCCAGCGTCTGGACGAAGGACCGAGACCGCGGTCTCCGCATCGCGAGCCAGCTCGAGGCGGGCGTGGTGACCGTGAACAACCACGGCTTCACCGCGGCCATGCCCAACGCGCCCTGGAGCGGCGTCAAGGAGACCGGCTTCGGCGCCACCAACAGCCACCTGGCCCTGATGGAGATGGTGCGCCCCCGCTTCGTGCTCGTGGACCGCTCCAGCCGCCGCGAGATGTGGTGGTACCCCTACAACGAGGCGCTCCTCACCGTGGCGGCGGCGCTGCGGGATCTCGCCCTCGGCAAGCTCGGCGTGATCGGGAAGCTGATCAAGGGCTTCCTGGCCCGCTTCAAGTAGGGCGGCGAGCTACCGGACCTTCAAAGCCACGGCGTACTTCTCGTCGCGCAGGTACATCCTCCCGCCGGCGATGGACGGCGCGGTCCAGCACTTGACGCCCAGCGGGTGGAAGGCGCCCTTGTTCTTGAAGCCTTCCGAGGTGGCTTCCGCCAGCGCCATGTCGCACTCCTCGCCGAGCACGAAGAGCAGATCGTCGGCGAACACGACGCTGCCCCGGTCGAAGCCCTCCTGAGCCCACATCTCCTCTCCGGTCGCCGCGTCCACGCAGGCAAAGCGCGTGGCGTCGAAGCCGTAGAGGTAGCCCTTGTGGAGCACCGGTGTGGCCCACTGGCTCCTGAACTTCTTGGAGAACCAGACCTCGTTCACCCCAAAGCCGTCGCCCTCCTTGAGCACCTCGAGCACGGCGCCTCCGGTGCCGTAGCCGCTCGCCACGAAGACCCGGTCCGGCCCAACCACGAGCGGAGTCGCCGCGTTGACGTCATAGCTCGTGCTCCACTTCCGCTCCCACAGGATCTCGCCGTCCGACGGCCGCGCCCCGAGCACGCGGTTGCCCACGAAGAACACCAGCTGCTCCAAGCCGGCGAGGCGGGAGATGATCGGCGACGAGTAGCCCGCGGGTCCCATGCCCGAGCCCCAGATCTCCTTGCCGGTCTCGGCGTCGAAGGCCATCAACATGCGGTTCGGGACGGCGCCGGCGTCGACGTAGATCCGCCCTTGGTGGACCAACGGCGACTGGGAGTAGCCCCACTTGGGGATGATGCCGGCGAGCTCCTTGACCAGGTCGCGCTGCCACACGAGCGTGCCGTTCACGGCGTTGAGCGCGGCCAGCTTGCCGGTGCCGCTCATCACGATCACCCGCCTGCCGGTCACCGTCGGCGTGGTGCGGGGCCCGGAGCCGCCCATGCTGTCCTCGTAGCGGCCGTCGATCCGCGTGCGCCACAGCTCGGTGCCCGTCAACGCGTTCCAGCACACGCCGTAGGTGTCCTTGTCGTCCGAGGCCATCGTGTAGAGGTGGCCCCTGTCGACCGCGATGCCCGAGAAGCCTCCGCCCAGCTTGCGCTTCCACACGACCTCGGGGCCGCCCTTCGGCCACTCGCGCAAGAGACCGGTCTCCGGCGACCGGCCGTCGCGGTTGGGCCCGTTCCACTGCGGCCAGGAGCCCTCCGTCGCGCTGGGCGGGTCCGCGGCGAACGCGGCCGGGGCGCAGAGCGCGAGCGCGAAGACGATCAGGAGTCGAGGTCCCATGCCTACCCCCGTGGAGGTTGATTCACGGCGCCAGCCTATCAGGCGCACGGCTTTAGTCGACGCTGAAGGCGCACCGGAAGCCGACGTCGCACAGCTTCGCGCTCGGATCGAGGTGAGCGCGCCGCGCCGAACGCAGGGCCTCGGAGCCGTCGTCGAATCCGCCGCCGCGCTGCACGCGCCGTGTGCCGTCTTTCGGTCCGGCTGGATCCTCCTCGGCGCGCTCCGAGGCGGCGTACTCCCCGTATCGGTCCGCGACCCACTCCCAGACGCTGCCGCCCATGTCGACCGCGCCGAAGGCGCTCTGGCCACCATAGGTCAGGCGCGCGACGGGCCTCGTGCCGTCGTACATGCAGCCCGTGAACTCGTCGTCCGACATGTCCACGGTGTCGGTAGCCGCCATCCTCGCCAGCCCGCAGTGCGGCTCCACGTTGCCCCAGGGGAAGCGCCGGCCGTCTCTGCCGCGCGCCGCGTGCTCCCACTGGGCCTCCGTGGGCAGCGAGCCGCCGAGCCAGGCGCAGTAGTCGGCGGCGCCGCGCCACGTCACGCCGCTCACCGGGTGGTCTGTGAGACCCGTGTCGCCGTAGGTGCAGTGCAGGCCCTCGGCGCGGACGCTGTCTCCCGAGCAGGCACCTGCGGCGACGCAGGCCGCGTAGTCACCGGCCGCGACCTCATGCTTGTGCAGCCAGTAGGGAGACAGCTCCACCCAGTGTGGCGGAGCCTCGTTCGCCTCGGCGCGAGGGTCGTAGCCGGGCTGCTCCGGCGCGCTCGACTGCGCTCCCATCAGGAAGCGGCCGCCCGGGATGTAGAGCAGGCACTCGCGATCGGTGTCCGAGACGTAGCGATCGAGGTTCGATACCCGGCAGGCCTTCGGAGACCCTGACGCCCGGCGACACCCGGGCGCTTCGGGCCCCTTGGATGGCGGCGGGATCATGACCGGACGAAACTCGTCCTCGTAGTCACCGTCGCCGGGCTCACCGACAAATACCCCGCCGGCAGGCAGGTCGCTGGCGCCATCCTCGCCCGACCGGAGCGCAACGAAGAGCACACCGGCCAGCGCGGCCGCGGCTACCGCCGCGACGGCAGGCTTCCAATGCTCTCGTGTCCTCACGCGTCGAGTGTTTCGCCTCAAAAAAGGGCTGTCAAGGACACGCTCGGTGTGGGCGCGACCCTCGTTTCCCCAATGGCCGGGCCGGGGGTACACTGCCGCCCGATGGTCGGATCACGACGTTGCGCCCTTCAACACGGCTCGGCCGGTCGAGTGACGGCGGTCCTCGTGCTGGCCCTCGCGGCGCTGGGGGGACTTCCCCGGGTCGGCCGGGCGCAGGCGAGCGGGTGGCGTTCGAACGGCACGGGCATCGAGCCCGACGCGCGGCCCGTCGCGGGCTGGTCTCTGAAGCGCAACCTGCTGTGGACGAGCCCCATGCCGTCGTGGAGCAACGCCACGCCGGTCGTCGTCGGAGACCGGCTCTTCGCGCCGTCGGAGCCGACCACCCTGCTCGCCGTCGACACCGGGAGCGGGGAGATCGTCTGGAGCCGCGACGTCACTTACCTTCAGACGCTGCCGCCGTCCGAGCGGGACCAAGCTGTCCGGGCGCTGAGCGAAGCCGAGGGCATTCGAGAGCGCACCGACAAGCTCCGACAGGAGGCACGCCTCGCCAAGCGCGAGGCCCGGAGGGGCCGTGAGCCCGCCGGGATCTACGCGCGGCTCGAGGCGATCTCCAGAGAGCTCGAGACGCTCACGGGGCGCCTCGACGCCACGGCGAGGCATGTCCTGCCCGAGATCCCCTTCGTCGGGTACTCGTCGGCTACCCCGGTCACCGACGGCGAGCACGTCTACGTCGTGTTCGCCAACGGAGTCGCGGCGGCCTTCGACCTCGAGGGCAACGCCCGCTGGACCGTCTGGATCGGGCCCCCCGCGAAGCTCCCGCTGGGCTACAAGCACGGCCAGGCGGCCTCTCCGCTGCTCATCGGAGACCGGCTCATCGTCGGGCTCGGGCGCCTCACCGCCCTCGACAAACGCACCGGTGAGGTCCTGTGGCGAGGCCCGGAGTACCGGCACTTCGGGACGCCGAGGAGCGCGCACATAGACGGCCGCGACGTCGTCGTCACGCCGGGAGGTGAGGTGTCCGACGCGGCGACCGGCGAGCTCCTCGCACCGACCGGTCCGGAGCTGTGGTTCGTGGGCCCGGTCGTCGAAGGCAGCCGGGTCTTCTTCGTGGGAAACAAGAACGACAGAGACGTGCGTGCGCGCGCCCTCGACCTACGGCCCAAGGGCGCGAATCTCGCCTGGGAGAGCCTCTGGGAGCGATCGCTGGACCCAGGCCACCACCTCAACGAGCCCCTCGTCCACGATGGGCTGCTCTACACGATCAACGAGGAGGCCACCTTCTACGTGCTCGACGCGGCCGACGGGCGCACAGTGTACCGCGAGACCCTGCCCCTCGGAGAGGTCTACAGCAGCTTCAGCCTCGCGGGCGACCTCCTCTTCATCACCGACAAGTCCGCGACGACACTGGTCCTGCGCCCGGGGCGGACCTACCAGCGAGTGGCGCGCAGCCGCCTGCAGGAGAGCATCCGCGCGTCCCTGGTCTTCGTGGACGAACGAATCTACCTGCGGGGCGTCAAGCAGCTCTACGCCATAGGCGCGCCGGAAGGGGCACCCTAGAGGCTGCCGGCACCGATGCAGAAGAGGTGCTTCTGCGTGCGGACGAACATGCGCGGCGCGCCGGCCACTCGAGCAAACGCCGGGCTGGCGAAGACGCGGCCCTCGCCCAGGCTCGCCCTCCCGATCTCGCGAAGCTCGCGGCTCGCCGCCAGCACAACCGCGTCGCCGTTCTGGCCGAAGACGAGGAGCTTGTCGCCCACCAGGCTCGGCGACACCCAGGTCCGCAGCTCGAGCTCCTCCTGCCAGAGGAGCTCGCCGGTCTTGGCGTCGAAGCAGCTCAGCGTCCCCGAGGTCGACACCGTGAACACGAGCTCCCCGTCGCTGGCGGGGCTGCCCACGTCGGGCAGAGCCGACTCGTCGTTGGACCAGGCACGCTGCTTCGCCGTGACCTCCCCGTCGCCCCCCGGCCGCAACGCCGTCAGCCCATAGTCCAGCATCCCGATCACGATCCTCTCGCCGTCGAAGATTGGTGATGGCGCCACGAACCCGCCCAGCCCGCGGGCCCGCCACAGCTCCCGACCGGTCCCGGGCTCGTAGGCGATCGTCCACGGGTCGGCGACGGCGACGAGCTCCTCGGTCCCGCCGTGGGGGACGAGGATCGGCGTGGTCCACGATCCCCGGACGTCGCGCTTCACCTTCCAGACCACCTCACCGCTCCCCGAGTCGAAGGCGATCAGCTCGGAGACGTTGGGCTTGCGGCGCCGCTGGTCGAACAGGAGGATCAGCCGGTCTCGCCACATGACCAGGGAGCTGGCGAAGCCCCATTGATTCTGCGGCAGCCCCAGGCTCGTGGCCCAGACCCGCTCGCCCTCCATGTCGGTCGCCACCAGGTCGCCGTTGGCGAAGACGGCGTAGACGCGCCGGCCGTCAGTAGCGGGCGTCGAGGCAGCAAAACCGTAGTCGCCGTAGACCTTGGGCGGCTTGCCTCGCGGAGAGCCCTTGATCCCGGCGCAGTCGTGCGTCCACAAGAGCTCTCCGGTGCGCGCGTCGAGACCGTAGACCGCGCGTGCCTTGGCGTTGGCCCCGGTGAGGAAGATCCGCTCGCCCCACACGATCGGAGAGCTCGCCCCGTCGAGGGGGAGCGCCGTCTTCCAGCAGATGTTCTCGCCGCTCTCGCCGTCCCAGCTCAGCGGGAGACCCGCCAGGTCCACGCGACCCGAGCCGTCGGGCCCACGAAAGCGGGGCCAGTTGCGGGCCACCTCCGCGGCGTCCGGGTGCGAGGCGACACCATCGCTCGCGCCTCGCCCCGCGGGGCCCTCCCCGTCGAAGGCAGAGAAGCCCGCGTAGGCAACAACCGCCGCGACCGCAACAGCGGCCGCGATCAACGAAGCGCCGCGCAGCCCACGGGGGAGCAGCCCTCGGCGCCGTATGCCATTGCGCTCAGCCACGGTCGCATTTCAGGCAGTGATCTTCGGCAAGATGACAGATCGTTGGGCTCGACGCCATGTCGGAGCCTGCGCGCGCACCGCGCCCTGCGCAGAGTCCGCGCTCCCGCCCTGGTCATCCACGGAGCGCGCGATCCGCTCTTCCCGGTGGCCGCCACCCGGGCCACCGCCCGAGCCATCCCGGCACGCGGCTGGAGGTGATCGAAGGCATGGGACACGGCATCCACTCGGCGGGGTGGGCGCGCGTGGCAGACCTGATCGCGGAGCACGCCGATGGCAACGGATGAGGGGACGGGCGGCGCCACGGCCGCGGTCAGCGCCACGGCCACAGAGGAGCCGACCCCAGCTCGCCCACGGAAAGTGCAGCAGCGGCGGGTATTGTGGAGCCAGCGTCCGGACTTGAAGCGGAGCACCGAGGGAGAATGCGCCGCGAGCGTGTGCTAGGCTGGTGTGCATCCTGAAACTCGCGTTTCAGGATGCAGCGATTAGCGATTAGCGATTAGCGGTTAGCCGGAATGCAGTGATCTCAGGTGCCTGGCTAACGGCTAACAGCTAACGGCTAACAGCCCCCGTCCTGAAACGGGAGTTTCAGGACGGGAACTAGGCTGACAGGCCCAAAGCACGAGGAAGCTGGAAGCAAATGGGTTGGGAGCGCACCCGCCAGGAGTTCGCGGTCGTCCGGGACAAGACCTATCTGGCTACGGCGGCGGTCGGCGGAATGCACCGGCGCACGCGGGAGGCCCTGGCCAGGTGGAACGACTTCACCTGCGCGCAGGGCGCGGCAGAGGAGCACGAGTATTTCGCGCTTCTGGGCGAAGCGCGGGCGGAGGTGGCCGGACTCCTCGGAGTCGAGCCGGCCGACATCGGCTTCGGGCTCAACACCTCGCTGCTCATGAACATGCTGGCCCTGATGCTGAAGGATGGGCCGGAGCGGGAGGTGCTTCTTCCCGCCGACGAGTTCCCGGCTTCGGTTCTGGCCTGGCACCACCACGGCTTTCGGGTCCGGCTCATCCCCTTGCGTGACGGTCGTCTGGAGACGCAGGACGTGATCTCCAAGCTCGGTCGCCGGACGGCCGCGGTTGTGGTCAGCGGCGTGCAGTTCCTGCACGGATTCCGGATGGACCTCGAGGGCCTCGGCGAGGAGCTGGCGCGCCGCGGAGTGCCGTTCATCGTCAACGGGACCCAGATGCTGGGCGCCTTCCCCATAGCGCTCGAGGAAGCCAAGGTCAGCGCCTTTGCGGCCTCCTGCCACAAGTGGTTCTGCGCCGGCATCGGCCACGCGGTCTTCTACGCCAGCCCGGCTTTCCGGGCCGGGCGCTCCTGGCCGCTGCCCGGCTGGTGCAGTGTCGAGAATCCCTGGGCCATGGCCAACGACCCGCCACAGATCCGGGCCGACTGCAGCGCCATCGAGCTCGGGAGCCTGCCATTCGCCCAGGTGGCCGCCATCATGGAGTCCTGCCGCATCACCCGGGAGCTGGGACAGGAGGCCATCGCCACGCGGGTGTTGGAGCTCTCGGACCTGCTGGAGAATGAGCTCCGGCAGCTGCCGGTGAACATCAACTCCTTCCGCGGAGAGCAGGAGCGCAAGTCCGGAATCATCGGCTTCACTCCCAGGGATCCGGATCGCTGCGAGCAGATCGTGGCGGCCTTGCACGAGCGCAGGATCATCATCAACGGCCGGCGGGGCTCCCTGCGCGCCTCGGTCCACTACTACAACGACGCGCAGGACATCGCGGTCCTCGGCGCGGCTCTACGCGAGCTCCTCTGAGAGCTGTGCATACTGCCCGTCGCCGGCTCCTTGAAGCCGTCAACGTCCGCGGGCCCGCCGGGCTCAGGAGCCCTTCGGGAAGTCCTTGTCGTACGGGACCGTCAGGGTCGGGGCCGTCTCGCGGGCCTCGCGCTCCGTGAAGACCCGCTCGATCGTCGAGACCCTGGGCATGCGATCGCCCAGCCCCCACGTGCCGCGGGGGATGCCGTACCAGTCGAGCAGGGTTGCCGCGAAGGAGGTCGACTCGAAGACGCCGTCTTTGCCCGGGCGCAGCACCGTGTTGGGCTTGATCCACGGAGAGGCGAAGACCGCCGGGACCCGCGGGCCCAACAGGTCGAAGGCGAAGCCGTCCACCTCGTCGTGCGGCCAGGGCTTGCTGGCGTACGGGGGCGGCACGTGGTCGAAGAGGCCCCCGTTCTTGTCGAAGGTGACGACGAGGAGGGTCTTCGACCAGATGCTCTCCCTGGCGGTGAGCGTCTCGTAGATGTCGTTGAGCGCGCGCTCTCCCGGCACCACCGAGATCAGGCCGTCCTTTGACGAGCCCGGGTGATACGAGGTGCACGCCTTTCCGACCCAGGCCGGCTCGATGTAGCTGAACCTGGGCAGCCTGCCGCACCTCACGTCGTCTTTGAATTGGTCGTAGGGCGCGATCCAGTCGGTGGTCGGCATGTCTCCTTCGGCTGCCGCCCACGCCCAGTCCACCTCCGGGATCTGCCCCTTGAGGTAGAGCTGGTAGCTGAAGACCGCCTGCCCCCAGAGGATGCTGTAATAGATCTTCCAGTCCCGGTGGCCATGGCTCCAGAGCACCTTCCAGATCGACTGGCGGTGCGGCGTGTCCGGCCAGTCCTCGTAGGGCTTGCCGCCCTCCCAGGTCCCGAGGCGATCGTAGGCCGAGCCGCTGACCGAGAAGCCGCGGTTGACGTCCGTGCCTCCCGGCAGCGAGCCGAACCACTCGTCGCTGACCGCGAAGTGCGCCGCGAGCCCGTTGAGCACCGAAAGCTGCTCGGGCGTGAAGGTCGACATGACCCCGCCGCTGTTCTGGTTCCACGCGAAGCCGTCCATCGTCGGCTCCCGGCGCTTCGCGTAGCCCACGTAGCCGTGGAACAGCTGCATCAGCACGTCGCTGTTGTTGTGCCACGGGTCCTGCGCCGGACCGCCGAGCACGAAGGCCTCGCTGAGCTTGCCCTCCTCGTACTTCGAGAGCTTCGCCGCGCTGCCGTCCGGGAGCGTGTTGCTCATGGAGGTGTCAACGCCGCGGAAGCCGCCCTCCCGGCCGCCGATCCAGTTGAGCCCTTCAGTCCTGCCCCGCTCGTAGAGCCACCCCAGGACGTTGTCGAAGGAGCGGCTCTCGAGCATGTAGTAGACGACGTGCTCGATCTTCTCGCGCATGAACTCGATGGTGCCCGGCGTCGTCGCTTTCCCCGCGTCTTGGGGCGCCGGCGGCAGCACGCCGGACAGGGTGCTGCCCGCGTCGAAGCCCTCCGGCAAGGCGCAGGTGTTGACCGGCTCACCCCCCAGCGGGTCCGAGAGGGTCGGGTCGAACCTCCAGATCCGGCAGCCGGCGCTCGGGTCTGTGCGTTTCCACGTCACGACCCACTCCCCGATCGCCGCCATCGCGTCGCTGTCGTCGATGGCCGTCCAGGTTCCATCCTGCACCGCGGGAAGGGCCAAGGGCGGCGAGGACTGCGGGTCGAAGCTCCAGACGCGGTAGCTCGAGCCCTTGCGGTCGAGGACGTAGTCGGCGATGGCCAAGAGCTCGTGGTCCGCCGGGATGTCCCGGAAGCCACCCTGCTGGAAGGGCCCCTTGGACAGGCAGTCACGGTCGGCCTGGGGATCGAAGCTCCACAGCTGGTAGGTGCGCCGCCCGGGCGCCGGGATGACGCTGAGCACGTAGCCGGGCAGCCCAATGAGCTCCAGCTGATCGAAGTCCGCGCCGAAGTTGGGCCGGTAGTCGCTGAAGAACTTGTTCTTCTTCCAGTAGCCGTACCCCGCCTCTTTCTCGGCGAGCGGGTTGCCGCTGTTCCGGTCGAAAGGGATCAAGCTGTAGTGCGCCTCGTCGCCGGACACGCCCCAGGCGACGAGGTACCCGCCGACCTGCATCAGGCGCCTGTGCGAGTCGAAGCTCGCGGACCGGCTGGTCTTCGTCGCCGCGAAGGGCTCCTCGGTGAGCGGCTCGAAGGCCCAGACGCTGTACCGGTCGCTCTCGGCGCTGCGCTGGATGGCGAATTGCGTGGCCGCCGCCTGCGCCGGAGTAGGCTGCGGCGTGTCGTCCACGTACGAGAACTCGTGGTTCTGCTCCGCCATGGCGGCGAGGAGCGCCCGGCGCTTGTCCTCGTCCTTCGTGACGGTCCCCGCCGCCTTGTCCCATCCCCAGTGAGTCATGGCGTCATCCAAGACGCGCTGCGGGTCGGCCCCCGGGTTGGCCACCATGTGTGCTTGCCAGCGCGCGGCCACGAGGTCCTGGCACATTACGACGGCCGGCGCGGCGTACTCGCCCTGGGGAACGAAGGCCTGCGAGAGCGGCAGGTCCGTGTCGTAGAGGTACTGGCTCGGGTGGTGCGCGCACAGCACCCACGTCTTCGCCCCGGAGTCGTCGCCAGCTCTATCCACGATCGAAAGCTGCAGCAGGTCCATCGTGTGCGGCGGCGACGTCACCTGGTCCGGGAAGGCCGCCGGCAACCACTCGTGCACCGGACCGCCGTAGGCGACGATCGGCTGCGTGACCTCGCCGTCGGCCGCGTCGAGCGGGCGGAGGAAGTTGTTCAGCTGGCGCTTCACGTAGCCCACGAAGTCCCGGTTGTACGGCTCAAAGGCTTTGCCCGCGCCACCCGGGGCCGCGACAGGGGCGATGTCCACGATCCTCTCGAGCAGCGTGTTCCTGGCGCCGTCGAAGCCGTTCTGCGCGAGCAGGCACTCCCAGCGCCGGTTCGTCGGCGAGTACAGGTAGTCCTTGTAGGTGAAGGTCTCGAGCGGCGGGAAGTGCAGGAGCTGGATCGACTGCACGTTCGCCATGGCCAGCCCAAAGGGCAGGAGAAAGTCCCAGCCCCGGCGCGCCCGGTAGGGGATCTTCTCGTAGTAGGTCGACAACGCCTCCTTTCCGGCCTCGACGTACTCGCGGATGTGCGTCTCGTAGCTCGACACGTCGTCGCAGGGGCTCGTGATCTTGACGCGGTACTCGCCGTCCCCGGCGCGGTAACCCATCGCCCAGGCCCCGAAGAACATGTCGCGCTGCAGGCTCTGGCTGAACACGAAGGTGATGGCGTCTTCCAGCCTCGGACCGTACTTGCCGAAGCTGAACAGGCCGTGGATGTCCTCATAGTACCCCAGCCCGACGTCGACGCTTGTCCCGCCGCTTCCGATCCGCTCGCTCCGCTTCTCCAAGGAGTACCCCTTCTTCTTCGTGTGGCGCGAAGGCTACCCGCTACGGACTGCGGGGCAAATCGGCCCCGCTTGACAGGCTTTGCCCCCAACGTTGCATACTCGCGGGCTCGCGGCCGGCAGAAAGGAGGATCCGTGTTCCATTACTTCGGTTACGGCTCGAACATGGAGCTTGCATCGCTGCGCGCAAAAGGGGTGGAGCCCCTCCGCTCGGAGCGCGCCGCCCTGCCGGGGTGGCGCCTGCGCTTCAACATCACGCACTGGTTCAGGCACGAGGGCGGGGTGGGCAACATCGTCCCGAGCGACGAGCCGGGCGCGGTCGTTCGCGGAGTCGTGCACACCTGCCCCGACGGCCAGCTCGAGCGGATGGACGCGCTCGAGAGCTGCGGCGTCGGCTACGATCGGGTCGAGGTCGACGTCCGCACCGACTCGGGCGAGACGATCACGGCCTACACCTACGTCGGGCGGCCCGTCCTCGTGGACGACAGCTGCCTGCCGACCCGGCGCTACCTCAACATCCTCGTCAAGGGGGCCGAGAGCGCCGGGATTGACCCGGACTACGTCGAATGGCTGCGCTCACAGCCCGTCTTGCAGCGCCCGGCGCCACCGCCCTTCGAGCCGCCCGCGAGCGACCGGGTCTTCGACGCAGAGTCCCTCGCGCGCCACTCGAAGCACACCGCGTTGTGGGGCCACGTCTTCGACATGAGCGAGGCGCGCTGGCTCCACCGCACGCTCTGGGACCTCTTCGGCGGCAAGGACATGACGCTCTTTCACCTGCGACGCATGGACTCGAGCGACGGCGCAGAGTCCGAGCGGGACCTAAGAGAGGATCGGCTCACGGAGAGCCAACGCGCCTACCTCCGGGGCTACCTCCACCAGTATGCGATCGAGTATCACTACGCCGGTCGCTACCGCTACGAGTGAGGAGACGACGACGCCGCGCGCGACGGCTTGCATGACAGCTCACTGGCCTCGATAATCGCGGCCTCAACACCCAACGACCACCGAGAGGGCTTTACGTGGACAAGTTTCATCCGGCTCTGCCTCATGGCGACGTGCAGGAGGTCTTTCCTGACGTCTTCTTCGTCACCGGTGCCATGCAGGGGCATTTCGGCGGCGACTCGCTCTGGCAGTTCAGCCGCGCGATGACCGTCGTCCGCGAGGACGATCGCCTGACTATCTGCAACGCGATCCGGCTTGGAGACGAGGGGCTCGCGCAGCTCGAAGCTCTCGGCAAGGTCACCAACGTCGTGCGCGTCGGCGCGCTGCACGGGCGAGACGACGCCTTCTACGTCGACCGCTACGGCGCTACCTTCTGGGCGCCGCCGGGCGTGCCGCACGAGTTCGATCTCGTCCCGGACGAGGAGCTCGTCCCCGGCGCCAAGACGCCCTTCGCGGGGTGTGAGGTCTTCGCCTTCAAAGAGACGAAGCTCCCCGAGACCGTACTGCTCGTGGATCGGGCAGGCGGCATCGCCATCGGCTGCGACGCGCTCATGAACTACATCGAGCCCGACGAGTTCTTCTTCCCGGAGACAGCCGAGATCATGAAGGGCTACGGCTTCTTCAAGGAGGCCAACTGCGGCCCGGTCTGGCAGCAGCACGCCGACCCCAAGCCCGGGGACTTCGCGCGCCTGAAGGAGCGCACCTTCAAGCACGCGCTGTGCGGCCACGGGGCGCCGCTGAAGGACCGCGCCCACGAGGCCTTCTCGGGGTTTTGGGCGGAGAGGTTCGGCGTCTGAAGAGGACCGAGCCCACACTCGGCGCCGTCGTAGTACCGCGCATTCCCGGCTTCGAGGTCGGCGAATGGATGTACTCCTCGCGTCTGCGCTCCATCTACCGCGGCGTTCGCTTGAGCGACGGCGCGCCCGTCGTCTTGAAGACGCTAAAGGCCGAGTACCCCTCACGGCACGAGATCGCGGAGCTTCGTCGCGAGTTCCGGATCGCGAAGGCGCTCGGTGACTCCGACTGCGTCGTCGAGGTCCACTCGATCGAGCCCTGGGGCCACGGCAACCTGGCGCTGTGCATGGCGCCCTTCGGGCGCTCCCTCGACGAGCTGCTGCGGACCCGTGATCGCGAGCCTCTTCCGATCCCGAGGTTTCTCCGGATCGCCATCCAGCTGGCGCGCGCGCTGGGCGAGGTGCATCAGCGCGGCGTCGTCCACAAGGACATAGTGCCGCGCAACGTCCTGATCGACGAGGAGCACGACGAGATCAAGCTCATCGACTTCGGGATCTCCTCCGAGCTCGATCGTGAGCGCCAGAGCGTAAACATCGCCCGCCGCCTGGAGGGCTCTCTGCCCTATCTGTCTCCGGAGCAGACCGGCCGCATCAACCGCGTGGTCGACTACCGCTCCGACTACTACGCCCTCGGCGTGACCTTCTTCGAGCTCTTGACGGGCCGGCTCCCTTTCGAGGCGGATACCGCGCTCGAGTGGGTGCACACGCACATCAGCAAGCTCCCGCCCGCTCCCAGCGACCTCTTGCCCTCCGTCCCGCAGGCCCTGTCCGGGATCGTCTTGAAGCTGATGGCGAAGGACGCGGAGGACCGCTATCAGAGCTCCTTCGGCCTCGTCACGGACCTCGAGCGATGCCGTGACGAGCTCGAGCGGAGCGGCTCGGTCGCCCCCTTCCCGTTGGGAAGCCGCGACGTCTCCGCGCGGCTGCAGATCCCTCAGCGTCTCTACGGTCGCCAGGCCGAGCTCGATGAGCTGACCGGGCTCTTCGAGCGCGTCGCCGGCGGCAAGAACGTCTTGTGCCTCGTGTCGGGACACTCGGGGGTCGGCAAGTCGATGCTGGTCAACGAGATCAGCAGGCCGCTCATCCGGGAGCGCGGCTACCTGACCCAGGGCAAGTTCGACCAATTCCAGCGAGGGACGGCGTACGCGGCGGTCGCGGCGGCGTTTCGCGGGCTGATGAACCAGCTCTTGGCCGAGCCCCCCGATCGCCTCGATCGCTGGCGCAGCGCGCTGCAGGAGGCGCTCGCACCCAACGGGCAGGTGCTCGTGGACCTGATCCCGGAGCTCGAGCTCGTGATCGGCGAGCAGCCGGCCGTGCCGGAGCTGCCGCCCACCGAGGCGCAGAACCGCTTCCAGATAGTGTTCATGAGCTTCGTGAAGGTGCTTGCGACGGCCGAGCACCCGCTCGTGGTGTTCCTCGACGACCTGCAGTGGAGCGACGCGCCCACGCTCAACCTCATCCAACGCCTCGTCACGGCGCGGGAGATCACGCACCTCTTCCTCATCGGCGCGTATCGGAGCAACGAGGTCGACGCCGGCCACTCGCTGCGCTTGATGCTCAACGACGTCGAGAAGACGCACTCGGTGCACGAGCTGTCCCTGCGCCCGCTGGACCCGAAGTCCGTCGGACAGCTCGTGGCGGATACCCTGCGCCATCCGGCGGAGCGGTGTGCGCCCGTGTCCTCGCTGCTCTTCGAGCGGACGGAGGGCAACCCCTTCTACATCAACGAGCTGCTGCGCACGCTCCACGACGAGGAGGCCATCGCCTTCGACATCGCGTCGGGGCATTGGTCGTGGGACATGGGGCGCGTGCAGCGCGCGGCGACGAGCGTCAACGTGGTCGAGCTCGTCGTCGCCAACCTTCGGAAGCTACCCGAGCAGACGCAGGAAGTGCTGCAGCTCGCGGCCTGCATCGGGGCGCAGCTCGACCTGCGCACGCTCTCGATCATCCACGCGTCGACACCGGACGCGACGGCGACGGCGCTTCAGGCTGCGCTGACGCACCATGCGCTCGTGCCGCTCAGCGGCAGCTACCTGCTGGTAGGCGCGGACCGAGGGGCGGAACCCGGCGCCGAAGCCCTGGACGCAGACGAGGTCAACCCGCGCTACGCCTTCCAGCACGACCGGGTCCAGCAGGCGGCCTACGCGCTCATCGACTCGGAGCGCAAGCAGGAGGTGCACCTGTCGATCGGGCGGCTCATGCTCGAAGCGACCGACGAGGACACCCTCGAGGAGCGCCTGATCGACGTCGTCGGGCACCTCAACGAAGCGCGCGCGCTGATCGATGACGGCCGGGAGCGGGTCGAGCTTGCGCGCCTCAACCTGCAGGCGGGCATCAAGGCGCAGCGCTCGTCGGCGGTGCGCCCGGCCCTTGAGTATCTCGGGGTCGGCATAGGGCTGCTGCCGGAGTCGCCCTGGGAGACGGAGTACGAGCTCACCAAGGCGCTGTGGACCGAGTATCAGCAGTGCGCCTACCTGACGGCGGACTACGAGGAGTCCGAGGCGCGCATCGAGATGATGCTCGAGCAGGTGCGGAGCGACCTCGAGCGCGCGGAGCTGCTGTCGGCGCGGACGCGTCAGTACTCCACCGTCGGGAAGATGCAGGAGTCCATCGACGCCGCGATCCGGGGGTTGGCCCTGCTGGGGATGGAGGTCACGGCGAACCCCTCGCAGGCCGTCATCGACGCCGAGATCGCGGCGGTGCCGAAGAACCTCGCCGGCAGGCGCATCGAGGATCTGATCGACGCGCCGCGGGTGGAGGACCGCGCGACGCTCATCGCGATCCGGTTGCTCATGGAGATCTTCCCGGCCGCCTTCCTGTCGGGCAGCGGCAACCTCTTCCCCTTCCTCGTGCTGCGCTCGGTCAACCTCACGCTGACCCACGGAAACAGCCCGGAGTCCGCTTTCGCCTACGCGGCCTACGGGATGCTGCTTTGCGGCGCGCTGAATGACCCGGCGACAGCGCTCCATTACGGGCGGCTCGCGGTGGCGATGAACGAGCGCTTCGAGGACGTCGCGCTCAAGTCGCGGGTCATCTACGTCTACGCGATGTTCATCCACCACTGGAGCAATCACTGGTCGACGATGACGCCCTGGTTTCGCAAGGGTATCGAGGCCGGCTACCAGTCGGGGGATCTCCTGTACCTGGCGTACAGCGCACAGGACTGTATCATCTGGGATCCGACCCTCGACCTCGAGACGGCGTCGCGCGAGCAGCGCAAGTACCTGACGATCGTGCGCGACTGCGAGTACCAGGACTCCTACGACTCGGGCACCCTCTTCTTACAGACGCAGCTCAACTACCAGGGCCTGACCGACGGGCTGTTGTCGATGAACGACGAGATCTTCGACGAGGAGCGCACGGTCGAGGGCATGCGCGAGCGCGGGTTCATGACCGGCGTCGCGAACTACCAGATCTACAAGGCGGAGATCTGCTGCTTCTACGGCGAGTACGACGAGGCGCTGCGGCACGTGCGCCTGCAAGACCCGATGATCGCGTCGTCCATGTCGCTGCCGCAGCTTGTCAGGTACTACATCGTGGCCTTCCTCGTGCTGGCCTCCGTCTATGACGAGCTGGACCCCGAGGAGCAGGCCGAGACAATGGCGCGCTTGCGCCGCGACCACGATCAGATGGCGCGGTGGGCAGAGACCTGCGCCGACAACTTCTTGCACCTGCAGCTCCTCATGGAGGCGGAGCTGGCCGTGTTGGAGGGCGAGGGGATCGAGGCGATCGCCCTCTACGAGAAGGCTATCGAGGCTGCTTCGCACAGCGGCTTCCTGCGCGACGCGGGGGTAGCCAACGAGCGGGCGGCCCAGTGTCTACTGCAAGATGGCTACATGCGAGCGGCGGAGGGCTACGTGCGGGCGGCGCTCGGGATCTACGAGCGCTGGGGCGCCAAGCGCAAGGTCGAGCACCTGCGGCTGCAGTTCCCGCGAATAGCCGGCATCTCAGCATCGCAGGATACCACGGCGCAGGGC
>CAZQPP010000002.1:61691-66833 GCA_964594295.1 uncultured Myxococcales bacterium | reverse complement strand
GGGCCACGCCTCGCAGCCCCTCGACGCTGCCGAAGGTCGAGAGCAGGGCCGCTCGGCGCTTCGGCCCGACCCCGGCGATGTCGTCCAAGGCCGAGCGGATCGTGCGCTTTCGTCGCCGGCTCCGGTGGTGCGTGATGGCGAAGCGGTGCGCCTCGTCGCGGAGGTGGGCGAGGAGGTGGGTCACGGCGTCGCGAGGAGGCAGGCGGACCGGGTCCTTGGCGTCCGGGAGGTAGACACGCTCGGGGCGGCGCGCGAAGGGGTCGACGTCGCCCACCGGCACACCGCGCCTCGCTCGAAGCTGGCGCTCGGAGCGCTCCTTGGCGAGGGCGACGACATCGAGAGGCTCCGCTCCCTCGGCGTCGAGGGCGGCCAGCACCGCGCGGAGGTGGGCCTTGCCCCCGTCGACGACTACCAGATCGGGCAGGGGGCCGAGCTTCTCGCCGTCCCGGAAGCGGCGGGCGAGCATCTCGGCCATCATGGCGTAGTCGTCGACCCCGGCGACGGTGCGGATGCCGAAGCGGCGGTACCCGGCGGGATCGGGAAGCCCTTCGCTGAAGACGACCATGCTCCCGACCGCGTCGGAGCCGGAGATGTTGCTGATGTCGTAGCCCTCGATGCGCTGGGGAAAGGCGCGCAGGTGTAGGCGGGCCTGCACGCGGGCCAGGGTGTCCATGCGGCGCCGGTGGTCGCGCTCCGACTCGCTGAGGCGTTGCCTCGCGTTGCGCTCGGCCGCTCGCACGAGCGCCCTCTTCGGGCCCCTCTGAGGCACGCGCAGGCGCACCCCCCGCCCTGCCCTCGCCGCCAGGACCTCCCGGAGGGCCTCCTTCATCTCCGGCTCGACGTTGACCAGGACCTCCTTGGGGAGGTCGCTCAGGCGCTCGTAGAGCTGCAAGAGGAAGCTCGACATCGCGGCGGAAGGTGCGTCTCCGGCGGTCGCGGGGGCGGGGTGGCTCCTGGTGCCGAGGGGGTAACCCTCCTTGTAGCGCGCGACCTCGAAGGCGGCGCGCTCTCCCTCCCAGGCCAGGGCGATGATGTCGAGGTCTTCGTCTCTCCCGAGCACCACGTCCTGGCGCTCGAGGGTGCGCTCGATGGCGCGGATCTGGTCGCGGTAACGCGCCGCCTGCTCGAAGGCGGTGGCGGCGGCGGCCTCCTTCATGCGCGCCTGCAGACGGCGGATGAGCTGGCCGGCCCTTCCGTCCAAGAAGAGCATGGCGTCCTTGAGCGAGCGCTCGTAGTCTGCGCGGTCGACGTCGAGCACGCACGGCGCCGGGCAGCGCCCGATCTGGTGCTCGAGGCAAGGGCGCGAGCGGGCGCGGAAGTCCCCGTCCGAGCAGGTCCGCAGCCCAAAGTGCTGGTTGACCACGCGCAAGGTGTTGCGGATGCTGCCGGCCGAGTCGAAGGGGCCGAAGTAGCGGGCGCCGTCGTCCTTTCTGCGGCGCACGACCTCGATCCTGGGGTAGCTGACCTTCGGCCGCACCCGCAGGTGCAGGAAGCTCTTGTCGTCGCGCAGGTGCACGTTGAAGCGAGGCTGGTGGCGCTTGACCAGCTCGCTCTCGAGGAGGACGGCCTCCTTGTCGTTCGCGGTGAGCACGAGCTCGACGTCGCGCAGTATCCTCCCGAGCAGGCGGGTGAAGTAGCGGACGTCGCCGGAGCCGGCGCCGAGGTAGCTCCCCATGCGCGCGCGCAGATCCTTGGCCTTGCCGATGTAGAAGACAGCCCCGTGGCGGTCCTTCATCAGGTAGACCCCGGGCGCGCGGGGGGCGCGTTCGAGGATCTCCTCGGCGAGACTGTCAGGCACCGACACTCGAGATTAGAAAGCGGCCACGGCGGCAGGGGTTGCTGGAGCCCACGGAGCCCACGAGAGCCACGGACGGCGCTCGGGAGCAGGCCGGATGAGATGAGCCGAGGGAGGAACCTGGGGACCTCCGCGCGACGGCAGCATCTTGAAGGTCTTGCCGTCCGAGCGAATGCGGACGGTGCCGTTCCGGTCGGTTCGGTACACCGCCGCTCCGGCGGACTGGAGGCGGGTGATGGTCTCCGGAGAGGGGTGCTTGTAGCGGTTTCGCGCCGCGACCGAGATGACGGCTACGTCCGGCCGGACGACGGTGAGGAACTCCTTGGAGCTGGCGTGGCGGCTCCCGTGGTGGGCCACCTTCAACACCTCGAAGTCGGGCTGACCCCTCTTGTGCAAGACGGCGATGACACGCTCCTCGGTCTCGTGCTCGGCGTCGCCCATCAGCAGGAAGTCGACCTCACCGTGGCGCACCCAGAGGATCACGCTGTTGGCGTTGACGTCCGAGCGGCTCCCCTTGACGAGCGGGTCCTGAGGTCCGAGCACGATGATCTCCGCATGCCTCCCGAGGGGCACCCGGCTCCCCCTGCGGGCCTTCTTCATCTCCGCGCCGCTCTTGTTGATGGCCTCGATGACGCGCGCGTAGGTCTTGGACGACGAGGGCATGCCGCTGACCCACACCTCCTTGAACTCGGTCTGCTTCAGCACCAGCCCGGTGCCGGCGATGTGGTCCGCGTGGGGGTGGGTCAAGACGAGGTAGTCGGCGGTCTTGAGCCCGATCCTCTGGAGGAACTTCACGAGCTTCTTGCCGCCGCCCTTGGTCCCGGTGTCGACTACCATCGCGTGGCCGTCGCCGGTGCGCACGACGATGCCGTCGCCCTGCCCGACGTCGACCACGGCGAGCTCGATCTCAGCTGGGCCGAGGGACTGTACGGGGGCGGGGGGCTCGGCCGGCACGTGCGGCGGCGGCGCCGGCGCGCGGCGTCGCGGAGGTTGGGCTCCGGCGTGCCTCCTTACCGGCGCCCGGGCGGGCTCCGCATAAGGATCGTCGACCGGATCCTCATAGTCCTCGCCCTCGTCATAGACCTCCGGCCCGTCGAGGGGGCTGGCAGGAGGCAGCTCGGGGAGCTGTCTCGGGCCACCACACGCGGCGAGGAGGAGGACCAGCAGAAGAGGCAGGCTCGCCTTGGAGCGACCGGCCACAAGCAGCAGCGAGAGTCTCGATCTCAGCATCGCCTTCACGTGTCGTTGCAGCGGACGCCGGTCACTCTATCAGGAAGCGCCGGCGGTCCAGCTCGGGGTGCGAGGGGAAGCGCCCCGTGAGGTCGGCCCAGAGATCGTGAGCTTCCTCTGCGAGGCCGTTTTCGAGGTAGAAGTCGAGCTCGGCGAGCTCGGCGTCGAAGTCGTCGCCGGCTTCCTCCGAGGCGGCCTGTGGGGCCTCCGGCTGAGGTGCTGCGGGCGCCGGGGCCGGGCTCGGCGCGGGTCGCGGCTGCGGGCTGGGTGGGGCCGGCTCGGGCTCGGGCTCGGACGGGGGCGGCGGCGCGAAGGCCTGCTCCTGGGGTGCAGCCGGCGCGGGCGAGACCTGCTCGGGCGGAGCGAAGACCACCTCCGGCTCAGGGGCCTCGTCCGCAGCGAGCTCGGGCTCCGTGCCCTCCGGCTCGTCAGCCACCGCCGCGAGCTCGACCGGGACCTCCACCTCGGGCTCGGTCGCGGGACCGAGATCGTCCCCGAAGCCCTCTTCGTCCTCCTCCTCGAGCTCGACCTCGAACTCGACGACCTCGTACTCGTCTTCGCCTTCGTCGCCCTCGCCCTCGGGCAGCGGGTCAGCGAGGATCGCGTCGTCCCAGCCGGGAGGCAGGCCGGAGCCGGTGTCGGGCTCGGCCTCGACCTCCATCTCCACCTCGACCTCGGGCTCCTCGTCGACCGCGGCCGGCGCGGGTGGGGCCGGCTCGTCGCGCAAGAACTTCGCCGGCGTGTGGTCTCCGGTCTGGAACTGGGACAGGATGGTCGCCACGTCCTGGATGACGGTCTGGTCGAACTCGCCCTCGGAGAAGCCGGCCTCCTCGAGGGTCTGGTCGTCGACCGAGGTGATTATCGACTCCTCGGACTCCTCCGCTCCTTCGGCCGTAGCCAGCGACTCGTCGAGCTCCACCGCCGAGTCGGCGAGCACGAAGGCCTCGTCCTGCTCGGGGAGCTCCTGCTGGAGCTCTTGGAGGTCCTCTTCGTACTCTCCGTCGTCCTCCTCCTCGTACTCCTCCTCGTAGTCCTCGTCGTAGTCGTCGTCGACCTCCTCCTCGAGCTCCTCCGCTTCCACCCGCGCGGCCCTGGGGATGTCGAGGACGTGGGCGCCGACGTCCGGCTCCTCGTCCGCCTGCTGCTGGTGCATCTCGGCGAGGAGGGCGTCCACCTCCTGGTCGGAGACCTCGTCGATCTGGATCTCACCGGAGGCCGCGTCGTCCCGCTCCGAGCCCCTCACGCCGACCCGCCGGCGGACCTCGCTGTCCTCCGGGGTCAGCTCGAGGATCTCACGCAGGGCCTGGTCCCGCTCCTCCTGCAATCCGTTTCGCTCGTAGACCCTGGCCTTGCGCCTCAGCACGGCTACCGCCTTGTGGGTCTGGCCGAGCAGCGAGAAGGCCTGCGCCAGCATCCCAAGGACCTCGGTGTCGTCCGGGGAGCCCCGGTAGCACATCTCGATCTTGGGCAGCGCCGTCTGGGGCTCGTCGTGATCGAGGTAGTAGCGGGCGAGGCGCTTGGCGATGTCGGTGTCGCGGGCGTCGTGGTAGAGCAGGCGCTCCGCGACGGGCACGAAGACCTCCCAGACCTGGGCCCGCTCGAGCTGCCGGACCACCTTGCGCAGCTCGCGGGAGGCGTCGCGAACCAGGCCCGCGTTCGAGAAGGCCTCGGCGAGCTTCAGGCGCCCTCTGAGGTTCTCGGGATCGTGGTCGAGGATGCGCTGGATGGTCTTGAGGCGCGGAACCCGCTCCCCGGTCTGGCCGAAGAGCCTGGCCGCCTCCCGGAGCTCGGCGACCGCCTCGGCGGTCTGGCCGAGGCGCTCGTACGCGCTGGCGAGCTGGAGGCGGTTCTTCGCCTCGTCCGGCTGCATCTGCAAGATGCGCTTGTAGACCGACACGGCCTTGAGCAGAAAGCCGCGGTCCTCGTAGATGTTGGCGACCTTGACGAGGACATCCACCGCGTCCTCGGGGCGCTTGTCCCTCAAGAGCAGGTCGCCGAGGCGGAGCCTCAGCCGGATGTCGTCGCTGTCGAGCTTGAGGGCCTTCTGGTACTCGGAGATCGCGCGGGAGAGGTTGCGCTTCTTCAGGAACTTGTTCGCCGCCTCGACGTGTTTTTCC
>CAZQPP010000002.1:42805-61681 GCA_964594295.1 uncultured Myxococcales bacterium | reverse complement strand
GCCACGCCTCCCCCGTCACGCGCGCCGGACGCGCTCCACGTAGTAGCCCGTGCGGGTGTCGATCTTCAGCACGTCGCCCTGGTTGATGTGGAATGGGACGTTCACCTGGTAGCCCGTCTGCACCGTGGCGGGCTTCGTGCCGCCGCTGGCCGTGTCCCCTTTGACTCCGGGCTCGGTCTCCACGACCTCGAGCTCGACGAAGTTCGGCAGGTCGATGTTCGCGGCGCGACCCCGGAAGAAGAGGAGCTCCACCTTGAGGCCCTCGATGAGGTAGCTGGTCGCGTCCCCGAGGGCGTCCTCCGGGATCTCGAACTGCTCGTAGGTGGACTCGTCCATGAAGTGGTAGGTGCCCCCATCGTTGTAGAGGAAGGAGCACTCCCTCTGCTCGATGTCCGGCTTCCCGACCTTCTCGCCCGACTTGTAGGTGCGGTCGATGACCGCGCCCGTGATCAGGTGCTTGAGCTTCGTGCGCGTGAACTGGTTGCCCTTGCCGGGCTTGACGTGCTGGAACTCGATTATGGCGTAGGGATCACCGTCGATCTCGACCTTGAGTCCACGGCGGAAGGCGCTGGTTTCGTACATTGTTGAGGCGGGCTCTGAAGTTAGCTCTCGAGAGCACTGACTTTTAGCACGACAGGGGTTCAGCGTCACCTGGGCTTGAGCAGCGCCCGGGCCCAGATCCTAGGCGATTCCACCGAGGATTCGGTGCAGCCCGCGCAGGGCCAGCAGGTAGCTGTCGCCGCCGAAGCCGGCGACCTGCCCCGCCACGACGCCTGCCACCAGGTTCCTCCGCCGGAAGGGCTCGCGGCCGGCCGGCACCGAGAGGTGCACCTCCACCGCGGGGGCGGAGATCGCCGCGAGGGCGTCTCGCACGGCTACGGAGGTGTGTGTGTAGGCCGCCGGGTTGATCACGAGGCCGTCGAAGCTCTGCCCCACGCGGTGGATCTCACGGACCAGCTCCCCCTCCCCGTCGTGCTGGCAGATCTCCACCTCGACGCCGAGCTCCTCGGCGCAGGCACGGATGCGCGCGTCGATCTCTGCCAGGGTCTCGCTGCCGTAGACCTCGGGCTCCCGAGTGCCGAGCAGGTTAAGGCTCGGGCCGTGCAGGACCATGATCTTCATCACGGCGCACACCTCTCGCGCCTCAGCGCCCTCGCGCGCCTGAGGCAGGCCTGCAGCCTCTCGAGGACGCGCTCCCTGTCGGCCCGCTTGCCGGCGCGCTGCCGGGCCGCTCGTGCGTCCTCCAACAGCTGGTCGAAGGCACCCGCTTCGCCGGGTGGGGCCGCCTCTTTGAGGGTCTCCGCGATCTCCATGGCCAGGTCGTGGTCGCCCTGCTTGAGCGCGAGGCGAGCGACGTCCTCGGTCCAGAAGCGCCGCGGGATCGATGAGAGGTTGGAGCTCTGCTCGCTCACGGGTTGTAGAGCAGCCCCGAGAGGATGCCCTCGTAGGCGTCGGCCGTGGCCGTCGGCACCGCGCCCCCGAAGAGCACCAGGCGCCCGGTCTCCAAGACCACGCCCTGGTGGAGGAAGCGGGCCTCCGGCATGCTGTCGGTCACGCCGATGTTGACCCGCAGGTCGCCGCTCGCGGGGTCGCGGTCCTCGAAGATTATCTCCCCGTCGTCCAGCGGGATGAAGCCCTGCGCGCCGCGGGAGATGCCGCCGCAGACCACGACGCGGTTCTGGCTCAGGGTGGCGCCCACGTGTGCGGCCCGCGGCACCCTGAGCCCGAAAGCGGTGGTCTTGTGGAAGCCTCGGGAGGACACCTGCATCACGTCGATCTGGGTGACCAGCGTGGTCCGCTCCGTGTCCGAGAAGCCGCCCATGAGGTAGAGGAAGTCTCGGCCGGGCACGTAGCTCGCCGTGTGCATGGTGCGCGGGTGGGGCAGTGGTGTCGGTGGGAACTCGAAGGTCCCGCTGACCGGGTGGAAGACCATCATGCTCTGCGCCATGCCCCCCGAGCTCTCCCCCCCGGTGAGCAGGATGAGCGGGTCGGCCCTGTTGCCGCCGGGCGCCTCGACCGCGGTGGCCGTGTGCAAGAAGCGGGGAGCCTCCAGCTGACCAAGGCGGACCGTGCCGCTCAGCGGGCTCCAGATCTCGTAGCCTGACTCGGCGTCGCCGATGCCCCCCACCACGAAGACCTGGTCCTGGGTCCCCGGGAGGAGCGTGGCCGTGTGGTAGGCGCGCGGCTGGTTGAGGTCGATCCCGTAGCCGAGGGTGCGGGTGCGGGGATCGTAGATCTCGACGGTCTTCAGGGCCTCGATGTTGTTGTTGATCTCGGAGACACCGCCGAGCAGGGCCACCGCCCCGTCGCCGAGCCTCACCGCCGCGTGGAAGGCGCGCCCCTGGTTGAGGCTCGCCACGGCGCCGTTGATCGTGCCGTCCTCGGGGTCGTAGACGGCGAGGGGGCGGACGAAGGCGCTGGGCGCGAGGTCGGTGGGCTCCCACCACCTCAGGGACTGCGCCGTAAGGAAGCCGCCGCCGGCGATCAGGGCCCGGCCGTCGTCGAGCGCGGTCACGCTGTGGCCGACGCGGGCGGACTCCAGACCCGTGGTGGACATGGCGGGTCCCGAGGCCGCGGGCGCTCTCGCCGTCTGGGAGTAGGTGTTCGTGGGGGTGAGGTATACGGCGACCGTGCGCCGCGCCGTGTTTGGCGTGATCGAGAAGTGGCTGGAGGCCCCGGAGCTCACCACGATGTTGACGTCGGGCTGACCGGTCAGGACCTGGGCGGGGTGGCCGTAGACGACGACGCGAACGCTCTGCCCGTAGGGGATCCCGGGGAGCTCGCCCACGGGCTGTGCGGCGGGCAGGTAGACGCTCGAGAGGTTCTCGTCCACCCCTTCACCGGCTACGCCTATTCGGTACCAGGCCACGCCGTCGAGAGGGTCGTTGCCGGTGTCGAGGGGGGTGTAGACGACGACGTCGACCTTGGTCTCCTCACCGCCCTCCGAGGCGCAGGCCGGGGCGAAGAGGAGGAGGGCGACCGCCGCGACGTAGCTGAGCGCTCCCTTTGTGACCCTGCTCATCTCTCACTGCCTCGGCGGCCAGTTGACGTTCGCGCGGTAGGTCGTCATCGAGCTCGAGCCGCTGTCCGAGAGGAGCACCGCCGCGGCGACTCCGCCACCGACGACGGCGACGGTCGCGGCCCAGAACCACCACTCGGAGAAGATGCTCGAGTCCTCGTCCGCGGTCTCACTCGTTATGGGGCCGATGGGAGGCGCCGGCTGCACCGCCCGCGGGGAGGGCTCCGGCACGGGAGTTACGACGGGAGCCGGGGAGGGCGGCCTCGGGCGCGACGACGGGACCGGCGCGGGAATGCCCACCGCCACGTGCGGCGACCTCGAGTGGGTCGGCGCGCGCCAGGGCCGCGGGATCCCCTTGACCGCCTCGCTCTTGCGCACGTGCGCCATGGTCGCGGCGAGGCGATCCGGCGTGGGCAGCATGGCGATCTGCAGGTTCGAGAGGTTCGCCTGCACCTTCAAAATCCCCGCCGGCACGACCACGCGGTCGGCGGCCGAGTAGACGTACGCCGAGTAGACGAGCTGCGGGCCCGAGCGGCCCACGTGGGAGATGGCGATGAAGTCCGCGCGGCCCTGCTTCGCGAAGACGCGGAGCATCCCGAGGAGCGTGCGGTCGAAGTTGCCGGTCTCGATGAGGGGCGCGATGTCCTCGAGGCGCACGTGGCGCTTCGCCTTCTTCCTCCTCTTGGACTTGGACCTGAGCTTGCGGAGCTTCAGCTTGACCTTCTTGCTCTTTCCCCGCGGCGGCACCCTGACTCTCTCGCCCGCCGGGTTGTAGCCTGGCAGCCTGGCCACGACGAAGTGCGTGCCCGCCACCTCGAGGGAGACCTCGACGGGGCTGGCGCCGTGGTCCACGCCGTCCACGAGCACGCGGGCGCCCGCCGGCCGCGTCGTGATGCGCATGGTACCGCCGGGTTTGCTCGCCACGGTCTCCTGGACCCGGTCGGCGAGGCTCATGAAGCCCTCCGGGACCTTGCGCCGGTCGAACACGGTGTCGGGGCGCAGCGTGTAGAGGATCTGGAGCATCGTCTTCGAGAGCCCCGCGTGCCCGCTCGCGTGGAAGGTGACGGCCGCGTCGTAGACGGCCTCGATCAGCTGGGAGAAGTCCTCCATGTACGCGAAGCGCTGAGCGTAGGTCCGAATCACTCCCTTGAGCACGCCGGTGGCCCTGCGGAGCTTGCCCTGCTCGATGAGCTCTCGCGCCTTCCAGAAGTCCTTGTCAGCCTTCTCGACGGCCTTGTTCCGGGGGACCTCGGCCGACGCTGCCTTGGCCTTCTCGCCGCTCGCGCCCCGATCCATCTGGCGGACCGGGAGCAGCTCGAAACGATCGTCGATGCTCAGGAGGGTCTCCACGTAGGCGGCGATGCGATCGACGGCCGCCTCCTCCACGCCGGGGCCGGCGACCGGGCGCAGCAAGACGGTGCGAGCGGGCGAGTCGCCGCCACCTGCTCCACCGGATGGCGCTCCCGTCCGGGCAAGGCCCAGCGTGGGCATCATGAGCGACAGCATCGCCAGACAGGCGATCCGTCGTTTTGTTGCACGCGCGTCCATTCGAGACGGTTTGCGGTCTAGCACAGCGATGGGGGCAGATCCATTCAACGTTCCTTCCTCTTATCGGTCAGAGAAGGCCTGAGCTTCAGCCGCTATTGCAGACATGGGGCCGCGGCGCCTTGTGCGGGAGGGCGCCCGGGGCGTTTCCGGCTGGAGACGGGTGGCGTCTCCGCCTGTTTACGCAGCCACGGGGGCGTTGCGCCGCCGTCGAGATCAAGCTGTGTATTTACACGGCATTACATACCGCCAAGGCCATGGCACGGGCCTTGCTCCTGTTAAGGGCGACCCCAGCTCATGCCCAGGAGAGAACCATGAACAAGCGAACCAAGGAAGTTGGTCTCTTGTTGTTCTTCGCGGCCACCACGGCCCTCGTGATCGTGGCTTGCGGCGCCGACACCGAGCTGCAGGGCCCCCTCGACGGCATCGAGACCGGAGAGCAGGAGAGCCTCAGCGTCGGCAGCTTCGCCCTCACCGACGACGACGAGGCGGACGACGGCTTCACCCCTGACGCCGACCCGAGCGCCATCATCGAGGCCGTCGGCGACGCCTTCGAGGAGGACGAGGAGCCCACGCTCGAGGAGAGCGACCCGCCCGATCAGGACTCCGAGATCGTCGCCGAGCTCAAGGAGCGCGCCTTCGTGCGCGCCGTGGTCGTCGCCTGGGGCAAGCCCATCGTCGACCGCGACGCCGAGGGCGTGGCCTTCTGGAAGGGCCGCATCCACAGCAACGTCGCCCGCATCCGCGTGCTGCGGAAGGTCCGCTTCGACCTCGAAGACCGCCTCATCCCCGACAACGACCCCCGCTCGGTCGCCTTCGACTCCAAGACCCTCCCCCATCACGACGGCCTGCTCCTGCTCGTCGTCGCGCCGAAGGAGCCCTCGACGCTCATGGGCACCTTCAGCTTCGAGACCGAGCACTTCACCAAGACCATCGGCCTCGCCGACCTGATCAACGGCTACCACCACGCCTTTCGCGCCGACGACAACGGCAACGTCTTGAGCATCAACACCGTCCCCGAGGACGGCTGCCCCCACGGGACCCTCCGCCTGCGCTGGAAGCGCATGAACGAGCAGGGCGGCGTGCTCGGCGGCATCTACCTCGGCGCTGACGGCAAACGCGAAGGCCGGATCGTCGGCCTCTGGGGAGAGGTGAACGGCAAGCTGCGCTTCAAGGGCCTCTTCCTCGCCGACGACGGCAGCGTCGAAGGCACCCTGCGGGGCTCCTACCGGCCCTTCCCCGCCGACATGGGCCTCGAAGGCGGCGTCTTCCGCGGCCACTGGCGTGTCGACGACGGCGACGTGCTCGGCATCCTCCAGGGCACCTACGCCGTCGGCGCCGAGCCCGGGGCCGGCTTCGCCACCGGCGGCTGGCGCCAGCGCTGCGGCGAGCCCCCCGCCGGCTCCTGCGACCGCGAGCGGCGGCTGCCCGACGCGGACCTGACCTGCGAGTGCGAGGCCGGCGATGACAACGCCAGCTCCGAGGACAAGCCCGGACGCAGGGGCTGCGGTTGCGCCGTCGGCGCCCCCGAGTGCCGCCCCGGCGACGAGCCAGTTGAGACCACGAACGCTCCAAGGCCCGACGGGCGGTAGCAAGTGTGCATCCTGAAACTCGCGTTTCAGGATGCAGCGATTAGCGGTTAGCGATTAGCGGTTAGCCGGAATGCAGTGATCTCAGGTGCCTGGCTAACGGCTAACAGCTAACGGCTAACAGCCCCCGTCCCGCAGGCGCGGGCGCGGCGCCACGGCGTCTCGCCCGCGCCTCTTCGTGTCTTGCGCGCGATGCGCCGGGGGCAAGGGCAAGGGAGCAGCGCGTAGGCCCGACTAGCGGCCGGCGAGCACCTCGCGCACCCAGGTCAGCAGCGCCTTCCGGTCGACGCCGAAGAGCAGGGACTGCTCCTGGGCGTAGCTCGACAGGCAGGTCACGCACGGCGTGTCTCCTGCGACTCGAAGCGCCTTCCGCAGCGACACCTCCGGTCCGGGAGCGAGCGCGCGCACCTGGCCGGAGAGCTGTGTACAGCCGTAGAAGCGCCCGTCGGGCTCCACATGGAAGAAGAGGCGGCCGGCGAGGCATGGGGTGACGCGGCGCAGGCGGGCCGGGCGACCGGCGCCTCTCGGGAGTGGGCGCGAGCCGAGCTCCTGCCACCTCTCCACGTGATCCCAGTAGGCGAGGCTGTTCAGAACGAGGCCGCCGGGGCGCGCGTGGGGGCGGACGAGCTTCAGGATCTCCCGCACCTGCTCGGGCTCCGGGTAGATCATGCTGTTGTCGCGGCAGCAGTAGCCTTCGGGGTGGAAGGGCAGCTGGAGGTTCACCCGGAGGTCGTTCTCCGCGATCCAGGCGAGCCACTCGGGCAGGTGCGGCGCGCTCGCGCGCGTGACCACCGTCGTCAGCCACACCCGCGTGCCCTGCTCGCGCGCTACCCTGATGGCGGCGGTCGCGGCGTCGTAGGAGCCCTCGAATCGCTGGGCGTCGTTGATCTCACGTCGGCCGTCGAGGGAGACCGTGAAGAAGTCGAGGTGGCGGAGCACCTCGCGGCGCTCCGGGACCAGGAGGCCGTTGCTGCCCATGGTGACGAGCATGCCGAGCCGGCGTGCTTCGGCGGCCACCTCGGCCGTGCCCTCGTAGGCGAGCGGCTCTCCGCCGGTGAGGCCGATCCTGAGAGCGCCCGCGGCCGAGAGATCCCGGAGCAGGCTGGTCCAGAAGGCCGGCGGCCGCTCGCCCTCCTGCCGGCTCTCCCAGATGCCGCAGTAGGAGCAGCGGCCCGGGCAGCGGTTGGTGGGCGCCAGGGTGAGGCTGAGCGGGACCGGCACGCCGAGCAGGCGGTGACGCGCCAGCGCCCGGGCGGTGCCGAGGACCAGCGACGCGAGGTCGGCGCTGCGCCGCAGCGCGCCGATCACGGCTCGACCCGGTCGGGGAGCCAGCTCTCGGCCGGGGCCGGGCGGCCGGAGAGGTCGGCCGCGATGGTGTCCGCGGTCGCGCAGGCGTCGCCGCCGACCAGGTTGATGGGGCGCTTGGGGTAGACCCTGAACATGCCCGAGTAATAGAGCCCCGGCAGGGGCGCCCGGCGTGGCGGGAGCAGGCGCGCGACACCGCAGCGGTAGATCAGGCTGGCCTCGTTCGTCCTGGCGACCTTGGCCCAGCGAACAGGGTTGTCGCGCGCGCTCTCGAAGAGCCTGCGCAGGTGTCCGCCGAAGATCTCTATGACCTCGTCGTCCCCTTTCTCCCAGAGGGGATCGCCGGGATCGGGGTAGCTCGCCAGGTATACGGTCGGCCCGCCGTAGGGCTCCACCGGCGCGAAGTTCGTGTGCTCGATCACCGCGCCGAAGGGAGCCTCGGCGTCCATGATGTTGATCCAGTAGATGTCCGTGAGCGGGCGCTCGAGGCCCAGCAGCACGGTGAAGGCACCCTGGTATGGCAGCGCCCGCATGCGCTCCACCTCGGCGTCGGCCCCCGAGCGCTCGAGCAGGGCGACCTGGGACCTGGGCTGGGAGGTCGTCAAGACCGCGTCCGCTCTCAGGTCCTCGGGGCCGGCGCCCTCCGGGTCCTCCACGCGGAGGCCGCGCACCCGGCCGTCCTCGAGCAGGAGGCGATCGGCCCTCGCGCCGTAGCGCAGCTCCCCGCCTTCACGCGACACGGCCGCCGCGAGGCCGTGCACCAGGGCGCGGAAGCCTCCGCGCGGGTAGCCCAGGCGCTCTCCGCCCGCGCCGCGGCCGGCGCGCATGCCGAGGCGACCGACGAGCCAGGCCGCGGAGACATCGGGGGTGTCGCTGCCGTACTTCTTGCGGATCAGCGGATCGAAGAAGCGCTCGTAGATGCGGGCGCCGCCCCATGACGCGACCCACTCGCCGGCAGGGATCTCGTCGAGGGCGGCCACGTCGCGCTGGCGCAGCCACTCGAAGGACACCCGCGCGAGGGCGGCGCCGAGGCGCACGCGGTCGGTCAGGGAGAGGTAGCTGAAGGTGAGCAGGTCCTGGGGCCCGGAGAACTCGGCCACGCGGCTCCCGCCGGGGCCGGCCCCTTCGGCCCCGACGAAGCCGGTGCGGGTGACCTGCCAGTCCACCGGCACGCCCAGCTTGGAGAGGGCGTCGAGGGCGAGGCGGTCGTTGGCGAAGAGGTGGTGGTAGAAGATCTCGAGGTCGGCCGAGCCGACCCTGGTCCACGCGAGCAGGCCCCCGGGTCCCGGCGCGCGCTCGACGACGGTCGTGCGGATGCCGTGGCGCAGCAGGCGCCAGGCGGCGAAGAGCCCGGACACTCCCGCCCCCACTACGATCGCGCTTCGCTCCGTTTTCTCGCCTGCCAGGTCCCAGTGCTCCCGGCGCCGCGCGGCGCTCGCAAAAAGCCGTGTCTATGCTCGAATTCCGTGCTCGT
Source organism: uncultured Myxococcales bacterium (assembly GCA_964594295.1). Taxonomy (GTDB): domain Bacteria; phylum Myxococcota_A; class UBA9042; order UBA3505; family UBA3505; genus CAZQPP01. The sequence continues at coordinate 52,749 of CAZQPP010000002.1, read as the reverse complement.
CTATACTCCAGGCGCGGACCACGGCAAAGGGCAGAACACTCACCATGACCCGGGTCGTCCTGTGCACACCACCCTGGAGCTACGCCGGACTCGCGGCGGCCGGCGGTGTGCGCCGCGGGCGCCCCTTCGGCAGGGACATCTCCGGTCAGGGCGTGCTCCCGAGCCTGGGCTTGCACTACCTCGGCACTACCCTCGAGGGGCACGGGCACGTCACCGACGTAGTCGAGGGTCACGGCGTCTCGCGCGGACGCCTCGTCGATGCGATCTGCGCGCGGCGGCCGGAGGTGGTCGGCGTCACCGTGGTCACCGCGCTCTGGGCCGAGGCGAGGGCCCTCCTCGCTGAGCTGAGGCGGAGGCTGCCGCAGGCGAGGCTCGTGGCCGGCGGCCCCCACGCGACCCTCCGGGGCAAGCGCCTCCTGGAGGAGGAGCCCTCCCTCGACGCGGTCTTCATAGGCCCGGCCGAGGACGCGCTGCGCCGCTGGATCGAAGGCGCCGAGGGCCGGGACCGCGGCGTGCTGCACCCGGGGAAGGTCGACGGGCACCAACCCGGCTGGGCCTCCCGCCTCGCGGCGCGCGTGCCCTGGCAGGACGGCGCGCCCAACCTCCTGTTCCTCGACCACCCCCGCTGGGCCACCACCGTCACGAGCACGGGCTGCGCGCGCAGCTGCGCCTTCTGCGCGGTGTCCATGGGGGTGATGGGCGGCGGGCAGGGGCGGCCCACCGACGAGATCCTGGAGGAGTGGAGCTTCCTGGCCCGGGTGCGCCGCATGCGCAGCCTCAACGTCATGGACGACGATCCGGTCTTCGTCAGGCCGGGGAGCGAGGCAGAGCGCCTCCTCGAGGCCCTCGTGAAGCTGCGCCTCGGCCTGCGCTGGTCGATCTACCTCGGGCGCTTCGACCTCACAGACGAGAGGCTGAGCCTGCTCGCGAGGGCCGGCTGCAAGCGCGTGCTGCTCATGGCCGAGAGCGGCGTCGAGCGCGTCCTGACCTACGTGAAGGGGCGCCCCGTGCACCCCGACGAGGTGGCGGGGGCCGCGGAGAGGATCAGGCGCGCGGGCATGCAGGCCTGCGCACGCTTCCAGATAGGCTTCCCGGGGGAGACCGTCGAGGACGGGCGCGAGACGGTGCGCTTCGCCTGCTCGCTGCCGCTGACCCTGGCCTCCTTCATCCCCGCCATGCTCTACCCCGGCTCGCGCATGGCCGGAGACCTCGAGCGAGCGGGGTGCCTGACCGGCGACGAGACGCGCTGGAGCTTCTACGGGCGCCCCTTCGTGCCGGACTCGATGAGCGAAGAGGAGCAGGCGGCCCTCGTCAAGCTCGGAGTACGCTCCTTCTACGGCCGCCCGCGGGGCGTCGCCGGCCTCGCTCGCCTCGGGCACTGGCCGACCGTCGCGCGGCGAGTGCTGCTGGACGGGGCGACATGAGAGGCGAGGTGCACGGCTTGACGCGGCCAGAGATCTTCAACGCAGAGGTGCAGAGGCGCAGAGGCGCAGAGGGGAGGGTTTGAAAGGCCGAGAAGCAGAGGAGCGGAGGGACGAGGACGGGTGCGCGGCGGCATCGCACCCCGAGCTCAGCGTGGTGATCCCCGTGCGAAACGGGGAGGCGACCCTCGATCGTTGCCTGCTGGCACTCGAGGAGTCCCTCGCCGAAGCCGGCCTGCGCGGCGGGCGCGCCGAGGTGATCGTGGCCGACGACGGCTCTACGGACGCGACCAGGGAGATCGCCGCCAGGCACGCGGTGCGCGTCTTGACGCCCGATGCCGGCAAGACAGGCGCCGCCGCGGCGAGGAACGCCGGCGCAGAGGCGGCCCGGGGCGAGATCCTGCTCTTCGTCGACGCCGACGTCATCGTCGAGCCTCCGGCCGTCGCGCGCCTGCTCGAGCGCCTCGGCGCGCCCCCCGGAGCAGACGCCGCCATCGGGGTCTACGCGCCCTGCGACCCGGGCCTCGGGGTGTGGTCCCGCGCGAAGGACCTCGCCGTGCGCCTCAACCACGCCCGCTCCGGTGAGCGCATCCGCTGGTTCTGGACCGCCGTCGGGGCGGTCAGGAGCTCCGCCTTCGAGGCGGCCGGCGGCTTCGACGAGGCCAGCTTCGCCCGCGGCGCCACCGTCGAGGACATGGACCTGGGCTTCCGCCTGAGCGCTCTGGGCCACACCATCGCCCAGGTGCCCGAGGCCAGGGCCCGCCACCTCCACCGCTTCGACCTCGCGGGGCTCATAAGCAACGACTTCAAGAAGAGCCGCGCCTGGGCAGGCGTGCTGGCGCGCAACCGCGCGGCGGCGACCGGGAGCCACGGAGCGACGAGAGGTGGAGAGGCCCTGGGGCTGCTGCTCGCCGCCGCGGCCCTCGGGGGGACGGCAGCCTCGGTGCTTGCGCCGGGCGCGGCCCTGCCCGTCGCCGCCACGGGGTGGGCCGGCCTGGCCCTGCTCCTCAAAGAGCACCTGCGCGAGGCCTCGGCCGAGCACGGCGCCCCGGAGGCGGTGGCTTACCTGTGCGTGCGCGCCCTGCTCTACCCGGTCGCAGGAGCCGGCGCGGCCCTGGGCCTGATCGGGGGGCTGCGCTCGGGCCGCTCCAAGGGGAGCACCTGATGCGGCGCGTGGACCTCGAGCTGGCCCACCTGCTTCGAATGGGCACGCGCGTGCTCAGGCGGAGGGGCCCAGGGCCCGAGCTCCTCGTGCAATTCGTCACCTCACGCTGCGACTGCCGCTGCGCCCACTGCTTCGACTGGCAGCGCCGCGGCCCGGATGCGGAGGCGACAGACCTCAGCGCGGACGAGCTCACTCGCATCGCTCGATCTCTGCCGCCTCTGTACTTCGTCATCCTGACCGGCGGCGAGCCCTTCTTGCGCAAAGACTTCCCGCAGATCGCCCGCGCCTACGCGCGCCATGCGCGACCACGAGTGCTGGCGATCCCCACGAACGGCGGGCGCCCGGCCGCCATCCGCGAAGCCGTGGCGGAGATCCTGAGCGAGCTCCCGCCCGCTGTCTCCCTGTCGATCAACGTCTCCCTCGACGCGGTCGGCGAGCTCCACGACAAGATCCGCGGGCGCCCCGGGCAGTTCGAGCGCGCCACGGAGACGATCCGCGTCCTGCAGGCCGACGCTCGCAGAGATCCCCGCCTGTCGGTGGGGGTCGTGACGGTGATCTCGGCACGCAACCAGGACTCCGCCATGGAGGTCATGAGCTACGTGCTCGACGACCTCGATCTGCCGATCTGGGCGCCCTTCCTCGTGCGCGGCGAGCCGCGGGATCCTGCCGTGGCGCAGGTCTGCCTCGAGCGCTACGAGGAGGTGGCCCGCGCCCTCGAGGAGCGCATCCGGCAGCGCCGCTACCCCGGCTACACGGGCTTCCTCGGGGCCAGGCTCAACACGGCCAAGAACGTGGTCCGCCGCGAGACGATCCTGCGCACGGCGCGGGAGGGGCGGCGCGTCGTGCCCTGCTCGGCCGGGCGGCAGGCGGCCGTGGTCTACGCGGACGGGAGCGTCTACCCCTGCGAGCTCCTTGACCATTCGATGGGCAACCTGCGAGATTTCGACTTTCAGTGGCAGGCACTTTGGAGGTCCGCGGCGGCGGAGCGCGCCCGCGGGCACGTCGACCGCGCTGGCTGCGCATGCACTCACGAGAACATCCTGACGACAAGCCTGGCCTTCGCGCCCCGGCAGTGGCCGGCGATGGCGGCGTGGACGCTGGCGCTGCAGCGCCGGAGCTGAGCTGCTTCGTCCCGGCCTACAACGAGGAGAGGCTGATCGCCCACACCGTGTCGATCCTCGACACGGTGCTCGGCGGCGCCTGCAGCTCGCACGAGATCGTGGTGGTCGACGACGGCTCGACCGACCGCACCGCCGCCGAGGTCGAGGCCCTGCGCAAACCCGGCGTCAGGCTGTTCGCCGCGCCGGCCGGGCCCAGCTTCAGGGAGAACCTCGGGCGCGCGATGGAGGAGGGGCGCGGCGAGATCGTGATGTTCGTGGACGCCGACATGGCGGTCGACCCCGACTCGATCCGCCGGGTGCTGTCGCGCATCCGGGAGGGCGCCGACGTCGCGGTGGGCAGCCGCTACCTCCGGGACTCGAGCGCGACCCGCAAGCTGCCGAGGCGGGTGATGAGCGTCGCGTACAACCGCTTCTTGCAGGTCATCTTCCGCTCGCCCATCCACGACCACCAGTGCGGGCTGAAGGCTTTCCGGCACCCCGTGCTCCAGGCCCTGCTCCCCGAGATGCGCAGGGGCGCTGACAAGCGACGCGCCTGGTTCTGGGACGCCGAGATCCTCCTGCGCGCGCTGTGGCGCGGCTACCGCGTCGAGGAGGTCCCCGTGACCTGGGTCTGCCGCCCCGACAGCCACTTCATGCTCTCCCGGCAGCTCCACATCCTGCCCTACGCCTTCGGCCTGCTCGACGAGCGGATCGCCCCGGCGCCGCGGCCCGGGGATCCACCGGAGAGCCGGCATTGAGGGCCCCAGACTCGCCGCCATTGAGTCTCGCGCCAAGTCGCAAAGACGCCAAGAGGGCTCGCTTTGCTCGCCGAAGCAGTCCTGCCCGAGACCGACACCGCCCCGCCGGCCGGCACCTCCAAGGAAGGGATCCGGGCAGGTCTTGCTCTGCGCCTTTGCGCCTTTGCGCGAGCCATTCCTGGGCTCTGGCGCATCCAGGCGGTGGTCCTGGAGGAGCGCGTTCTGCTTGACAACCCACCCGTCGCGGGCGTAGCCGGCGAGGGCCACGGGTGTGAGGACGCATGACCGGTCTGGAGCTCTTGTCCGCCGCGACCCTGGCGCTCGTCTCTCTGAGCGCGCTGGAGGCTACGCGGCACCGGCGGCTGCTCGGCCGAATCCCGATGCGCATGCACGTGGCGGGGACCCGGGGCAAGTCCAGCGTCACGCGGCTGCTCGCGGCCGCGCTGCGCGAGGCCGGGCGCACGACGGTGGCCAAGACGACGGGGACCATCCCGCGGACCATCCTCCCCGACGGCAGGGAGGTTCCGGTCTTCCGCCCCGCCGGCCCCAACATCATCGAGCAGCGGCGCGTGGTCGAAGCGGCCGCGGGCCTGAAGGCGGAGGCGCTGATCGTCGAGTGCATGGCGCTGCAGCCGGCCCTGCACTGGATCAGCGAGAGCAAGCTCGTCAGGGCGACCCACGGCATCATCACCAACGCGCGCCCCGACCACATCGAGATCATGGGACCGACCGACGCCGACGTGGCGCGCTGCCTCGCCGGCATGATCCCCGTCGGCGGGGTGCTGTACACGGCCGAGGAGCGCCACCTGCCGATCCTGCGGGCGGCGTGCGAGGACCGCGGCACGCGCCTGGTCGCCGTGGGAAAGCACGAGGTGGAGACGATCGGAGACGAGGACCTGCGCGGCTTCGCCTACACCGAGCACCCCGAGAACGTGGCCCTCGCGCTGCGCGTGCTCGAAGACCTCGGTGTCGGCCGTGAGCCCGCGCTGGCCGGCATGTGGACGGCGCGGCCGGACCCCGGCGCCATGACCGTCCACGAGGCCGACATCTTCGGGCGCCGCATCGTCTTCGTCAACGCCTTCGCGGCCAACGACCCCGAGTCCTCGGCACAGATCTGGGCCCTCGCCCGGGATCTGGCCCCCGACGTCGAGCAGCGCGTGGCTGTCTTCAACCTGCGCGCCGACCGCGCCCACCGCACGGTCCAGCTCGCCGGAGAGACGGCCTTCTGGCACGACGCCGACGGGGTGGTGCTCATGGGCACCGGCGCATACCTCTTCAGCCGGGTGGCCGCCCGCGCCGGCTTCGACGTCTCGCGCCTCGTCTACGCCGAGACCCCCCGCCCCGCGGAGATCTTCGAGAGCATCCTGGGGCTCTGCGGGCCCTCCACCCTCGTGGTGGGCATGGGCAACATCGGCGGCCAGGGGCTCGACCTCGTCCGCTACTTCGCCAACCGAGCTAAGCCGAGGACCCGCTCATGACCGAGCTCCTCCCACTGTCAGTCGGCATCGGCCTCTTCGTCGGCCTGACCTTCACCGAGCTCTTCGGGCTGGCCTCGGGCGGCCTCATCGTGCCGGGCTACCTCGCCCTCTACCTGACCGAGCCGCTGACGGTGGCCCTGACCCTCGGCGGCGGCCTGCTCACCTTCGGCGTCGTCCGCGCCCTCTCCACCTTCCTCATCGTCTACGGGCGCCGGCGCACCGCCCTGATGATCCTCATCGGCTACCTCGTCAGCATGCTGGTCCGGGGCTTCACCGAAGGGGATGACTCGGGCTTCGCGGTCATCGGCTTCATCATCCCGGGCCTCATCGGCATCTGGATGGACCGGGAGGGGGTATTCGAGACGGTCTGCTCGTTGATGGTGTCTTCATCGGTGGTGCGCCTGATCCTCGTCTTGGGCGTCGGCTCGGAGCTCCCCTGATGCAGAAGGTCTACTGGCGCCCCCAGCGGGTCTCCGCCCGCCTCCTCGCCCTGCTCGCGCTCATCTCCGTGGGCGGCACCGCCTCGCTCGAGACCTTCCGCGTCCGGGAGCGGCAGCCCCACTACAAGGAGAAGATCGCGGCCTCGCGCCTCGCAAAGCGGGCCTTCGAGGTGCTCAAGGACGAGCGCCTGAAGCGGAACATCGCCATCGACCCCGAGACCGATCCCAGCGAGTCCGGCCTCATCGGCGAGCTGCTGACCCCGGTCACGACCAACCCCGGCTACCTGCCGGCCAAGTACACCTCGGTGAACCCGAACTTCGCGGCCCTCGTGCTGCACTACCTGCTGCGCGCCGGCGTCGAGCCCGGAGACCGGGTGGCCCTGGGGCTCACCGGCTCCTTCCCGGCCGTCAACGTGGCCGTGCTCGCGGCGGTGGAGACCCTCAAGCTCCAGCCCGTCATCATCTCGTCGGCGGGGGCCTCCCAGTGGGGCGCGAACCACGCCGACTTCATGTGGCCCGAGATGGAACGCGTGCTCCACGGGCGCCGGATCTTCTCGCACCGCTCGGTGGCCATCTCCCGCGGGGGCATCGACGACCGGGCCCTCGGCCTGACCAAGCGCGGGCGCGTCCTGCTCGACGCCGCCGTCGACCGCGGGCGAGTGCCGGTCCTGAAGGTGCGGAACTACGTCGAGAGCGTCGAGAGGCGCTGGGAGATCTACAACGAGCACGCCGCCGACGAGGAGCTCAAGGCCTACGTGAACGTCGGCGGCGGCACCTCGTCGGTGGGCACCCACGCGGGAAAGCGAATGTTCCGCCCGGGCCTGAACCGCAGCGCGCCCCGCGGCTCCTCTCCCATCGACTCCATCATGACCCGCTTCGCCCAGAACGGCGTCCCGGTGATCAACCTCAGGCGCATCAACGACCTCGCCAAGCGCTACGACTTCCCGCTGCAGCCGGACACCATGCCGCCGGTGGGCCAGGGCCGCATCTTCGAGCGGGAGAGCCGGAGCGTGCTGCTCGCCGCCGGCTTCCTCGCCTTGATCGTGCTCATGCTCTTCGCCTTCGTCCGCCTCGACTGGGGCTACCGCCTCCTCGAGAGCGGCCGGAAGGCCCCGCCGGCGTCGGGAAGACCGGAGCCCATGGTGTGATCGGCCCGGTGCTGGCGGGCCAGGTCTGCGAGACTCGGAGCGCCGAACGCTGATATGGTACGCGCCCCATGCCTCCTCGCAGACCACGCAAGCGCCCCTCCGGCCAACAGTCGGGACGCCCCGGCGGCCGCCCGTCCGGCCGCTCCTCGGGTCGCCAGTCCGGCCGCCCGCCCGCGCCCCACGTCCTGCTCCTGACCGGCGTCCCCGGCGTCGGAAAGACCACGGTGCTCCAGCAGGTGGCCAACGAGGCGGAGGGTCGCCCTCTCCGAGGCTTCCTGACCCGCGAGATCAGGAGCGGAGGCCAGCGGGTGGGCTTCCGCCTGCACACCCTCGACGGCGAGATCGCCACCCTCGCCCACGTCGACAACCGCTCCCGCCAGCGGATCGGGCGCTACGGGGTGGACATCCCCGCCTTGAACGAGGTCGTGCAGAGCACCCTCAAGCCCGTGGACCGGGACGCGGTCTACCTCGTCGACGAGATCGGCAAGATGGAGTGCCTGAGCCACAACTTCGTGGCCGCGGTGAGAGACCTCATCGACGCCCAGTGCACCGTCGTGGCCACCGTCGCCGCGCGCGGGACGGGATTCATCGAGCAGGTGCAGCGCCACCGGGGCGCACAGCTCCGCGAGGTGACCCCACAGAACCGCGACATGATGCCGGCCCGGGTGTTGGACTGGCTGTCGCAGCAGCGGCGGGGTCGGCGCAGGTAGCGCGGTCCGGCCGCTACCAGCTCAGCACCCGCGTCCTGACCTCGGACGGGCTCGCGCCGACCTGGTGCTGCCACGCGACCACGAAACGATCGGGGCCGAGGCGGTCCACCGTCGGGTTGAGCTGACTCCCTTCGGTGACGAGGTTGACGGGGAACTCCTCGCCCTTGGCCTGCCAGGCGCCGTCCTCGCCCTTGACAAGGCGCTGGCCGAAGATGCCGCTGGCGCTGCCGTCCTGCCACCAGGACTCCCAGACGACCACGACGCCCTCGCCGACCTTGGCCACCCACGGGCGCTGCTGGGCGCCGATGGTGTAGGTGTTGACCTGGAAACGCTGGTCCTCGACGGGCTTCACGTCGGCGTCGAGGGGCATCGCCACGACACCTTCGTCGGCGCCGTCGGCGTCCCCCTCGGTCCAGACCAGGAGGCTGCTGCCGTCACCCCAGGCGACCAGCGAGGGGTCGCGGGAGGCCAGGAGGGTCTGCGGGGTCGTGGCGCCGCCGTTCTTGTTGCCGGCCACGTCCCATCTGTCCACGCGCAGCCAGGTGTGGCCGTCGCTGCGAGTGGCGCGAGAGGCGAGCAGGACCATGGCCCCCGCCGCGCGGGCCGCGACGAGCTGGGCGTGGTCGACCTCGTCGGCGACATAGACCCCGTGGGTGTTGCAGCAGTCGTCGGCGTGGTTGATCTCGTCGACCTGGGCGACGCCGGGGCCGGTCGGGGTCAGGAAGCGGGTGAAGAGGTGGTGCGTGTCGCCGAGCCAGGTAGGGGCCGAGCAGCTGCAGTGGGCGCAGCAGTTGTCGTACCAGCCGGAGTACTGCTGGGAGCGGAAGGCTACGAAGGTGCCCGTCGAGAGGGTCGCAAGCACGGGGTCGGTCTGGTCGCCCTTGCCCTCCCACGGGTTGGGGATGTGCTGCCGGCCCTGCCGGAAGAGACCGGCGTCGAAGCCTGCGATCAAGACCTCCACCCCCTCGTGGTCGGGCTGCTCCTGAGCCCAGGCGACGCGGTAGAGGCCCTGGCTGTCGACGGTAGCGCCGCGGCCCCAGTCGACTCGGGAGGAGCTGGCCTGGCTCACCTCCACCGGCGAGGTCTCGAGGCTCGCGGCGGCGGTGTAGGTGACGATCCAGACGCCGTGGCCCGAGGAGCCTTCGGGCGGGCTCTGCTGCTCCCCGTGGAAGATCACCGCGTAGCCGCCGCTGGGGTTGGCGAGGACGCGCGGCATGCTGGCGGCGTAGGCTGCGTCGGGCGCCACGACGACCTCCTGGCTCCAGGGGGGCACGCACCGGCCGTAGCTGCACTGCTCACCGTCCTCGCAGGCCATGGCCTCGCCGGCGCACTGGTTGGCGGTGCAGGTGTCCTCCACCGTGCACGGGTCGCCGTCGTCGCAGGCCGCGGTGTTGGGGATCGCGAAGCAGCCGATGTAGGTGTCGCAGCCGTCGTCGGTGCAGGGGTTGCCGTCGTCGCAGGCGATCTTGACCCCGGCGACGCAGGTGCCCTCGGCGCAGGCGCCGTCTCCCGTGCAGGCGTCGCCGTCGTCGCAGACCTTGGCGCTCGTCGCCGAGAAGGTCGCCGGATCGCGGGCCGGCACGCAGATCCGGCAGGCGTCGGCCGGGTCCTCGTCGCCCGCCTCGTAGCAGGCTCCACCGACGAGGCAGCGGCCCGGGGGCCCCGCGGGGGTGCAGCCCCCCCCCCCCGCGCCGGCGGCCCAGGGGCAATAGGGGGCGTCGGCG
>CAZQPP010000002.1:38693-42795 GCA_964594295.1 uncultured Myxococcales bacterium | reverse complement strand
GCCACCGCCGCCGTCGCAGGAGTCCGTGGTGCATTCGTGGCCGTCGTCGCAGGAGTAGGCCGTGCCGGCGCAGACTCCGCCGGTGCAGCGGTCCCCGCTCGTGCAGATGTCTCCGTCGTCACAGCCCCGCCCCTCGAGGTCCGACCAGGCCTCGACCGAGACCTCCGGCGCGCAGCCGAGACAGTCGTCGTCCGGGGAGACGGCGCCCGCCTCCACGCAGAGCCCTTCGATGAGGCACGTCGCGGGGGCGACGTCGTAGCTGCAGCCGCCCTGCCCGTCACAGACGTCGCCGGTGCACTCGAGGCCGTCGTCGCACGAGTAGGGAGTGCCGGCGCAGGTGGCTCCGGTGCAGGCGTCGGCGCTGGTGCAGGGGTCGCCGTCGTCGCAGGGGTGATCGCTGCGCGGAGTCCAGCCCGAGGTCGTCGCGGAGACATCGCAGACGAGGCATGAGTTGGAGGCGAGCTCCGCGCCGTCGCGGTAGCACGCTCCCTCGATCAGGCACCAGCCCTCCGCGAGCTCGGTGTCGCAGCTCCCGTCGGCGTAGCAGCTGGTGACCGTGCAGAGATCGGCGCAGCTGCTCCCGGAGTAAGAAGGCTCGCAGGCCGTGAGCCCGTCAGCGGTGCAGCGCCGCGTGCCTTCGCACATGCCGGCGCCGGTGTCGCCCACGCATGCGGTCTCGAGGCCGAGCTCGCGAGCCGGCGGCGGACACTCGCACACGCCCTCTGTGGGGATGCACTGGGCCACCGCCGCGGAGGTGCCCGGAGGAACGACCTCCTCGCAGTTGTATCCGCGGGGGCATTCGCTGCCCTCGATGGTGCAGGGCGAGCCACAGAAGCTGCCCTCGTCGCCGAAGGAGAGGCAGTACTCGTCCCCACTCGACTCGGCGGCGCGGCAGTCCTCGTGCTCGCTGCACGGGCGGCACAGCCGCTGGTGCCACGGCAGGCAGAGGAAGGGCGTCTCGGGCCCGGCGAGATCCATCTGGGCGCAACGCCAACCGGGCGGGCAGGAGTCGATGCACTGGGAGGCGCAGGTCTTGCCGAGCCAGGACTCGACACACCAACCCGAGTGGCAGTCGTCGTGCTGCTCGCAGGGGCACGAGGCTCCGTATGGGCGTCCGTCGCAGTCACCCCTGCCGACCGGTGGGCCGCCCTTGTCGGGGAGACCGGCGGGCGTGTCGATCTCCGGCGCCCCGTCCCCGTTCATTGCCTCGGACGCGACGTCGACGGGGCCCGCGGCCCCCGGACCCCCGCCCGGATCGGTGGGCTCGAAGGGCGCGAGCACGTCGCCGGCGACGTCCTCCTCCCGAGGCGTGACGGCGTCGCCGCCGGCCGTACCCTGCTCCTCGGCGTCGGCCTCCACGAGGCGCGTTGGTCCTGAGGAGTCACCGGACTGGCCGCCGCAAGCGCCCACGGCCAGGGTGACGAAGAGGAAGATGGGGGTGAGGCTACGGACTGGGCTCGAGCGGGTACGCATCCAGGGACACTGCTTGGGGGTAGTCGACCGAGCACACCGCTCCGGTCGCCCCGGATATCGGACCAGGAGCGTCGAGCTTTAGAGCCCTCAGAACTTGCCGGGCCGGAGCCGCCCCTCGGGTACGAGGCCCGCGACCGGGTAGCCGTAGGCCGACCAGAAGCCCTCGTGCTCGTAGTCGACGAGCTCGATGGCCGTGACGTACTTGGGGTTCTTGTAGCCGAGCAGGCGGGGGACCACGACGCGCGCCGGGAAGCCGTGCTTCAGCGGCAGGGTGTGCTCGTTGATGCCGAGGGCGAGGATGCTCTTCGGCTCGCGGGCGATGTCGAGGGCGAGGCTCTCGGTGTACTTCCCCGTCTCGCAAAGGATCTTCAGGTGCGTGGCCGAGGCCTTGGGGCGCACCATGTCGAGGAGCACGGAGAGGGGGACGCCGTCCCAGGGCACGTCGTAGATCGACCAGCCCTCGACGCAGTGGAAGTCGGTCACCTGGGAGTGGAGGCCGAGCTCCAGGAGGTCGCAGAAGCCCAGCCGCACGGGGTTCTCGACCATGCCCTCGATGGAGAGCTCCCAGCCCGCGAGGAGGTCGGCGAGCTCCTGGGGGTCGACGGTGCGCTCGCCCCAGCCCTCGAAGACGGAGTGGGTGTCGGTGGAGCCGGCGGCGAGGCCGGTGTCGCAGGTGGTGTCGAGGGCGGAGGTGGGGCCGGTGGCGGAGTCCGGGGCGCTGTCGGCGTCACTCTCGGCGGCGGAGCCGCCTTGCGTGCCCGGGTCACTATCGGCGGCGGAGCCGCCTGTCGTCTCGGCGGCGGAGCCGCCTTGGGGAGCCGGGGCTATGTCGGTGGCCGGGCCCGAGTCCGTGGCCGTGCCCGGGTCACTATCGGCGGCGGAGCCGCCTTGGGTGGCCGGGGCCGCGACCGTGTCGGTGGCGGCGTCCGTTCCCCCCGACGCGGCGAGCGCGTCAGGCTCGGACGCAGCACCCGGTGGGGCGACCGAGCCCTGCCTCGCGCAGGCCGCTATCAGCGGTGACGACAGGCTGAGCACGGCGGCGCTGCCGATCCACTCGATCAGCGTGCGCCTGGATATGGTCTTTCTCCCCCCTGTCTTCTTCATTGATCACTCAGGTCGCTGCCGGTGTTGGCGCCGTGAACGTCAAGCTCGAGCACGTGCTGGTAACGGTCGGTCCTCTGATTTGTTTCCACCGTGCGGCCAAGCTTGCTCGGGCGCACTCCAAGTGGAAGCATGCCCCCACCTTGAGCAACACATACCCACGAACGCCACGCTCCTCGCTCCCGGTCGCGCTGATGGCGATCCTGCTGCTGCTCCCGGCTTCGTGCGGCGAGAGCGACCAGAGGCCCGATCTGCTGCCGCTCAGGCCCGCCTCGGTCGCGGTGGGCGACACCTTGCGTCTCGCCCTGCACGTGAACAACCCCTCCGGCCTGAAGCTCTCCTACGAGGTCACGCCTCCCGAAGGCATGCCCGCCTTCGAGAGCGTCTCGAGCCTCGTGGGCACGCCCGAGGGCGGGGAGTTCCTGTGGACGCCGCTGTCGAGCCACGAGGGGCCCCACGAGCTCACGTTCACGATCCGCTCGAGCGCGGGGGACGACTCGGAGGCGGTGGTCGTCACCGTCACCGCCAACGAGGCGGCAGCGCCTATCTTCCTCAGACCCGGCGCGGGGGGGACCTTCGACACATCTAAGACGCCCTGCGTGCGCTTCGCCGTCGAGGTGAAAGACGACGACTCCTCGGAGGTCGCCATCCGGCCGGCGAGGCCCCTGCCCGACGGCGCCCTGCTCGAGCGCGAGGGCCCAAAGCGGGCGCGCTTCAAGTGGTGCCCGACCTCGGCGCAGAGCGAACGCACCCAACGCTGGACCATCGCCATGGAGGCCGACGACGGAGAGCACGAGCCTACCAGGCACGACTACGTGGTCGTCCTGCGCACGCCGGCGCGCGCGGGCTGCCCGGGGCATGCTCCGACCGTCGGGGTGCTCTCCCCGGGCGACGGCCAGGTGGTGGAGTCCTCGGCCGGCTACCCGGTCCTCATCTCGGCCACCGACGACAAGGGCATCCGAGAGGCGCCGCTGCTCTACTACACGACCGAGGAGCCGCCGAGCCTCACGACCGTCGACGTGACGACCATGAAGCAGGTGCTCTTCGAGCCCGCCGCGGACGGCGCGCCCGATCACTACCGGGCGCAGGTGCCGCCCCTCGCCCTCGACCCGACCGAGCAGCGCACGGTCTGGTTCTTCGTCTCGGTGACCGACAACGACGACGAGAGCGGCACCCTCTGCGACCACCGGACCGACACGCCGGTGCTCTCCTTCCTCGCGAGGCTCGCCTTTGAGAAGGCGAAGCAGTGCGAGCTCTGCACTGCGTCGGCGACCTGCCAGAGCGGGCTCTGCGTGGCCTGGAGGGACGGAGGCCGTTGCTTCGGGCGCTGCAGCGGCTGTCCGCCCTCGGTGTGTCACAGCGTGACCTCGGTGGAAGGGCGCGCGACAGGCGCCTGCGGCGACCTCGCCACAGCCTGCGGGCTGCAGAAGGAGGACCCCGAGCCCGGCGGGCCTGATGGCGAAAGCTGCCTGACGGACGCCCACGAGCCCAACGATACGCACGCGGCGGCGGCCGGCGCGGGGGGACT
>CAZQPP010000002.1:28250-38683 GCA_964594295.1 uncultured Myxococcales bacterium | reverse complement strand
GAGCCCAACGACACTCCCGACCTGGCGACGCCGCTCCTGTCCGCACCCGCCACCGAAGCAGGCCTGGGCGGCACCGTGTGCCCGAACGACGAGGACCTCTACCGCGTGAGCACCGACGAGGACTCGCGCGTCGACGTCACGGTCGGGGAGTTCGAGGTCGACCACGATCTCGACATCGAGCTTCTCGACGCGGCCGGCGAGGTGCTCGTGCGCTCCGCCTCACTCGAGATGCCCGAGACCGCCTCGGTGTGCCTGAAGGCCGGCCACGAGATCTTCATCCGCGTCTTTCCTTTCATCTCGAGCTCGGGCACGCCCTACCGGGTAGACGTCATGCGCGCTCCGGAGGCCTGCTGCGTCAACGACGAGCACGAGCCGGACAACGTGCTCGAGACCGCGCGGGCCCCGGCGGAGGACGGCACCTTCGAGGGCACGATCTGTCCTCACGACAGGGACTACATTCGCGTCGTCGCCCCGGTGGAGCAGACCATGAAGGCCACCCTCGCGTTTGAAGGCGAGGGCGACCTCGACCTCATCCTGGAGGGCCCCAACGGGGTGCTCTCGATGGCCGCCGGCTCGGGCACGAGCGAGACCCTCTTCTTCCTGCTCCCCGAGCCCGGCACCTACGGCCTCGTCGTCCAGCCCTTCGGCGACTTCGCCGCGGACTACGCGGGGCGCGTCGTCTTGGGCATCGACGCCGGCTGCTCGCGGACCGGGGACTGTCCCACCAAGATGGTCTGCAACGAGGGCAGCTGCCAGATCGACATCTGCGACCCGGACCTGGCCTGCCCCTCGGGGCACTCCTGCGCCGCCACCGGCATGCCCCTCGCGGGCAAGCACCAGCTGTGCCTCGCCGACTGCCTGACGGACTTCGACTGCCGCAACACCCAGGGCTACCGCTGCAAGTGGCTGGTGGAGGGCCGACGCTGCGCCGTCGCGGGGACCGCGCAAGCGGGAGAAGGCTGTGACGACTTCGAGGACTGCGCCGGCGACCTCGGGTGCGCCATGGAGTGGCCCCACGGGACCTGCACGCGAATCGGCTGCGTCAACAACTTGGACTGCGGCCCGGACGCCTTCTGCATGAACGACCCATACACCCCGGGCCGGACGGCCTGCCTGCGGCGCTGCGGAGACGGCTTCCCCGCGTGTCGTGTGGCCGAGTCGTACAGCTGCGTGAGCACCATAGACCGCGATCAAAACCTTCAGACAGGCTGTCTGCCGCCGATATTCGACTTCTGAGAGGAGAAACGAAGGCCGAGGCCTTTGTCGATCCCCAGGAGAGATGTATGGTCCTAGACCGACAGGCGAGCCAGCCGATCCTCCCGATCCCCCGGAGGGGTGAGATGCCAGAGACGACGGAGCTGAACTGCCTGGGGATGAAGTGCCCGCGGCCCATCATCGAGATCGCCAAGGCCGCGCGCCGCGCGCCCCCAGGGACGGTGCTCACGGTCCACGCCGACGACCTCGCCTTCGAGAGCGACGTGCAGGCGTGGTGCGAGAACGCGGGCGCTACGCTCGTGAACCTCGACCGTGACGGCGCCATGGTCACCGCGGTCGTGGAGCTTCCTTCAGGAGACGCATCATGAGCGACGGAGCAGGGCCGCCCTCTCCGGAGGCCGCCGACCGCATCGCCGCGCTCGAAGCGCGCATAGCGGAGCTGGAGAGGCGCTCCGGCGCGAGCGAGGGCTCCGAGATGGTCAGCATCATCTGCTTCTCGGGGGAGTGGGACCGCCTCTTCGCCGCCCTGACCATCGCCTGCGGCGCCCTGGCCATGGCCAAAGAGGTCCACATCTTCTTCACCTTCTGGGGGGTGAGCGCCCTGCGCGACGCGACCCGAAAGGACCCGGAGTCCAAGCGGGACTTCGCGCAGAACATGCTCGGCTCGATGCTCCCCGCCGGAGCGTCCGAGGCCCACCTCTCGAAGATGCACTTCATGGGCCTCGGCAAGGCCATGCTCAAGCGCCTGATGAAGAAGCACAACGTGGACGACATCGACGTCCTGCTCGAAGAGGTGAAGGAGCTCGGCGGGCACCTGCACGTCTGCGACACCTCAACCGAGCTCTTCGGCCTGACCTGCGCCGAGCTCAAAGACGGCGAGGAGATGAACCGCTGCGGCGTCGCGACCTTCCTGGACTACGCCTTCAAGAGCCGCGTGGTGCTCTTCATCTAAGCGCTCCCGACCACAGAGACGGGGTTCCAACATGCCGAAAGACCTCGACACCATGATCGTGCTGACCACGGGAAAGCAGGACCGCGGCACCCGCGCCACCCTCGCCTTCTCGTGGGGCTGCGCGGCCCTGGCCATGAACCGCAGCGTGTCGATCTACCTGACCATGGACGGCACCGTCTGGGGCATGCGCGGCGCCGCCAAGGCGGTGGAGGTCGGCGGCTTCGAGTCGCTCGACGAGTACATCGAGCAGTTCACGGCCCTCGGCGGAGACATCCTCGTCTGCGCGCCTTGCAGCGAGTACTACTGCTCCGTCGACCAGGCGGAGGTAACCGGGACGCTGCTCGAGGAGGTCCAGCTCGTGGGCCTCGCGACCATCGTCAACCGCATCGGCGACAACACCAAGGTGATCACCTTCTAGACCGATGGCGACCAACGAAGAGAAGCGGCTCAGAGAACGCGTCGAGAGGCTCGAGGCCGACCTCGACGCGGCCCTGCGCGAGGCCAGGGCCGGCGCGGCCCGCCGCTCGGAGCTCGAGGTCTTGAACCAGCGCCTCGCCAAGTCCTACTCCCGGGCCTCCGAGCTCATGGCCGATCTCGAAGACCGAAACGACGAGCTCGCCCTGACCACCCGCGAGGTAGCGAGGGCCAACGCCCACGCCGCGGAGCTGATGGCCGAGATCGAGCTGAGCGGGGAGCGCATCGTCGAGCTCAACAAGGCCCTCTCGGAGGCAAACGCGCGCAGCGCCGACCTCATGGCCGAGCTCGAGCTGCGCATGGAGGAGCTCGAGCGATCCAACGAGGAGCTCGAGCGTTACGCCCGCGTGGCCTCCCACGACCTGCGCGAGCCCCTGCGAACCGTCAGCCACTTCGCCACCATGGCCAAGGCGCTCTGCGAGGGCGAGGGCGAGCTCGATGCGAGGACCCTCACCGACTACTTGGGCTTCCTCGAGCGTGGCGCCCAGCGAATGTCCGGCATGCTCGACGACCTGCTCGTCTACGCCCGCATCGACGCTGGTGACGGCGGCCCGGAGCACGTGGATCTCGGTCCGGTGCTCGGCAACGCCCTCGAGGGCCTGCGGGTGCTCATCTCGGAGACCGGCGCTTACGTGACGGTGGGCTCGATGCCCAAAGTCTGGGGCCGCGGCTCCCACCTCGAGCGCCTCTTCCAGAACCTCCTGCGCAACGCCTTGAAGTTCCAGCCCCCGGAGGCCGAGCCGCAGATCCGCGTCAGCGCGGAGAAGAAGCCCGGCTTCTGGAAGGTCTCCGTCTCCGACAACGGCCTCGGCATCGCGGCGCGGGACCAGCAACGCATCTTCGAGATGTTCGAGCGCCTCCACTCCCGCGACAAGTACGAGGGCACGGGCATGGGCCTCGCGATCTGCAAGAAGATCGTCGACATCCACGGCGGCTCCATCGACGTGGAGTCGAAGCTCGAGAAAGGCTCGACCTTCCACGTCTACCTGCCGGAAGCACCGGGGAGCTGAGCCCGCGGATCGTGTAGACTCGGTCCATGTCGGGCCGAGCTCTGGCGCTGTGGATAGTCGTGCTGCTGGCTTCGTGCGCCGCGAAGGAGCCGGGGCAGGTGGCGCTGCGCTTTGCGTGGGAGGACGGGGCGCCGGGCAAGGCCCTCTACGCGAGCGGGCAGATCCGGCAAGGGGCGGACAGCGGCGAGGCAACGTGGAGGGTCGTGGCCAGCGCCGGTCCGCTGCTCTACGAGCCGGGCGCAAAGCTCGAGCTACCCTTCGCGGGCGTGCCTCACGGCGACGGCCTGATCGTGGTCGTCGAGCTGCGAGCGACGGCATCCGCGACGGACCGGGTGCTGTACTACGGCGAGTCGAAGCCCTTCTCCTTCGCTCCGGGCGATCTCGTGGTAGTGGACGTCGCGGTGGAGATGGTCGCGGCGCCCGGGGTGGGCTCGGCGACCGGGGGGGTGGCGATCCGGGGAGAGCCGTCGGTGGTGGCGAGGCCGACGGTCGACCTGGTTTTGTGGACCGACACCGGTGTGAGCGTGCAGGTCTCAAACTTCGTAGACCTGCGGGAGGGTGCGACCGAGCGGTTGACGCTCGCCAAGCTGCCAGTACCAGACGAAGACGTGGCGGAAGGAGCACGCGCCTACCTGCTTGCGGGCTGGGACCTCGAGCGCGGCGTCGAGCCGACCTGCGCTGAAAGTGAGGACTTCTGCCAGCGCAAGGTCGTGGCGGTCTTTGCAGATGAGGCGGGCTACCCGTCCGCGCCGTACGTGACCGACGTCGTGCTCGACCGCGGCGCGCCGGAGCTTCCTGCGGACGGCATCGAGATGACACCGGCGGTCGCCAACGTCTCCAGCATAGTGCGCGTGACCCTGGCCTTCTCGGAGGTGCTGGCGCAGGCGCCCACGCTGTCGGTCGAGGGCGGCGCCATCACCTTTCGCGCCCAGCCGCCGGGCTCGGCCGCCACCTACACCTTCGTTGCAGAGTCCGCGGCCGGAGCCCTCGGCAAGAGCGGCGCCTACGCACTCACGGCAACCGGTGCTGCCGACCTGGCTGGAAACGAAGCAGGGGCTCTTCCGGCAGGCACGCTGGAGCTCGACCGCGAGGCCCCAGAGATTGGCGAGATCGAGGTCTCGGTGGGGGGCAGGCCCTGCCCGCCCGAGCCGGAGCCGTGCTGGGTGAGCGCGGCGGCGCTGGCGGGAGGAGAGAGCATCGAGCTGAGCGTCCCCGTGAACGAGGAGCTCCGCGACGGCTCGCCCCAGGCGCGGGTGGGCTCCCTCGAGACGGAGCCCTGCACCCTCGTCGAGCAGTGGCGATACCGCTGCGAGCTGCCCCTCGGGGGCATCGACACGATCGACGGCGACAAGCCGGTGACCGTGCGCGCCGAGAACCTGGCCGGGAACCCGAGCGAGGCAGTTGGACGTGCGCTGACCTTCGACACCGTGGTCGCGCCGGGCTCCCTCGACGTGTCGCCCGATCCGGCCAGCGAGGGCGCCTTGCTTCGGGTGCTCTACACCGCCACGGAGATCCTCGGCACGCCGCCATCGCTCACGGTCACGGACCCGAAGGGAAAGGACGCAAGCGCGGGCTTCGCCGGTCCGACGGAGGACGGCCTCGCCTGGAGATGGACACACACGCTGAATGCTCAGGACCCGGACGACAGCTGGAGCTTCACCGTGAGGGGCGGCGCCGACCTGGCGGGCAACCCGGACACCGGCACGACTGCCGCGTCCAGAGTCGACCAGACGCCGCCGTCGGTGAGGGCTTTCGACATCTCCCACACCCACGCCCGCGCGGGCACTCCTGTCAAGGTGACCGCCACAGCCAGCGAAGACCAGGACGAAGCAGCGGGATACCCCCGCCTGAAGCTGGGCGGTCCCCCACGAGCCATGACCGCGACCGGGAACGCCCGCGAGTACACGGCCACAGTGACACCCGGCGGCGGCGAGGGCGACGGCCCCAAGCCCGTCGTCGTCGAGCTCTTGGACGGCGCCGGCAACTTCGCCAACGAGGTTGTCGGGAGCGTGACCTACGACTTCACGGCTCCGGGGATAGTCGAGGGCTCCGCGGAGGTGCAGCTCTTTCCAGCCGACACCAACGTGCTCCGATCCGTCGAGGCCGTGACGGCCGGCACCCGGGTGCTGGTGTCGTTCATGGTCGACGAACCGCTCGCGAAGCCGCCGGAAGTAACAGCGACAAGCCCCGACGACGAGACGCCCGAGACGCTCACGTTCAAGCCGGAGAGCTCCACCGGGTCGCGCTACGCCTACGAGCACACCCTCGAGGGCCTCGACCACGACCAGGGCGAATACAAGATCGAGCTCGAGGCGAGGGACCGAGCTGGCAACCCGGCCCCACCGGCGAGCCTCGAGCTGCCGGTGTCCTTCATCGTTGACACCGGCGGGCCCGGCCTGCCCAAGGTCGACGAGCCCGGGCACATCGTCTACACGCGCATCCCGTGGGGGTGCGAGAGCACGACGGGAAGGGAGGCATACTGTCTGCATGGAGAGGCTCTCGCGGTCGAGCCATACGGCGTGGTCCTCGTCTATGACGGCCCGGACACCGAAGAAGCGTGGGAGATCGCGCACGCAGCCGCCGACGACGAGGGTAGCTTCGGCTCACCCAGCTGTGCGGACTCGGAGCCCTCTCGCTTCGTGCTGCCGTCGTCAGCCGGCGAGGTGCTCTTCATCGCAGTCGCCGACCGTGCGGGGAACGTGTCGCCAGGCGCGGCCGCCGTACGCGACGTTGCGCTGACGGCAACCATGGGACGCAAGATCGCGGACAGCGAGACCGAGAACCCACACACCGTCGAGCTTCGGCGATGGTGGGGGCGCCGTTCGTGGACGGACAACCCGGCGGACGTCGGGGCGTCGGAGACCCTCTTCTCCAACGATGACTCGCTCCTGCGCGTCACAGCGCGGCTTGGTTGGGAACGCCGTGCCCCAGGCTCGCGGACGGCGCCCACGCCGAGGGCGGACCTGGCGATGGCCTATGACGCCGCGAGACAACGGGTGGTGCTCTTTGGAGGCGAGCACGTGGCGGGTCAGGGCGACTGTGACGGCGGTGACAGTCGCATCTGCAGTGGCACCTGGGAGTGGGATGGAGCAAGTTGGACACAGCGTCTGCCGCTCACCCTCGAAGGCCAGGACGGCCTGTCCGGGAAGACACGGCACGCCATGGTCTACGACTCGAGACGCGAACGAGTGGTCCTGTTTCGCCACGGCACCTGGGAGTGGGATGGGGCCAGCTGGGTCCGCCGAGATCCTGTCGACCCCGAAGGGGATGGCGACCCGGCGTTTCGGTTCCGGCACGCCATGGCCTTCGACTCGGTGCGGGATCGAGTGGTGCTCTTCGGCGGTGCGGTGTCGACGACGGTGGGCGACTGCGACGGCAACGGCAGCCGTCTTTGTGACGCGACCTGGGAATGGGACGGGGCAAGCTGGGCGCGCCGCCTCTCCGCGGAAGCCGGCGACGACACGAGACCGTCGCGACGGGAAGGGCACGCCATGGCCTTCGACTCTGCACGCGAGCGCGTCGTGCTCTTCGGTGGCATAGATGGGGATCGCTGCAAAGGCCCGAAGTTCTTGTGCGGCGACACCTGGGAATGGGATGGCTCCGGCTGGTCGCGCCGACCGCCCGCGGACCCGGAGGGTGACGGCGACCCCGTGCCGCGTTACCACCACTCCATGGCGTTCGACTCCGTTCGCGGACGGATAGTGCTCTTCGGCGGAGAGATATGGTCCATGACCGGCAAGGACGACTGCGACGGCGGCGGCGACAAGTACTGTGTCGGTACCTGGGAATGGGACGGGACAAGCTGGTACCGCCCGAGCCCGGAAGACCCCGAGGGGGACGGCAACCCCTCGCCGCGTGCCGACCATGCAACCGTCTTCGACTCCGCGCGCGGCCAGGTGGTGCTCTTCGGCGGCGTCAACAGGGTCTCCGAAGACGGCTGCGATGCCGGCGGCGCACCCACGTGCGGCGCCACCTGGCTCTGGGACGGGACGAGCTGGGCGCGGCCCACGCACGGAGACCCCGACAACGACGGCGAACCCGCCCCCAGCACCGAGGCCCGCATGGCCTTCGACGCGGACCGGCAGCGCGTCATCTTGCTCGATCACCACGACGGCGCGCTCGAGACGTGGCAATGGGACGGCCTGAGCTGGTCCGATCTGCAGGTCTTGGGCACTGGCGCAGGCGAGCATCCGACGCCCCACTCCCAACCAGCGATCGCCTACGACACCAAGCGCAAGCGACTCGTGCTCTTCGGGGACGAGCTTCAATCTCCAGGCGAGGCCTGCGCCGGAAGCGCCGGTCGTGCCTGCGCAGCAACCTGGGAATGGGACGGAGCGAGCTGGATTCTGGCGCGCTCTACCGACCCTGAGAAGGACGGTGATCCCTCACCGCGAAGCTCTGCCGAGATGGTCTACGACGCATCGCGAGCGCGAGTGGTGCTGTTCGGCGGTGTTGACACACAGTCGTCCGATGGCTGCGATGGGGCAGGCACGGTGCTCTGCGCCCACACCTGGGAATGGAACGGAGCCAGCTGGCAACGACGGCAACCCGAAGACCCCGAGAATGACGGAGACCCCTCGCCGCGGGTGGCTCATGCGATGGTCTACGACTCGGACCGCAAACGGGCAGTGCTCTTCGGCGGGTGTGACGAGGACCCACCTGACAGCTGCTTCCGCGACGGCAGCGTAGAGTTTCGCGGCGACACCTGGGAGTGGGATGGAGTGAGCTGGGCGCGTCCTTTGCCGGCCGACCCCGAGCGTGACGGCAACCCCACGTCAAGGCTTGGACACGCGATGACCTACGACGAACGCCGCGGGCGGACCGTGCTCTTCGGCGGCATGCGCCAGGTACGCAGCGGCGGCTCGGACTCCGGCCACATAAGCTTCGAAGAGGATGCGTGGTCGTGGGATGGGACGAGCTGGGAGAAGCTCTACCGCACCGATTGGGCAGGCGACCGCACCCCCACGGCACGGGCAGGCGCGGCGTTGGCCTACGACACCGCACGCGGGCGAATGGTTCTGTTCGGAGGCATCTACGACCGCACCTTCCATGACGAAACGTGGGAGTCCCCGGAGGGCACCGGACCTGCCGCCTCGGCTGCTGTCATGCGCGTCCGCCTCGACGCCGCCAGCACCGAGGACGCTGAGCTCGTCGCCGTCACGGCCCGGCTCCGCGCCGGCGGCTACGCGGCCGTCGGTCTTGACGAGACCCTCGGCCTGCGCCTGATGGTCTACGACCGCGGCACCTTCATGCCCGCGACCACCGCCACCCACCACTCCGACACTCCCGGCCCCCTCACCTGGACAACCCGCGACCCGCTCCAGCTCGCCCGACTGCCCGTTGGCGAGAAGAAGGAGATCTCGTTTGCGGTCGTCTCCCCCGACATGCCCAGTGCCGGGCGCGAGGTGCGTTACCGCCTGCCGGCTACGGTGAATCAGCCCACCGCGCCACAGTGAACTCCACGGTCTCTTCGGCATCGAGGGTGAGGCTGCGGTTGGGCTGCTCGGAGCCGTCGGCCTGCTTCTCCACGGTCTCCCAGGAGCCGCGGGTGATCTTGTAGTCGAGGGGCACGCCGGCCTCGATGGGGACCGACAGCTCCCAGACACCGTCGCCCCCGCGCTTGAGCGGGCGGCCGTCGGCGTCCCAGGTGCCGAGGTGGGGCGCGGAGGCGGCTATGAAGACCGTGTCGGCTGCGGGCGTTCCCGCCGGGACCTGGACTCGGAGGTGCAGGGCGACCGCGGGAGCTACGGTGAGGTCGGCGATCGCCCGTTGTCCGAGCACATTGGCCTTCACGGTCGTCTGACCGCCGGACTTGCCGACGATGAGGCCAGCCGCGTTGATCTCCGCAACACCCTGTGGGTCCGTGGATAGCTCGGCGCCGGTGTTCGGCCACGTGAGACGCACCCGCCCTCCGTGGAGGGCCTCGACGCTCAGGGTCGTGGCGCTGCCGCGGTCAGGCGGCAGGCCGGCGTCGGAGAGAAGGCGCGCCTCGTGAAGGTGCGCAGAGAGCTTCGTCACCTCCAGGTCGGCCGGGTCCTCGAGGCCGAGCAGGGACTCGAGCACGGAGTCGAGGCGATCTCGCCAGGCTGCTTCGTTGTGAGGAGCTTCGGGGTCCTCGAGGAAGCCGAGGGTGCGGCCGAGGACCGCGCCGCGACTGATGGCGGCGTCTCGCACGGCGCGGATGTTGTCGATGAGGTGGAGGGTGAGGCCGTCGCCGTAGACCCCGGACTCGGCGGTGCCTCCGTCGACCCAGAGGCGATGTGGGTCCTCACCGCTCCAGTCGGCGAAGCGCTGCACCATCTCGGAGTCTCTCCACCAGAAGGACGGCGAGAGCGAGGCCACGCGACCGAAAGTGTCCGGGTGGCGGAGGTAGATGTGCATGCTGATGAGCCCGCCCATGCTCGAGCCCATGACGGCCGTGTCCTCGCGGCCGCAGCGCGTGCGGACGAGGGAGTCGACCAGGGGCTTGATGCGCTGAGCGAGGAGGTCGGCGTAGAGGTCGCCCTTGCCTCCCATGGCCCAGTCGGGGTCGGCTGCCCAGGTGTAGTCGTCGATGCGCTCCGAGGTGTTGTCTATGGCGACGAGCACGTGGGGCTCGATGCGACCTTCGGCGGCGAGGCGGTCGAGGGTGTCGTCGACCTGCCAGGCCACGCCGAAGGCGGCCTCCGAGTCTTCGAGGAGGTTCTGGCCGTCGTGGGCGTAGAGAACGGGGTAGCGGCGATGGGGGTCGTCGTCGTAGCCGGCGGGGTGGAGGACGCGCACGCGGCGGGGGAGGAGGCCGG
>CAZQPP010000002.1:0-28240 GCA_964594295.1 uncultured Myxococcales bacterium | reverse complement strand
GGTTGCGACGGGGGTGCGGGCGTGGGGGGGCGGGGGGGTCGCGGGGGGGGCGGGGCCCGCCCCGGCGGGGGGGGAGGCGCCGGGGGGCCGTCATTGAGCCGAGGTCGCGGAGGCGGCCTGTGCCGGAGAGGGTGATGGCAGCGAGGTCTGCGGGTGGCGGGGGGCAGGAGACGGAGTCGGGGTCCGTGGCGGGGTCCGTGGCCGTGGCGGAGTCCGTGGCCGTGTCGGAGACCGTGGTCGTGTCAGGGACCGTGTCCGGGGCCGTGTCGGTGTCGGGGACCGGGGCCGGGGCTGGGCCCGTGTCAGGGCCCGTGCCCGGGGCCGTGGCGGGGGCCGTGTCGGTGTCGGTGACCGTGTCCGAGACCGTGTCGGAGTCAGCGGCGACTGGCGGCAGATCGTGGACGACGCCCTCCACGCCTTCGGTGCTGCAGGCAGCTGCCACCACGAGCGCGAGGAGGGTCAAGGCTGTGCGAAGAGGGGCCGGGAAGCGCATGGCGCAGAAGTAGCGGATCGTCCGTGTGTGGTCACGGCTGCGCCGAGACACTCCCCAACGCGACACACTCCTCGGGGAAAGACCGCAAGATGGCCCGGTCGTTCGTGACCAGCTTCACCCCGAGCGCGCGAGCAAGCGCAACAAATTCACAGTCATATGCCGAGCACGCGGAGGCCTCGGCGAGCTGGAGCACCTGTCTCGAGGGGAGCTCGTAGAGTGCATCGGCCAACAGGGCCTCCGCCTTCTCCATGAGCACCCGGGCGTCGTCGAGAGCAAGGCCTCGCCGCTTCATGTGCAAGGCCATGACGTTGCGAAGCTCGCTCAACAGGAGACGCGGGGCGACCCAGTGACGATCCGCCCGCAGCAGGGCCCGCGACGCGTCGCCAAGGTCGCCGCCGAGCAGGAGGTAGGCGACCACGTTGGTGTCGACCGCGATCAAGGCCGGCCGGACTCGCGGGCCTCGGCGAGCAGGGCCTCATCGGCCGGGGGGATGGCCCGATCCGCCCGAAGCGCGTCGAGATCGTCGAGGATCTCGTCCGCGCTGAGCCTCGAGGGCAGGAGCACGCGCTCGAGGCACACGATGGCCTCTCGGTTCAGGCTCCTGCGATTAGCGGAGGCCCGTTCTTTCAGGCTCTCGTACACCTCGTCCGGGATGTTCTTGAGGGTCAATGCGGGCATGACGCTCTAGTCGAACCGAAACGGTTGCATTATGCACCGTCAGACCGAAAAAGGCAACTCAGATCTGGTGAAGGGGCATTGAATCTGAAGGGGTGACTGATGCCTCATTCACTTGCTAAGGTCCCGTCCTCTCACAACGCTCCAGGAGGCAAGCAGGCCATGTTCCAGGTGGACCTTCGCGACATGAAGTTCGTGCTCTTCGATCAGCTCGGCCTACAGAACTCGCTCGGCAAGGCGCCGTATGAGGACTTCGACCGCGAGACAGTGGAGATGCTCCTGGAGGAAGCCTTCAAGTACTCGCGGGACGTGCTCTGGCCGCTCAACGACGCGGCCGACACCGAGGGCGTCAAGCTCGTCGACGGCCAGGTGATCACGTGCACCGGCATGAAGGAGGCCTTCAACACCTTCCGCGAGATGGGCTGGATCGGGCTCTCCCAGTCACCCGAGTTCGGCGGCCAGGGCGCGCCCATCGTCGTTGGCGGAGCGGCCAACGAGCTCTTCGAGGGTGCCTGCCTGGCTTTCAACCTCACCCGCCTGCTCACCGACGGCTGCGCCCACCTCATCGAGACCTTCGGCACCGATGAGCTCAAGAACAGGTACGTGGAGAACATGTACACCGGCACCTGGACGGGCACGATGTGCCTGACCGAGGCCGGCGCCGGCTCGGACGTCGGGTCCAACCGGACCACGGCAGTGCCCGAGGGCGACCACTACCTCATCGAGGGCGAGAAGATCTTCATCACGAGCGGGGCCCACGACCTCGCCCCGAACGTCGTTCACGCCGTGCTGGCGCGCACCCCCGACGCGCCTCCCGGGACCAAGGGGCTGAGCCTCTTCGTCGTGCCGACCGTGCGCGTCAACGAGGACGGCAGCCTCGGCGAGCACAACAACGTCAACTGCCCGCGCATCGAGGAGAAGCTCGGCATCCACGGATCTCCCACCTGCGTGCTCAACTTCGGGGACACGGGCCCCTGCCACGGCTGGCTGCTCGGCGAGGAGCTCGCCGGCATGGCCGAGATGTTCCAGATGATGAACGAGGCGCGCCTCTCGGTGGGCTTCGAGGGCGTCGGCATCGGCAACGCGGCCTACCTGCAGGCCCTGTCCTTCGCCAACGAGCGCATCCAGGGCCGCGACATCCTCCGCCGCTTCAAGGGCCCGGTCGCCATCGTCGAGCACCCCGACGTGCGCGACATGCTCGCCTACCAGAAGGCCTGCGGCGAGGGCATCCGGGCGCTGGCCTACTGGGCCGCCAACCTGGCCGACCGGGCCAAGGTCGAGGAAGCGGCCGGGAACGGCGACGAGGCCAAGCGCCTGTACGGCATCTTCGAGGTCATGACCCCCGTCGTGAAGGCCTACTGCACCGACACGGGCTTCAAGATCTGCGACCGGGCCGTGCAGACCCACGGCGGCTACGGCTACACCAAGGAGTACCCGGCCGAACGCTTCCTGCGCGACGTCCGCATCTGCTCCATCTACGAGGGCACCAACGGCATCCAGGCCTTGGACCTCCTCGGCCGCAAGATGCGCCAGAACGGCGGCGCGGACGCGATGAACTTCTTCATGGAGCTGCAGGCCCGCGCGCAGGCAGCCGGGGCAGTGCCCGCGCTCGCCTCGGTGTCGAAGTGGGCGGGAGTCGCCATCGGGTGCCTCGGCGAGACCGCCCAGGGCATCGCAGGCCTCGCCGCCAAGGACCCCGCCCTGCCGCTGCTCCGCGCCACGAAGTTCTTGGATCTCTGCGGCGACACCGTCGCCGGCGTGCTGCTCTCCGAGCAGGCCGCCATCGCCTACGGGCAGCTCGTGGACATGGCGAAGGAGAAAGGCGTCGACTCGGACGACGACGCGGCGCTGCGCGACCTCGCCGGCCAGAACGACCTCGCCCGCTTCCTCTACGGCAAGCTCGCCTCCGCGCGCTACTTCGCCGAGAACATCCTCGGCATGGCGGTGGCCAAGAAGAAGATCATCCTGGGCGAGGATCGCTCGGCGATGGACATCGTCTTCTAGGGCCAGAAAGGGCTTGTGACCGCGGTGGCGGCCGCCCCGAGCACCGCACCGCCCCTCGACCGACCCAAGCGGGCCGGGAGCACGACCACGCCGCCGTGCTCCCGGCCGCGCCTGCGTCATCGGGCGCTCTCGCTCATCCCCCCGAGACCGGGCCGCGCTGGGACCAGCCGCTCCTTCCTCCCGACCTCGGCGCCTGGCGACAGGCGCCCGCCCTTCGGAGAAGCGCAAACATGGAGACTCCTGTGAGCAGAAGACGTACCGGTGGCGGCGCCCTCGCGCTCTGGCTGTCGTTGTCCCTGATCGCCTGTGGAGATAGTGAGAAATTCCGGCCGGACCTCAACCAGGGCGACCTGGGCGCCGCCGTCGCCGACGCAGGCTCCGGCGGCGACACAGGAAGCACGCTCCTTCCGGACCCGGACGCCGGCGCACAGGAGGACGCCGGCCACGATCAAGGCAACGCAGGTGACGGCGGCTCCGGCGGCGACACGCTCGCCTGCACCTGCGGCGACGGCAGGTGCGAGGCAGCCTGTGGCGAGAACCTCGCCTCCTGCCTCGAGGACTGCCGCGAGTGCGGTGACGGCGTGTGCTCCGAGGGCGAGCTCCCATCCGAGGCGGCCCCCTGCCCGGCGGACTGCATGGTCTGCGGCGACGGCGTCTGCACCCCCGGGGAGAGCCCGCATACCTGCGAGGAGGACTGCTGCGGTGGAGGCTGCGGCGACGGCCTCTGCCTCGGCTACGGCTGCGGCGAGAACCCGGAGACCTGCCCCGTCGACTGCGGCACGGCATGCGGCGACGGGAGCTGCGCCCGGGGGGAGTCCCCCGACACCTGCCCCGACGACTGCCTGCGCCAGGTCTGCGGCAACCAGATCTGCGAGCCCACCGACGGCGGCGTCTCCAAGTGCCCGGCCGACTGTGCGCCCACCTGCGGCGACTGCGACTGCGAGGGCGGGGAGGACTGGCAGACCTGCCCCGTCGACTGCGGCTTCTGCGGCGACGGGGTGTGCTCCACGTGCGCCGGCGCGGCCGAGACCGAGGAGAGCTGCGCCGCCGACTGCCTGCAGTGCGAGCCCTCGTCCTGCACAGACCTCGGCGCGGCCTGCGGGCTGCTCCCCGACGACGGCTGCGGGCGCCCCGTCTTCTGCGGCTCCTGCGAGCCCCCCGACTCGTGCGGCGGAGGCGGAGCGCCCAACCAGTGCGGGTGCACACCGACTACCTGCGACGCCGCCGGCGCCGAGTGCGGCGTCCTCGACGACGGCTGCGGCGACAGCCTGAGCTGTGGCACATGCGTCACCCCTCTGACCTGCGGAGGCGGCGGCGCCCCCAATCGCTGCGGCTGCACGCAAGAGAGGGACGAGGCGTTGTGCGCGCGCCACGGGGCGGAGTGCGGCGAGCTGGTGGCCTTCGACAACTGCGGCGAGGAGCGCGCCGTTCATTGCGGCGGCTGCACGCAGCCCGACACCTGCGGCGGCGGCGGCGAGGACAATCGCTGCGGCTGCGAGCCCGAGAGCGACCGGCGCTTCTGCGCGCGCCACGAGGCACGCTGCGGCGAGCTCTCGGACTTCGACAACTGCGGGGCCCAGCGCACGGTCCTCTGCGGGACCTGCCTCGAGCCCGAGACCTGCGGCGGCGCGGGCGTCCCCCACGAGTGCGGGTGCACCCGGGAGACCGACCAGAGCTTCTGCTCGAGGCGCGAGGCCGAGTGCGGCGAGGTGAGCGACTTCGACAACTGCGGGGCCCAGCGGGCGATCTCCTGCGGCGCCTGCGTCGAGCCCGAGACCTGCGGCGGAGGAGGCACCCCCAACCAGTGCGGGTGCACTCCGCTGACCTGCGCCACCGCCGGGGCCGAGTGCGGCGTCGTGGACGACACCTGCGGGGGCGAGATCCCCTGCGGGAGCTGCGCTCCTTTGGAGACCTGCGGCGGCGGCGGCGCCTCCAACCGCTGCGGCTGCACGCCGGAGAGCGACCAGGCCTTCTGCGCCCGCCACGAAGCCTCGTGCGGAGCGCTCCTCGCCTTCGACGACTGCGGCGAGGAGCGCGAGGTCCGCTGCGGCGCGTGCGCACCACCCGGGACATGCGGCGGTGGCGGCGTCCCATGGGTCTGCGGCTGCACACCACGCACCTGCGAGGATGCCGGCGCGACCTGCGGGGAGATAGGCGATCTCTGCGGCTCGACCCTCCAGTGCGGCGCCTGTGAGCCTCCCTTCGAGTGCGGAGGAGCCGGCCAGGACAACGTCTGCGGCTGCGACCCCATCGTCTGCGGGCGCCTCTGCGACCCCGCCGCCGATCCCGACCCATGCGGTGGGGTGGAGCGCTGCGTCGACCCCGAAGGTGACGGCGTGGGCTCCTGCGCCGAGGTCGTCGGCGAGGACGCGCCCTGCGACCCCGCCGGTCTGCAGACCTCGTGTCTGGGCGGCCGCGGGACCTGCCGCGCCGCTCCCGGCGCCCCCGCCGGGGTGTGCGTGCGCCACTGCGCCGTGGAGGAGCTCTATCCCTGCGGCTTCGCGGCCGTCGGACACAAGCGGTGCCACGATCCCGAGGGTGACGGCGAGGGCCTGTGCCTGGTCACCCGGCAGCGCGGCGAGGACTGCGACGCCAGCGGGCAGACCGACGCCTGCGCCGAGGGTTCAACCTGCGCCCAGCTTCCGGGGGAGACGACCGCCAACTGCCTCGAGGCCTGTAGCCCGAGCACACCCTGCGACCCCGGGAAGGGCCGTTGCCCCTGCGACGATTGGGCTGGCGACTGTGTCGATCCGGGCGCCGGCGGCGCGGGCTACTGCCTGCCTTTCCCCGGCTGGGGCGAACCCTGTGACGAGGAGCGGAAACGAAGCGGCTGCCGTGATGGAGCTTGCCTGCAGATCGAAGGGGAGGAGGGCCCCACCTGCGCGCCGCGCTGCGACCTGGCCGCGTTTCTCTTCTGTCCCGACGCCAAGGGCTGCGCCGACGGAGACGGAGACGGTGTGGGGCTCTGCCTGCCCGCCGTGCCCTTGGGAGAGCCCTGCGACGCAACCGGCACCCTCAACGCCTGTCGGCCGAGCTCCTTTGGGATACCCTCCCTTTGCGTAGCAGAGCCCGGGGCGGCCTCGGGGATCTGCCGGCAGGCCTGCGCCGGACCGGGCTTCGAGCACTGGCCGTTCTGGGACGACCAGACCTGCGCCGACTCCGACCATGAGGTAGAATGCGTCACACCCCCTGGTAGCAGGTGGGCGGTCTGCGCTCCGCCGGAGCTGGGGATGGCACAGGGCGATGCCTGTGATCCGACAGACGCCGCGCAATGGTGCGCCGCCGCCGGGATCCTCGTTGTCGGAGCCTGCCTTCCTTCCCTCAGCGGCGAGGGGGACACCTGCCAGGCCGCCTGCGAGCCAGGCAGCGACGGCGCCTGCGGATGGCTCGATACGCGCACATCCTTCGTCTGCCTCGACACGGGCGGCGGCGAAGGCACCTGCGTCGAGACCATCGCGCTCGGCGAGCCCTGCTCCCCCGAGCCGGGCTCGTTGCCATGCCACAGTCCGCGCGCAACGCTCCCCGGGATCTGTGAGGATCCGGCAGGCGACGGCGCCTTCTCCTGCGTGGTGGCCTGCGACCACGAAGGCGGCCGGGAAGACCTCCAATGCCCCTACGGTACCGCCTGCGGAGTCCCGGAGGGCGAGGGCGAGGGTCGCTGTCTCCCCGCCGTCCCCGACAACGCGGAGTGCAGCCCCGACGCACAGGGTTCGGCATGCGAGTGGTACCGGGACGAGGAGGACCAGCTCTGGTATCCGGGCACATGCCGCCCAGGTTTCGCGGGCGCAAAGGCATACTGCAGCCGCCCCTGCGGAGACGGCAAGAGGTGCAACAACGTCGAGGGCTTCGTGATGCGCAACATGTCCTGCGGATCGGCGGGCTGGTGCGTCCCGGAAGCGACCTCCGGCCAGACCTGCGACCCTGCCGGCGCAAAGGTCGTGTGTGTCGACGCGAAGGAGCAGCCCACCCCCCTCTGCGTCGCCTCTGCCGGTGCGAGCGGCGGGCATTGCCGGCCGCCCTGCGTGGTCACCGGCCGATACTGCTCCACAGACACAGGAGACCCGGGCGGGGAGATGGAAGGCACGCAGGGCCTCTGCTTCGACTCCGACGGAGCTCTCCACGGGTATTGCCTGCCGCAGCGCCGAGATGGTCAAGCCTGCGATCCCGAGGGCCTGAGCGACGTCTGCTCGGGACTCTGCGAGCCCGAGGACGGCGGCTCGGGCATCTGCGCCGAGCTCGGCTCCTGCTCGCTCCCCGCGGATCTCGTCTCTCTCGGGACGCTGCCCGGCGGAGGAGAGCTGGCCGTCAGCGGCCTGCTCTCCGGCGAAAGGAACGCTCTGCAGCCGGCCTCATGCAGCTCCTCGCAGGGGCCCGAGCAGGTCTGGCGCCTCGACGTCGCCGAGCGCTCCCGGGTCCGAATCGAGGTGCACGCTCTGAGCGGAAGCAACGAGGACGATCTGCAGGTCTACGTGCGCAGCGACTGCGCCGACCCAAGCTCGGAGATCGCCTGCACGGACACCTCGGGCAGCACCGAGGAGCTCGACCTGGGCATCGTCGAGGCCGGCAGCGCCTTTGACGTGATCGTCGACTCCTACCGCTCGAGCTGGAGTCTCGGTTATTGGCTCGTCGTGCGCATGCTGGGCGTGCGCGCCGCCGGCGAAGCGTGCGACCCCGCGGGCGTGGCCGACACCTGTGACGACGGCCTGGCTTGCCACTCCACAAGCGACGCATGTGTTGCAGCGGGATGCGGCGACGGCGTGCTCGAGGACGGCGAGGAATGTGACGACGCCGGAGTGGCGCCGGGGGACGGCTGCTCGGCCAGCTGCACCTACGAGACGGTCACGGAGGTCGAGCCGAACGACGGCGACGGCGAGGACACCGCCGCAGGTGCTGCGTTGAGGCTCCTTGGAGATATGGCTAGCCACGTAGACATCGACCGCTTCGAGCTGGTCTTCCCCGAAGGAGCCCGTTACCGGATGCGCGCCACCTTGCAGCCCCGCGAGGGGGACTGCGCGAGCACCGGGCTGAGACATGTCAACTTCAAGCTCGTCGATGCGTCGGGGGCGCTGCTGGCGAAGCAGGAGAGGAGCTGCGGCGACGACGAGCCGTTCGAGGTGGGCGCGCCCGACGGCCTGCCAGCCGGCATCTACAGCCTTCAGCTCGGGGAAACCGGGTATGCGGTTCAGGAGCACGCGCCCTACGCCGTCGACCTCCACATCGAGGCAGGCCCCATCGCAGCCGACAGCGAGCCCTGCGGACCGCTCTTTTCGGACGGCGTCTGCGGCGACACGTCCTTCTGCCGGGCGCACGACCCCGAGGCGGAAGGTAGCTGCGCGCCAATCCTCTGCGGCGACGGTATCGTTGTAACCCCAGAGGAGGAGTGCGAGGACGGAAACGCACAGCCGGGCGACGGCTGCCTCGATTGCCACCTCGAGATCTTCCACGAGATCGAGCCCAACAACGCGCTCGACGTGGCAAACGAGCTCGGCCCCTACCGGCGGGTGACGGGCACCATCCCCGTCGAACGCGACAAAGACGTCTTCGAGCTCGAGCTCACAGAGCACGCGGCTGTCTTCGTCGTCGGGAGCGACGGGAAAGGCGGATGCCCGCCGGTGACCCTGCGGCTTGCCCTCCTGCGGGCCGGAGATCAGACGGAGCTGGCCTACTCGAGCTGGTGGGGCTGCGACGAGGACGAGCCTACCGAGCTGTCCCCACAGTCGGACCGGGACCTGAGGTCCGTGGAGCCAGGGAGCTACTTCCTGAGCGTGGAGGCCAGTGACTCCTCCGAGACCTCCGCCGCGCAGTACTTCCTCGACATCGACGTGGCGCCCTTGCCTGCCGAGGGTCAGCCGTGCGCCGTCTACCAGGACGGCAAGATCTTCTGCGCGCCGGCTCTCGTGTGCGTGCCGAAGACCAGCCTCTGCGAGACGCCGGAATGCGGTGACGGCGTCCTGAGCGAGGATGCTGGCGAAGAATGTGACGACGGCGGCACCGAGCCGGGGGACGGCTGCGACACCTCGTGCCTGAAGGACTTCCTCTTGGAGACCGAGCCCAACGACGTCCCGGCGGAGGCACAAGAGGGGCTGGCCCCGCCCTTCTTGCTCCGGGGATCGCTCTCGTCGGAGCTGGACGCGGACCTCTACGAGGTACGGGTGGAGCACCCCTTCAGGGCCGTCGCGGCGCTGCATGACATCGAAGGAGAGTGCTCGGAGGACTCCAGGCGCCTCGACCTCGACCTCCTCGACGAGACGGGCCACCGGGTGCTCGCGTCGGCCGGTTGCTGGGACTTCCTGGGTTCCTCCGCAGGCTCCCTCGGCTCCCTGGTCGCGCCGGGAGGTTATCTGCTCCGGGTGCGCTGGGACTCATCATTCGGTGACGTCCTCGATCAGCCCCTGGAGTACGAGCTGCGCTGGGCCCCGGAGCTCTGGAGCGCCCCCATCCCCCGGCCGGAGTAGCTTTGAAAGAGCTGAGCACAGCCCTCCCTCTCGTCCTCCTCCGCGGCGGCGGCGACCTCGGCAGCGGGGTCGTCGTCGCCCTCGTGCGCGCCGGCGCCACGGTGGTGGTGGCCGAGCAGCCCCTGCCCACGGCGCTGCGCCTGCGCGCGGCCTTCGCGGCGGCGGCGGTCTACGGCGAGGTGGCTGTCGGCGGGCTGACGGGCGTTCGCGCTGAGTCGCCAGAGGCGGTTCGAGAGGCCATCGCAGCCGGTCGCGTGCCCGTCTGGACCGGCGACGAAGCGGAGCTGCGCGAGATCATCCGTCCCACCGCCCTCGTCGACGCCCGCCTGCGCGGCCTGAGCGACCCGGGCCTAGACCGCGCGGATGCAGAGCGCGTCATCGCCCTCGGCCCCGGCTACGAGGCCGGCCGGCACTGCCACTTCGTCATCGAGACCATGCGCGGCCCCAACCTCGGCGCCGTCATCGAGCGCGGCTGCGCCGCTCCGCACACCGGCGTGCCCGGCGACGTGCTCGGGCTCACCGAGAAGCGCCTGCTCCGCAGCCCGGCCGACGGCCCCGTCGTCAGGCTCATGGAGATCGGCGACTTCGTCGAGGCGGGCGACGTCATCGCCACGGTCTGCGGCGCACCCGTCCGGGCCGGCATCTCCGGCATGGTCCGCGGGCTCAAGCTCGACGGCGTCGTGGTCGGAGCCGGCCACAAGATCGGCGACGTCGACCCCCGCCGCGAGCGCTCCCTGCTCTCGGAGCCGAGCGACAAGGCGGCGCGGGTGGGCGCAGGAGTAGTGGCCGCGCTGTTTGACCGATAGAATGCCGCGCGCAATCCTGCCGCGCGGACCTTCACGGAGTCCAAGATGTACCTGCGCCTTGAGGAGTACCATCGGCCGAAGACCCTCCTCGAGTGCCTTCGCCTCCTCGAGCACGAGGGGGCGGCGCTCCTGGCCGGCGGCACCTTCCTGAACGCCGGCGGGCACGAAGACGTGCCCCGCCTCGTTGACCTGCAGGCCCTGCCCATCGCCGGCGTCGACGTCTCGGGGCCCCTGCTGCACCTTGGGGCCGGGCTCACCCTGAGCGAGCTGGCCGCGGCCGAGCTGCCCTCGGGCCTCGACGCTGTCGCCGAGGCCACGAACGACGAGCACAACCGCGCGATCCGCAACCGCTCGACCATCGGCGGTCGCCTCGGGCGCAACCGCGCCGACGCGCGCCTGGCCACCGCGCTGCTCGCCCTCGACGCCGTGGTCAGCCTCGCCGAGCTGAGGCACGACGAGGTGCACCGGCGCGACGTGCCCCTCGCGCAGCACCTGGCAGAGATCGCGGCAGAGGAGGGCCACGCCGGGTCGGCGCTGATCGTCGCCGCGGAGGTGCCGGCGGGAGCGCTCCACAGCGCCTACTGCTCCTTCTCCCTCACCGCGGTCGACGCCCCCTTCGCGGACGCGGCCATCCGCTGCGACGAGGGACGCTGCCGGCTGGCCTCGGGCGGCCACGGGCCGGACGCTACGGGGGTGCTGCTGCTGCCCGAGTCGGCCAAGGTCCTGGCCACATTCTCCAAGGGCACGGCCGAGGCCGAATGGCGCCCCGCCTTTGGCGACGCGCTCCGCGACGAGCTGCCGGCCTACACGGACTCCCGCGCGGGAGGCGAGTACCGGCGCGAGTTGGCCGTCACGCTGCTCTGCCGCCTCGCCGCGGCGTGGCTTCAGACCACCGAGGAGGACGCCTGATGCTCTTCGAAGCGAACATCAACGGCGAGCCGGTACGCTGGCACATCACGCCCTCCGAGTTCCTGACCGAGACGCTCCGCCGCCACGGTCTCATAGGCACGAAGCGCGGCTGCGAGACCGGCGACTGCGGGACCTGCGCGGTGCTCCTCGACGGCCGCGAGGTGAATTCCTGCATCCTGCTGGCCGTGCAGGCGAGCGGGCACGAGATCACCACCATCGAGGGCATCTCCAAGGGCCGCGAGCCCCACCCCGTTCAGGAAGCCTTCGTCGACACCGGAGCCGTGCAGTGCGGCTTCTGCACGCCGGGCATGGTCGTGGCGACCATGGGCATGCTCGCCGAGAAGCCCGAGCCCACCGAGGCGGACGCGCGGGCCGCGCTGGCCGGCCACCTCTGCCGCTGCACCGGCTACACCAAGCCCATCGACGCCGTGCTCGAAGGCGCGCGGCGGGTCGCAGGAGAGAAGCCATGAGCGAGCACGAGACGAAAGGCACCGCCTCTCCTGCTCCGGAGGGCTGGGACACGGGCGCGGGCTCGATGGGCAGCTACGAGAGCTTCCGCGAGGTCAACAAGAGCCGGCGGCGCGTGGACGCCCTGAAGCTCGCCATGGGCAAGGGCACCTTCGCCGACGACGAGAAGCTCCCCGGCACGCTCCACGTCAAGATGCTCTGGAGCCCGTACGCCCACGCGCGCATCGTGTCCATCGACACATCGGAGGCCGAGGCGATGGAGGGCGTCGCCTGCGTGCTGCACCACGGCAACGTCCCGCGCATCCCACACACCACCGCCGGCCAGGGCTACCCCGAGCCCTCGCCCTACGACACCTACGTCTTCCCCGAGCGTGTGCGCTACGTGGGCGACCGCGTCTGCGCCGTCGCCGCCGAGACCGAGGAGATCGCCGCCCGCGCCCTCGAGACCGTCGAGGTCGAGTACGAGCTCCTCGACCCCGTCTTCGACCCCGAGGAAGCCCTGCGCCCGGGCGCCCCGCGAATCCACCACGATCCGGACCCCGCCGGCATCGCCGACGTGCAACGCAACATGGCCGCCCACGTCCACGCCGAGGTCGGCGACGCCGACGCGGAGCTTGCGGCCTCCGAGGTGGTGCTGGAGCGCACCTACCGCGTCAACTACCAGCAGCAATGCCCGGCAGAGCCCCACACGGCGGTCACCCACCTCGACGAGGACGGCCGCCTCGTGGTCCGCGTGGCCACGCAGGTGCCTTTCCACTCGAGGCGGATCCTGGCGCAGGTCACGGAGATCCCGGTCTCCCGGATCCGGGTCATCAAGCCCCGCATCGGCGGCGGCTTCGGCGTCAAGCAGGAGATCCTCGTCGAGGACGTCCCCTCCTTCGTGACCCTCCGAACCGGACGCCCGGCTCGCTGGTGCTACACCCGCGAAGAGGAGCTGATCTCCGCACGCACGCGCCACCCGGCCGTGGTCCGCATGAAGATCGGCGCGAGCAGGGACGGCAGCCTCAACGCCGTCGACATGCACGCCATCGGAAACACCGGCGCCTACGGGGCCCACGCGCTCACGGTCTTCTCCTGCACCGGCGGGAAAGCCCTGCCGCTCTACCGCTCGAAGAGCTACCGCTTCGTGGCCGAGGTCGCCTACACGAACCTCCCCATCGCCGGCGCCTTCCGCGGCTACGGCGGCCCGCAGGGCCTGTACCCCATGGACTGCCTGATGGAGGAGCTCGCCATAGAGCTCGGCATGGACCCCGTCGAGCTGCGCCGCAAGAACGTCATCGGCCCCGGCGACGACAACCCCCTCGCCGTCGCCCTCGGCGAGGGCCGAGAGGGCTTCCCGCAGAGGATCAGGAGCTGCGGCATCCAGGAGTGCATCGACAAGGGCATGGAGGCCATCGGCTGGGATCGCCGCGGCAGCTTCGACAACTCGGGCCCGAAGAAGCGCGGCCTCGGCATGGCCGTCCTGATGCACGGCTCGGGGATCCCGGGCGTGGACATGGCGTCGGCCTTCATCAAGCTCAACGACGACGGCTCCTTTAATCTATTGGTCGGCGCCACCGACATCGGCACGGGCTCCGACACCATCTTGAGCCAGATCGCCGCCGAGACCCTGCAGGTACCTCTCGAGGACGTCGTCATCTACTCCTCGGACACCGACCTCACCCCCTTCGACACCGGCGCCTACGCCTCGAGCACGACCTACATCTCGGGCGCCTCGGTCAAGAAGGCCGCCGAAGGTGCGCTGCAGCAGCTCATCAGCGCCGCGGCCAAGATGTGGGGAGTCGAGGAAGAGGGCCTCGTCGCCCGCGACAAGGCGGTGCACCGCCCGGACGGGGAGAGCCTCTCCTACGCCGACATCTGCCGGTCGACCTTCTACAACGACAACCAGCACCAGATCATGGACCACGCGTCCCACCTCTCCTACGAGTGCCCGCCGCCCTTCTCGGCGCACTTCTGCGAGGTCGAGGTCGACGTGGAGACCGGCGGTGTCAAGGTCTTGCGCTACGTCGCCGCGGTGGACTGCGGGGTCGCCATCAACCCGCTCGCCTGCGAGGGCCAGACCGAGGGCGGGGCCTGCACGAGCATGGGCTGGGCGCTCACCGAAGAGCTGCGCTTCGACGAGGAGGGTCGGCCCCTGAGCTCGGGCTTCTTCGACTACAAGATCTTCGGCGCCCTCGACATGCCGGACTTCCAGACCATCATCGTGCCCACCTACGAGCCGAGCGGCCCCTACGGCGCCAAGTCGGTCTCGGAGATCCCCTGCGACGGCCCCGGCCCCGCCATCACGAACGCCATCTACGACGCCATCGGCGTGCGTTTCCGCGAGATCCCCATCACGCCTGAGAAGATCTGGCAGGCCTGGCGGGAGAAGTCGGAGGATAGCCAGTAATGCCAAGCTTCCTGAGGGCACAATACCTCCTCCCCATCAGCGATCTCCTCGGCCGCGACCGCCGCATCGAGGACGGCTACGTGCTCTGGGAGGGCGACGCCATCTTGGAGGTCGGCCCCTACGACCCGAGGGTGGCCGAGCGCATCGTCGCCCGCTACGGCCAGACCCTCGAGGTGATCGGCGGCAAGTCCGGCGCGCCCGGCGCGAAGAGCGCAGATGACCTCGTGCAGGTGCCCGGCGTCATCCTGCCAGGCTTCATCAAGGCCCACGGGCACGACCACGAGCCACCGATCATCGGCCTCTTCAGGGACGAGCCCCTCGTGCGCTGGTTGAACGGCGCCGTGAACCCCTTCACCGGCTTCACCGCGTCGAAGCGCGACGAGCTCACCGAGCTCTTCGGCCGCACGCCCCAGAGCGTGGCCTTCCGCAAGGCGCGCCTCGACGACCTCTACTACGGCATCACCACCTCGATGGTGCACCACTGCAACTACTCGAAGTACTTCGTGGACGACATCGTCGCCGCCGCCGAGGAGGCGGGCACCCGAATGATCGTCGCCGTGGGCAGCCAGGACCGCGAGTACGTCGAGGAGATCCTCGACACCCCCGAGGAGGCCGTCGCCCGCCTCGACGCCGCCCTCGAGCGCCACGGCGGCAAGGACCGGGTGACCATCATCCCGGGCCCCGACCAGCTCTTCAGCAACGGCCCCGAGATGATGACCGCCCAGAAGGCGTGGGCCCGCGAGCACGGCACCCTGCTCCACTGTCACAGCTCCGAGGAGCTGAACATGACGGCCCGCTTCGTCGAGAGCTACGGCATGACCCCCGTCGAGTACGCCCACGACCTCGGCATCCTCGACGAGGACACGGTCCTCGCCCACCAGGTGCACACCACCGAGAACGACCTCGAGATCCTGGCCAAGACGAAGACGCGCATCGTGCACAACCCGCTCGCCAACACCATCTTGGGCTCCGGCATGCCGCCGGTCATCGCCATGATGCAGCTCGGCATCCCCGTCGCCATCTCCACCGACGGCTCGGGCAGCGCCGACAACCAGAACATCCTCGCCGCCGCCCGCCTCGCCTCCCAGTACCAGAAGGCCCGCCACAGCCGCGCCGAGCTGCTCCCGGCTCAGCAGGTGCTGGAGATGATCACCATCGAGCCGGCCCGCATCCTCAACCAGAACGCCGGCTCCCTCGAGCCCGGCAAGCAGGCCGACATGGTGGTGCTGTCCCTCGACCACCCCAACATGACGCCCACCCGGCTCTGCAACCTGGTCGAGAACATCATCTGGGCCAGCGACGGCAGCGAGGTCCACACGGTCATCGCGGGCGGGCACGTCCTCAGGGACGGGGACACCTACAACACCGTCGACGCGAAGGGCGTGCTCAACGATGTCACGACCCTCTCCGAGGCATACGACAAGCACCGGGAGGAGCAGGGCACCGGCGGCGGCGCCTGAAGATGAGCTACCGCGAGCAGGTAGCCCTCGGTCGCACCGGCCTCGAGGTCTCCCGCCTCGGCATCGGCTCAGGCTACGGCGTGCCCGCGGCCGCGGTCGAGAAGGCCTTCCACGAGCACGGCGTCAACTACCTCTACTGGAGCCTGCGCAAGCGCGCCGGCATGGCCGACGCCATCCGAAACCTCGCCCCGCAGCACCGCGACGAGCTGGTGGTGGCGCTCCAGACCTACGACCACCTCGGGTGGTTCATGGAGGGCGGCGTCGAGAAGAGCCTGAAGAAGCTCGGCCTCGACTACGCCGACGTGCTCATATTGGGCTGGTTCAACCGCAGGCCGCGCCGAGGCATCCTCGACCGGGCCCTCGAGCTGAAGGAGCGCGGCCTCGTGCGATGGCTCGCCCTGTCAGGCCACCACCGCCCCCTCTTCGGCGAGCTCGCGAGGGATCCGGACAACCCGATCGACGTCTTCATGACGCGCTACAACGCCGCCCACCGCGGCGCCGAGCAGGACATCTTCCCGCACCTGCCCGCGTCAGGCCGACCGGGCCTCACCGCCTACACCGCCACCCGCTGGGGCCAGCTCCTGCAGGCCAAACGCATGCCCGACGGGGAAGCTCCCATGACTCCGAGCGAGTGCTACCGCTTCGCGCTCGCCAGCGAGCACGTCGACCTCGTGCTCACCGGGCCGGACAACGCCGAGCAGATGGACCAGGCCCTCGAGGCCCTCGACGCGCCTCCGCTGAGCGATGAGGAGCTGCAGCGCATCCGCAGGATCGGCGACCACGTGGCGAAGAGGAAGCCGAGCGGCTGAGCCGTCAGGGTACCCGGCGGGCGAATACGACCGCCAGCGGATCCCGGTGGAACAGCCTCCAACCCGGGTGCCGGTCGAGATAGGCCAGCAGCATCCCCGTGCGCCGCGAGCGGACGGGCATCAGCACAGCGTCTACCTCGAAGCGCCCGGCCAGCGCCTCGAAGAGCCTCGGGTCCTCGTATGCGGCGTGGAAGTCCTCGAGGAAGGCGGCCGGATAGAGGGTGATGGCCCTGCCGTCGACGAAGACACCTGCCTTCGGGTAGCCCCGGTAGAGCAGGTACCCGCCCCAGTTGTAGGCATGGTAGAGGCGCGGCTCGAGGCCGGCCTCCTGCATCGCGCTCACGGCCTGCGCGGGCACACGCTCCCGGGCCAGCCCGACACCGGGCTGGAAGAGGCCCCCTCCGAGCAGGCTCGGCAACGCGACCGCCAGCATCGCGGCGAGCACGAGGGAGGCCGCGACGAGCTGTGCGCGGACCGCGTCCAGGCTCGGAGGGAGAGCTCGCCTCGCGACGCCTGCCAGCGCGGCGAGGCTCCAGGCAGCGTAGGGCAGCCACAGCGGGGCGGCCCCCATGAGGAACAGCGGCGTCATGCGCCGCGCGCTCACGGCCAGCACCAGGAAGCCCGGCAGCAGGAACCACGCGAGAAGAGGGGCCGCGAGATGGGCCGGGGAGCCCGGGGACCCGCTCCCCTCTCCACGGTGTAGTCTCAGGGTGTTCAGGGCGAGCCCCGCCAGCGAGAGGAGCGCCGCGGCCAGCAGACCGCGCCCCGGCCACGTGCCGACGAGGTCGGCCGCGCCCACCGGCAGCCACTCCGGCACCTCGCTCGCGAGCCACTCCGAGCCGAGGTGGCCCACGCCGAGGGACAAGGCCTCGGGCATGAAGACCAGCACCAGCAGCAGACAGCCACCCAGGGCACCCAGGCGGTTGAGGGCCTTGCGCCGCTGCCGGCGCAGGAGGTCGAGCAGCAGCGCGAAGCCGAGGATCGCTGGCAGCAGCAGGTGCGAGCCGTGGCTGAGCAGCCAGGGCAGGTAGACCAGCGGCAGCCACAGCAGGCGTTTCGCGTACGGGCCCCGGGGGTCTTCGCGCTCGACCGAGAGGATCACGTGGAGGGAGATGGCGAGGAGGATGAAGCCCACCACGTGCGGGCGAGGGCTGAGCACCTCTCGGAAGGAGAAGAGCGGCACGAGCACCAGCAGCGCGGAAGCCATGAGGCTCACGCGGGCGCGGGCGCTCGCGAGGAGGGCGACCGCACACAGGGCGAGGGCCGCGATGATCTGCAGCAGCGACAGCCCGACCGCCCCGGCCAGCCCGTCCACGGCGGCGAGCAGCACCTGGAAGAGCGGCGAGTGGTCCGCCCAGGGCGCCCCGCGGAAGGTGAAGGAGAAGGGGTCGGTCGCGGGGACGGCTCCGACCTCGAGGATGTGGCGGCCCGCCGCGACGTGCCAGAAGGTGTCGAAGGAGCGCAGGCGATAGGCACCGGCGAGAGCGCTCAAGAGGAGTGCGGCAACGACCAGGAGTCTCACCGGCGCGCGCACTCAGAGCCTGCCGGCGAAGGAGAGCCCCACGCCGCCGGGGAGGACCCATGGCACTGGCCCGAACGACGAGGCGCTCTCCCCGTCCGGCGTGGTCAGGAGCCAGTAGATGCCTGCGCCCAGCGCGACGGCGCCGGCGCCGTAGAGGACGTAGGCGGTCGTCGCGCGGGCGCTCGCGCTGGAGCTTGCGTCGTCGTGGGCCTGCCTGCGCTCCTCGTCAGTCATGTCGTCACGCGGCTCCAGGTAGCCCTGGGCCTCCGACGCAGCGTCGGCGGCCCACACGTGGATGCCGGCGCCGGCCACTGCCAGCGCCGCGCCACCGCCGGTCAGCAACCACGGGAGGGTCTTGGACGGCGCCTCGGCCGCCCGGCGTGCCACCCCCGTCGGGCCTTCGTCGGGCTCGGGCTGTACAGGGTCCTTTGCAGGTGCCGCC
This sequence comes from uncultured Myxococcales bacterium, assembly GCA_964594295.1. Taxonomy (GTDB): domain Bacteria; phylum Myxococcota_A; class UBA9042; order UBA3505; family UBA3505; genus CAZQPP01. Next base: position 9,808 of record CAZQPP010000002.1, on the reverse strand, counting down.
GGGGTCGCCACAGGCGCCGGCTGGAGCAGTCGCTCCGTCTCGAAGCTCGCAGGCACCTCCTCTCCGGGGTCGGCCTTCACGCTGGCCCGGAGCCGCGCGTAGCCGGGCGCCTCGACCTCGACGGCGTGCACGCCGGCCTCGATCACGACCGTGCGCCCCGCGGGCACGTCCCGTCCGGCGATGCGCACCCGGGCCTCTTCCGGCACCACCTTCAGCGTGGCCCACGCGGCGCCCGGCTTGCAGGCTCGCCCGTTTTGCTCGAGCGCCGAGACGATGGAGCTGCGCTCCTTCTCGGTCGGGTCCATGTCCAGCGCGACAGCGAGGGCAGCAAAGGCAGCGCAAGGCCTGCCGGCGCCCGTCAGAAGCTGACCGCGCACGAGGGCCGTGCTGGCGTTGGGCATTATCGAGTAGAGGCGCTCCGCGGCGGCCAGCGCTCCCGCCTGGTCTCCCGCCTCGTAGAGCTCGGCCGACCTGGCGTAGGCCGCCTCCGCTTCGGCCTGCTCCCCCGCGGTGGGAGGCCGCAGCTCGGGGAGCTCGGGCACAACGACGACCTCGGCCAAGCCGTCGGCGCCAGCCGCTGCAGGCGCGCACAACAAGATCAGCAGCAGCTCGGCCAGGCTCATGAGTCCTTACCTCGTCATCCGGAGCCCGGGTAGGCCCTTCTTCTTCGGCGCCGCCTTCTCGCCCGGCGCTTCGGTCGCGCGGATGCCCGGGAGCTTCTTGCGCTCGGGCTTGGGCTCGGGCTTGGGTGCTGCGCGGAGGCGGCGTTTCACGGCTCTCTTCTTCTTGAGAACAACGTCGCGCACGATGTCGGCTCCCGGCCTGAGGGTCAACAGGACCTCGGCCGGCACGTAGCCGTCGCGTGTCAGGCGCAGCTTGACCGGCTCCTCGGCCGGCGGGAGGTTCAGCTCGCAGGGGGTGCGACACAGCTCCTCTCCCTCCCTCTTCACCACCGCCCCGCCCGGCCGGGACCGCAGGCCGACACGGGCCGGCGCTGGCGCCGGGGCAGCCGCCTGCTCTGCGGGCAACGTTGCCGGCTCGGCAGGTGCGGGTTCCTCGATCGGCTCCGCGGCGGGTGCCTCGACCGGCTCCGGAGCCGGCTCCGCGGCGCCGGCGGGCTCGGCTCGGGCAGGAACGGAGCCCTCGGCAGGTCGCGGTGCGGGCTCCTCCTTGGGGTCGGGGAGGGCTGCCGGTGTGGCGACCGCCGGCGGAGGCGCTGCTCCTGCCCCTCGGTCCACGTCGGAGGCCTCGTCAGGCTGCGCGAGGACGAAGCCGCCCACCGCCGCGCCCACGACGAGCAACACGACGACCGCGCCGGTCCACAGACGCGAGCGAGCAGGTGCCCGCACCGCCCGCTGGAGCGCAGCCATGTCGGCCACACCCATGCCGACAGAGGGGTTGCCGTCGGTGGTGTCGACACCGGGGGCCTCCCCGGAAGGGGGCACCGTGGTGGGACGCGCGGGTATCGGTATGACCGGCTCGCCCGGCGTGGCCGGCGTGAACACGGTCGAAGGCTCGGGATCGTCGAGCCCACGCACATCTCTCGTAGAGGCCTCGCTCGGGACCGGCGCGCCGTCGTGCGACATGGCGATGCCCGCCGAGACCGGGTCCAAGGTGGGGTCCGGGCCCACGGCCGCGCTGACGCCAGCCCGAAGAGAGCTCGGCGGGCCCATGGGGAGCGTGGCCTTGGCGGGGTCGCCCACCGTGTCGGCGAGCGCGAGGTCGACCGGGCTCCCGGTTCTGGCCTCGATCAGCAGGGCCTGCGCGTCGATCTCGCGCCCGTGCTCGAGGGCGTCGCAGATGTCGATGACGACCTGGCAATGGGAGGGCCGCTGATCCCTCAGCTTGGCGAGCATGGACCGGTGCAGCAGGTCGAGCGCCTCGGGCACAGGCTCGCCACCGGGCAGGACCTCGGACAGCGGCGAGGGCTGCACCGTTACGTGCTTCAGGAGCATGCTAACCCGGTCCTCGCACTCGAAGACCTGCCTACCCGTGAGCATCTCGTGCATGATGCAGCCGAGCGCGTACAGGTCCGAGCGGAAGTCCACCTTCTCCGCCATGGCCTGCTCGGGCGACATGTAGCGCGGCGTGCCGACGGTCGTGCCGCTGGCCGTGAGGCTCTCTCCGGTGTCCACGTCCCCGTAGCGCAGCACCTTGGCGATGCCGAAGTCCATCACCTTGGCGAACTCCCGCCCGCCGCGGGCCTGGAGCAGGAAGATGTTCGCCGGCTTCAGGTCGCGGTGCACGATGCCCGCCTCGTGGGCCTCGGCCAGAGCCTGGGCCACCTGCCCAATGATCCGCGCGGTGCGCTCCAGGGGCACCGAGATCCCGTCGCCCATGAGCTCGTTGAGCGGCACCCCCTTCAGGTACTCCATCGCCAGGAAGGGCGTACCGGTAGCCTCGTCTATGCCGAAGTCGTACATGCGCACGACGTGGGGGCTGTCGAGCTGGCTGGCCGCCCGCGCCTCCCGGTAGAAGCGCCGCACGTGGTGCCGATCTCCGAGGAGCTCGGCGTGCAGCGTCTTGAGCGCCACCTCCCGGCCCATGCTGAGCTGCGTGGCCACGTAGACCCGCCCGAAGCCGCCCTCGCCGAGCACGCGCTCGATGCGGTAGCGCCCGGCGAACACCGCACCAGACTCCACCTTGGCGGAGCCGCGCCCCGCCACCAGGGAGTGCGGCAGCGTGGCTACCCCGTCGTTCGGGCAGAGCGCTGCGTCGGTCTCACCGTCACAGAACGGGCAGTAGCGCTCAGCCTTGCCCTCGGCGGCCATCAGTCCCTCGGCGTTGGTGCGGCGATGATGCCAAGGGGGGTGTGCGCTGACAAGGAATGCTTCGAGCACACGGTCGCGATGGCGGCTCCGCTCCTTCCCCCGGAGCTCTCCGCCGCCGTCGCTGCACACCGAGGCTCAGAGACACTCGCCCGACGCGCACGCGCCGCTCCCCTCCCCGCCGCCCGCGTCGCAGGGCTGCCCGTCGGCCGCCGCGGCGTCGTGCACGCAGCCCGGACCGTCGAGGCTCGCGTCGCACCAGTCGACGGTGCATGGGTCGCCGTCGTCGCACGCGTTCGGGCTGTGGTGGCATGAGGTGTCTCTGCACTCGTCGACGGTGCAGCCGTTGCCGTCGTCACAGTCGAGCTCGGCCTCGCAAGACGGCGCGGGGATCACTGTCCGGGCCGGGCGGAAGCCCAGGCCGTTGCCGAGGTCGCCGGGCAGGGGTCCACCTCGTTCCGCCGAGCGGCAGGCCTGCGCGTCGAAGCCCCAGGAGCAGCCGCGACACACACGCTTGGAGCCCGATGAAGGACCGAGCGGATCGACGTCGTCGTCGCCCGAGAGCGCGCCCACCCGCTCCTCGTAGTAGCTGGCCCCATACCGGTCCCACACCCACTCCCAGACGTTGCCGGACATGTCGAAGAGCCCCCAGGCGTTTGCGTCCTTGCGCCCCACCGGATGCGAGCCACACCTGCTCGCTCCTGTATTCCATCCGCTGCAATCGTGTGCCGGCGCATAAGCCACCGCGCTGTTCCCCGCGTACCAGCCTATCGCGGCGAGGTTCGCGTCCAGCGGCGTCTTGCCTGTCTGCGTGATGACGCCGCTGTAGAACGCCCTCGTGCTTCCCGCGCGAGCGGCGTGCTCCCACTCGGCCTCCGTCGGCAGCCGGTAGCCCTCGCACAGGATCGGGTTCTCGTCAGCGGCGTTCACCGTCACGCCGGTGCACTCCATGTCCTGCCCGGGCGCATTCGTGTCGCAGCCGGTCAGGGTGTAGCACTCGTCCAGGCCGGCGGATCTCGAGAGCGCGTTGCAGAAAGCCAGCGACTCCCACCAGTTCACCTGCTCCACGGGGCACGAGCCCCCGCACGCCGGGAAGCCCGACGGGTTCACCGTCCCTCCCATCTCCGCCAGCATCGCCTCCCACTCCCCCTGCGTCACCTCCGCGGCCTTCAGCATGAAGCCGCGCGTGATCCGCACTCTCCGCTGCGGCCCTTCGTCGTCCGCGCGCCCGGCTTCGCCGTCCGGCGAGCCCATCGTGAAGTCGCCGGGCGGAACGTAGACGTAGCCCGCCGGGTGGCAGTCGCGCGGGCAGCTCGACTCCGTCTCGTCGAAGTCGCAGTCGCCGTCACTGCACACAGACGCCGAGACGCACACACCCGACGCGCACGCGCCGCTACCATCCCCGCCTCCGGCGTCGCATGCCTGCCCGTCGGTGCCCTCGGCGTCGTTCACACAGCCGACCCCGCCCTCGCTGGCGTCGCACCAGTCCACGGTGCAGGGGTCGGCGTCGTCGCAGGCGTTTGGGCTGTGGAGACAAGAGCCGCCGTCGCAAACCTCGACGGTGCACGGGTTGGCGTCGTCACAGCCGGCGTCGCTCGTGCAGGAGCTCGGGTCGAGCACCGACCTCACCGGGCGGAGCCCCATGTAGTTCTGCCGCATGTCGAGGGCCTGCTTGAGACGCTCCGCCGAGCGGCAGTAGCGCGCGCGGTAGTCCCAGGAGCCGCCGCGCAGGACGGCCTCGTCGCCCGACGGGGGGCCGAGGGGATCGTCGTCGGCGACACCGCCAAGCGCATCTACTCGTGCTTGGTAGTAGCCGCCGTCGTAGCGATCCCAGACCCACTCCCACACGTTGCCCGGCATGTCGAAGAGGCCCCACGCATTCGCCACCTTCCGTCCGACGGGCTGCGTGCCGCAGTACAGGGCCCCGTCGTACCAGCCGGAGCAGCTGTAGCCTCCTTCGTAGAAGGCCGCGCTGTTGCCCCCATACCAGCCGATGGCGTCCAGGTTCGGCTCCAGCGGAGCTCTCTCGGTCTGCGTGATCCCACCGTTGTAGAAGGCCGTCGTGCTCCCCGCCCGGGCCGCGTGCTCCCACTCCGCCTCCGTCGGCAGGCGGTAGCCCTCGCAGCGCGTGGGGTCCTCGTCGGCCGCGTTCACCGTCACGGACACGCACACAGTGCCGTCCCCCGGGGCGTACGCGTTGCAGCCGTTCAAGGTGTAGCACTCCGGCAGCTCCTCCGACCGCGACAGCGCGTTGCAGTAGGCCAGCGACTCCCACCAGCTCACGCGCTCGACCGGACAGTCGTCCCCGCACGAGGTGAACCACCACGGGAGCCTGGTGGCCCCCATCTCCTCCATCATCGCCCTCCACTCACCCTGCGTCACCTCCGTCGACTTCATCCAGAGGCCTTTCGTGATCCGTACCGTGCGCTGCGGTCCCTCGTCGCTGTGGCGCCCGGGCTCGTCTCCCGGCGACCCCATCTCGAGCTGCCCCGGCGGCACGAAGGCATAGCCCTCCGGTCCGCAGTCCCGCGGGCAGCTTCCTTCGGTCTCGTCACCGTTGCAGTCGCCATCGCCACAGACCACCGGCACGCACACACCGGAGCTGCACAGGCCGCTGCCGTCGCCGTCGCCGGCGTCGCACGGCGTCTCGTCGCCCACAGCTTCGAAGACGCACCCGTCCAGCCCGTCACAACGGTCGGCGGTGCACTCGTTGCCGTCATCGCATTGTGCGGGAGATGCGTAGCACGCACCCTCGCGGCACTCGTCGACGGTGCAGGCGTTGGCGTCGTCGCAGTCCGCGCCCCCATCGCAGGTGATGTCGGCGAGCACGGACCGGGCGGGGCGAAGGCCCTGGAACAAGGCACCGGTGAGAGGGCTGAAGTTGGCACGGCTGGCGGAGCGGCAGTACTGGGCCCGCCGGTCCCAGGTCCCACCTCGGGCAACCCTCCCCGAGCCGGATTCGGGACCAAGAGGCGACTCGTCGACCGCCCCTCCGAGCAGCAGGGCACGCTCGTGGTAGTAGTCTGCCGCGTAGCGGTCCCAGACCCACTCCCAGACGTTCCCGATCATGTCGTGGAAACCCCAGGCGTTCGGCTCCTTGAGCCCCACGTAGCCCGGGCGCTCCTCGTCGTTCCCGCAGTACCAGCCGATCGCGTCGAGCGCCGGATCGAGGTCGCAGGACTCCGGGTCCACCGTGAGCGCGCCGTTGTAGAGCGCCGTGCTCGTCCCGGCCCGAGCCGCGTACTCCCACTCCGCCTCGGTCGGGAGCCGGTAGCCCTCGCACAGGAGCGGGTTCTCGTCTTCGGCGAGGACCGTGACCGACTCGCACTGCATGCCGTTCCCGGGCTCTCTCTCGTTGCACCCCGCCAGGCTGTAACACTCCGGCAGCCCCTCGCTCTTCGAGCGTTCGTTGCACCACGCCAGGGCCTCCCACCAGGCGACCCCACAGACCGGACAGGTCGACGACTTGCACTTCGTCGAGGGGTTCCTCGCGATGTGCTCCTTCCACTCGAGCTGCATCAGCTCTCTCTGCATGAGCCAGAAGGCGCCCGTGATCCGCACGCGTCGCTGTGGGCCCTCGTCGTCGTCGCGACCGATCTCGGCTTCCGGCGAGCCCATGAGGAATTCGCCCGGCGGAAGGAGCACGAAGTACTCGGGCCCGCAGTCCCGCGGGCAGCTCGACGCGCTCTCGTCGAAGCTGCAGTCGCCGTCAGCGCACACGGAGACCGACACACACTCCCCTGAGGCACAAGCCCCGGTCCCCTCGCCGCCGCCCGCGTCGCAGGATTGCGCGTCGGCCGCCGCGCCGTCGTTTACGCAGCCGGCCCCACCGGCGGTGGCGTCGCACCAGTCCACCGTGCAGGGGTTGGCGTCGTCGCAGGGGTTTGGGCGGTGACGGCAGGAGCCGTCGCTACACTCGTCGACGGTGCAGGGGTTGGCGTCGTCGCAGTCGGACTGACCCTCGCATGCCGGCGCGCCCGACGCCGACCTGACCGGACGGAGCCCCAGACTGAAGCCGTGGATGACGGGGTCGCCGCCGTAGCGGATCGCCGACCGGCAGTTCCGCGCGATGCTGTCCCAGGAGCCGCCACGCGCCCCGCGGCGCGAGCCCGACGGGGGCCCCAGGGGATCGTCGTCAAGACCTCCCGCAATGGCATCCACCCTGTCCTGGTAGTAGTCGCTCTCGTATCTATCCCACACCCACTCCCACACGTTCCCCGGCATGTCGACCAGACCCCAGTGGCTCGCGTCCTTCCCTCCCACCGTCTGCGGTCCACATTTGTCTGCCCCGTCATACCACCCGCTACATTCGTGCACTCCCACATAGCTCGCCGAGCTGTTCCCACCGTACCAGCCGACCGCATCCAGGTTCTCGTCCAGCGGAGATCTACGCGTCTCCGTGATCGGGCCGTTGTGAAACGCCGTCGCGCTCCCAGCTCGCGCTGCGTGCTCCCATTCCGCCTCCGTCGGCAGCCGGTAACCCTCGCATCCCAACCCAGCGAACGTCACCGTGCTGCAGGAATAGCCGCTGTAGCAGGTTGTCTCGCCGGCGGCACACCCACTCCCCACGCTACCGCTACACCCCTCAAGCACGTAGCACTTCTCCAGCCCCTCATCCTCCGACAGAGCGTTGCAGTACGCCACCGCATCCCACCAGCTCACGCCCTCTACCGGGCACTCCTCCCCGCACGACGAGAAGTGCGAGGGAGCCGTACCCATCACCTCTCGCCACTCACGCTGCGTCACCTCGGTTTCCTTCGTCCAGTACCCTCGCGTAATCCTCACCGCACGCTGCGGGCCCTCGTCCAGATCACGCCCCAGCTCGTCGACGGGCGACCCCATCAGGAACTCTCCGGGCGGCACGTACACGTAGCCCGAGGGCGTGCAGTCGCGCGGACAGCTCCCTTCCGTCTCGCCTCCATCGCAGCTGCCGTTGCCGCAGTCGAAGGTTCCGCAGGCGCCACCTGCGCAGCGCCCGCTTCCGGCGCCGTCGCCTGTGTCACACTCGTCCCCGTCGGTCCTCGAGCCGTCGTGCCCACATCGATACGTGGCGAGGCCGCAGGCGTCCTCCGTGCACGGATTGCCGTCGTCGCAGTCGCCGGCGCTCACACAACACCCCCCACCCTGGATGGCCGTGTAGGTGCAGCCCGCGACCTGGTCGCAGTCGTCGCTCGTGCACTCGTTCCCGTCGTCGCACTCGACCGCCGAGTGCGTACAGCCGGTCTCGGGGACGCAGCCGTCGTTCGTGCACCTGCTCGAGTCGTCGCAGTCCCGGGGGCCGCCCGCCTTGCACGCCCCGCCCTCGCAGACGTCGCCCTCCGTGCACTCGTCGCCGTCGGAGCAGCCGGCCGTGTTCGGCTCATGCACGCAGCCGGTCTCGGGGACGCAGCCGTCGCTCGTGCACACGTTGGCGTCGTCGCAGTCTCGCGGCCCGCCCGCCTTGCACGCCCCGCCTTCGCAGACGTCGCCCTCCGTGCACTCGTCGCCGTCGGAGCAGCCGGCCGTGTTCGGAAGATGCGTGCAGCCCGTGGCCGGGTCGCAGCCGTCGTCAGTGCACACGTTGCCGTCGTCACAGTCGAGATCTCCCACCGGCTCGCACGATCCGCTGCGACAGGCGTCGCCGTCCGTGCACGCGTCGCCGTCACTGCACGGGGTACCTTCATCGACCCGCGCGTAGGTGCACGCTCCCGCCTCGCCGCAGCGGTCCTCGGTGCATTGGTTGGCGTCGTCGCACGTTCCGCACGTGCCGCCGCAGCCGTCGTCGCCGCACTCCCTCGACGAGCAGTCGGGACAGCAGATCTCGACGCACGATCCGTCCGAGCCGCAAAGCTCCGGCGCCGGGCCCGCACAGCCCATGCAGGTGCCGCACACGCCGCCGCAGCCGTCAGGACCACAGCCCTTCCCCTCGCACAAGGGCTCGCAGCCGACACATGCGCCGTCCGTGCACCTCTCGCCTTCCACACACGCGCCGCACCTGCCGCCGCATCCGTCTGGTCCGCACACCCTGGACCCACATTCGGCCTCGCAAGCCTGCAGCACGCAGAGGCCTCCACGGCAGGTCGAGGTGGCGCCGCAGGCACCGCACGTGCCACCGCAGCCGTCCGCGCCGCACTCGCGCTCCCCGCAGTCCGGTGCGCACACCTCGTCGCAGGCGTCGCCGACGCCGTCTTCGTCCTCGTCCTCCTGGCCCGCGTTGCCCACGGCGGGACAGTTGTCAGCGCCGTCGATCATCCCGTCGCCGTCGGTGTCGGGGTTTCGTGGGTCGAGACCGCGGAGAGCCTCGTCCGCGTCCGCGTAGCCGTCCCGGTCACAGTCCCCCGCCACGGGGCAGACCTGGGCCACTCCGGCGCACTCCGGATCCTCCGCGGCGCAGCAATCGGAGGGGCAGCGCCGCTTGTCCTCCTTCAGGCGATCACAGGCGCTGCAGAAGCCATCCCCGCAGGTGCCGCAGTCCCCCGGGCAGGTCCGCCAGTCCTCGCCGCCCTCACACTCGCAGTCACCGCAGGTCGCCACGCAATCTTGCTCGCAGCCACCAACCTCCGCGTCTTCGCCGGGCTCGCACACGCCGTTTCCGCAGACAAAACGCTGGCAGTCTGCGGGGCAGGTCTGCGGGGTCTGGCCCCTGTCGCACAGGCCGTCGCCGCAGGCCGGGGCGCAATCGATGGCGCAGGTCTCGGGGGACTCGCCACAGGCGAAGCCGAGGCAATAGTCGTCGCCGCAGCCCACGGTCCCCTCCCCGCTCCGGCAGCAGTCCTCCGGGCAGTTGAGCGGGCTCTCGCCGCAAGGAGAGCAGGTGCCGTCGCCGCAGGTCGTGCAGTCGCAGGGGCAGGTCGCGACGTCCTCTCCCATGGCCCCCTCACAGCGACCGTTGCCGCATGCGCAGACCGGACCGAGGTCTTCGTCGGTGTCGCCGTCGCAGTCATTGTCGACGAGGTCGCAGGAGGTCTCGAGCTCCTCGTAGAGAGGGTGGCGGGCGTAGTCGGTCGTGCTGCATTCGGCCCAGACGCCGGAGTCGCAGGAGGTGGCGCGTTGCCCTCGGC
>CAZQPP010000001.1:0-69646 GCA_964594295.1 uncultured Myxococcales bacterium | reverse complement strand
TAACAGCTAACTGCTTGCCCGGTCGCCCAGACCCCCTTTTTGCCAACGCACCCGTCGACGTAGCGCTCGAAGCCCATGCCCGGTTCGAAGACGAACGCAGGGATGCCGGTGCGGTCGGGGTCGGTGTCGGTCCACACCTCGCTGCGCGTGCTCAGGTGGCCCGAAGGAGCGCCGTCACGGAACGGCGAGTTGGCGTAGATCGCCGTCGCCACGGGCTGGAGCGCGAGGGACGCGCGGAGCTTGCGCACCATGTCGGCTTCGTCTGCGAAGTCCACGTTCACCTGGACGGTGCAGGTGCGCAGCATCATGTCCAGGCCCACGCTCCCGCGGGTCGGCATGTACTCACGCATGATGCGATAGCGGCTCTTGGGCATCCAGCACATGTCCTCGCGCCGCCACTTCGGCTGGAAGCCGAGGCCCAGCATGCCGACCTCGAGATCGGTCCCGATGGCCTTCACCTGGCGAAGGTGGACGTTCACCTCGCGGCAGGTGTCGTGCACGGTCTCGAGGGGTGCCCCGCTCAGCTCGAATTGCCCGCCCGGCTCCAGGGTGATGGAGGCGCCGTCCTGCTCGAGCGCGACCAGGTTCCCGTCTTCGCGCACCGGGTGCCATCCGTAACGGCCGGCCAGCTCCTCGAGCAGGGTGCGAATTCCCGGCTCGCCGTCGTAGGCGAGGGGGCGCAGGTCATCGAGGTGGAAGGGGAACTTCTCGTGCTCGGTGCCGATGCGCCACCGCTCCGCGGGCTTGCCGCCGGCAGCGAACCAGGCCGCGAGGTCGTCACGGGACAGGGGCGGTCTTGCGCTGTCAGGCACGGGCGCCTCGTTCGGCCAGGAAGACGGCGTTGCGGCCCTCGCCGGCGCCGAGGCAGACCACCGGCCCGGCCGGGATCTGCGCGCAGGCCTCGGCCAGGAAGCCGTTTGGCTCGGTGCCGTACACGTACTCTTCGGTGTCGTAGCGCTGGTTCCACATGCCGGCCTCAGTACAGGAGGGCCGGCCCAGGCGCCAGGCCGGCTCGGGGCAGACCACGTTGGGCGGCTCCTGCGAGGCCCGGGTGCGGACTTCGAGCCACGGCGAGGGTCCGAGGGCCCGAGGGCTGGGCCACGCGCGCGCGTGCGGGGCTCGTCGCTGTCAGGGAGTGCATCTCTTGCTATCCGGCAACCTTCACCTTGGGTTCACGGTTCCGGCAATGGGCTAGGCCAAAAGAGGCTCTCTCTACTGATCGGGAAGGGGATTGAACTGAAAAACCGTTTGAATTGGGCGGGTTTTGCCCCGCTTCTGGCGGCAACGCGTGTCTTGTGGTCGGAGCTCGCGCAGGCCCAGCAGCTCGTTCCCCAGCCCCTCTCGCCTACTCGAAACGCGCTCGCGGCGGCGACAGGCGCGAACGTCGAGATCACCTTCGACCAGGTGGCGAAGCCCGAGGCCAAGCCGCTGACCGTGAACCTCCTGGAGGTCCTCTTCTACTTCAACGAGACCAGGATCAAGCCCGAGAGCTTCCCCCTGCTCGACGAGGCGAAGAAGGTCTTGGAGGAGAACCCCCAGATCTTGAAGGTCCGCATCGAGGGCCACACCGACGAGCGGGGCAAGGCCGCCGACAGCCTCAAGCTCTCGGCGGGGCGCGCGCGGGCCGTCCTGCGCTACCTGGTCAAGAACGGCATCAGCAGGTCACGCCTGAGCTCGAAGGGCTTCGGCTTCTCGAGACCGCTCGTGAAGGGCGCCGAGACCAAAGAGGATCACCAGCGCAACCGCCGCGTCGAGTTCGTGATCCTCAAGCAGGACAAGCCGAAGTAGGGAGCAGCCGCGCCGGGAGGCGGGCCCGGGTCAGGACAACCCGAACCCTACACGCAGCTCTTCGCGCACCTGCTGAGCCATGCGGCTCAGGCGCACGTCCGTCCTGAAGCCCACCGACTGTGCCGCCCCGACCATGACGCCGTAGGTCCTCTTCGAGGAGAGCTCCAAGGCTTCCCCGATGTCGAGGATGACCGTTCCCTCCACGTCCACGAGCGCGCCGTCAGCCATCGCCACGTCGGCGAGCCGCGACAGGATGAAGCCCTTGTCCTCGTGGCCCCCCTCCTCGTTGACCACCTCGATGGCCGCCGGGAGCCTCTTCTCGATCTCCGCCTTGTCCACGGTGATCACGTCTTCGGGCTCGTCGGTAAACCACCTGTGGAGGATCTGAATGAGGACCTTGACCTCCTCGTCGTGCACGTCACCGTCCGCGCCGAGGACAAGCGCGCCCCCGCAGGCCACGACCTCCATGACGGCCTTCGCGACAGGATCGAATGGGTGCCTGCGAGTCAGCTTGATGAGCTCGTCGACCGAGTCCTCGAGCCTCTTGTCGGACAAGGGCCTGCCCCGAACCTTGAGGCTGGCGGCGCGCGCCTTCTGAGACCTCGAGAAGAGCTCGAGGGACTTCAGGCGGATCGGCAGGATCGGGTGGCTCGCGAAGGTCGCCTGGATCAGCTCGGGGTTGTCCTTGACCTCGTCGATCTGGGCGAGCAGGGCCTCGATGTCGAGGTTCAGGTTTCGCTCGCTCAATCCGAACGTGGCCTTGAGCAGGCCTCGCGCGGCGGCCTCGAAGTCGCGGTTTGCGACGAGGCCCACCCTGTCGGCGCTGATCTCGGCCTTCTTGCGCCACCTCAAGAAGAGGCTCTCGCCGAAGGCGGGTAGGACGGTGGCCGCGGGGTTTTCGTCGTCGGTACAGATCAGCCCGTTCAGGCGGTTGTTCCCGAACAGGAAGTGCCCGATCTCGTGCCCGAGCACGGCCTTGATCTCGGCGTCGTCGAGCTTCTCGAGGGCTCCGGCCGTCATGCCGATGAGGAAGAACTCTCCGCTCTCCTTGAGATCGAGCATCGCGAAGGCGTTGATGTCCGTGTCGGGGAGGCAGAAGACCTCGGCCTCGAAGTCGATGTCGATGGCGCTGCAGACCTCCCCGTAGAGACGGTAGATTCGAGGCGACAGCCTCTCCGTCAGGCGAATTCCGGAGCTGAGCAGCTGCTCGCGGAGCCTCAGGTCTACCTGACGCCGGTTCTCCTCGACCGTGTCGAGGTAGTCTTCGACGCGGTAGGTCTCGAAGAGCGTCCTGACGTCCGCCAGGTCACCGCGATAGCGCAGCCTGTTCCAGTCGATTCCCATTTCGTGCTCCCTGTTCGACCCGGCCCAATCCGGCTGGAAGGCACGATACTACGGGCCCAAACAACGGTCCACGGACACGCCACCACAGGCTCGCGCGCCGCCCCCCGGCCGCGGACACGTGGGCCTGCCGGCATGGCTCCGATGTCAGAAGCGCAGCCGAGCTTCGTCTGCCGTGTATTCGGAGGTGTCCATGAGCGTTCTGTTTCCTGAATCCCTTCTCGAGGTAGTGGCCGGTGAGCCTGTCGGGCACGGTAGCCTGTTGCTCGTGCCCTTGTTCGGACCTCCAAGCGGCCCGGAGGTGTCGGCCCTCGCCGACGCCATCGAGCGAGGCGACACGGTGGTGGACGAGGTGAGCGAGGCCGGTCGGGTCCAGACCCTCTTCGTCAAGCACGAGGGCCAGCGCCACCTGCTGCTCCTCGACGGCTCCGAGCTCATCGGCGCCAAGCAGAACCGGATCGTGAACACGACTATCCTCGTCTCGCCGGGCAGCAAGCTGTCCATCCCGGTCTCCTGCGTGGAGGCCGGCCGTTGGTCCCGGCGGAGCGGCAGGTTCCGGAGCAAGAGGCGAGGCCTCAGCTCGACCATGCGGCGCAACAAGCAGGTGCGGGTGCTGGAGAGCCTGCGGCGGCGAGGCTCCTACGACGCTTGCCAGAGCAGCGTTTGGCACGAGGTCGACGAGCTGTCGACGGTAACCCGCGTCACGTCACGCACCGCCTGCATGTCCGACGTGCTCGACGCCACGACCGGCGAGGTTGACGCGCACGTGCACGCGCTGCCCCCGCGCGAAGGCCAGACCGGCGTCGCCGCTTTCCTCGACGGCAAGCTCCTCGGCATCGACCTGCTTGGGTCGGAGGAGTGCTACCGAGCTCACCACGAGCAGCTCGTCCGCTCCTACGCACTCGACGCGAGCATCGCCGATTCGGACTCTCCGGCGCGACCCGAAGCGCTGCCCGACCCCACCAGGCTCCTCGCAGCCCTCGCGAGCGCCGCGCCGTCCTGTCACCGCCCTCCCGGTGTCGGCACGGACCTGAGGATGGAAGCCGCCGGCATGACCTGCTCGGCGCTCGTGGCCGACGAGGAGCTCGTGCACCTGGCGGCATACCCGGTCTGAGGCGATGCCAACACCTCGAAGAGGCTCAAGGCGCGGCCAGCTCGATCACCAGCTTCTCCTCGTAGCTCTCGTTGAGCGCGAAGGGGTGGTACCCGGTGGGGTTGGCGACCACCCGCGTCGACCCAAGGTGGTAGTCGGCGCTGTCGTGCGTGTGCCCGTGAAGCCACAGCCGAGGTCGAGCGCGGCGGATCAGCTCGTCCATCGGCGCGACGAAGAAGCGGGTCAGGGGGTCATCCACGTAGCACGGCGGCACGCTCTTCCTGCTGGGGAGGTGATGGGTGACCACGACATCACCCTCGCGCAGGTTTGCGCTGAGGAAACGCGTGGCGCGCTCGTGCTCTTCGTAGACCCGCGAGCTGAAGTCGGCGATCAGCCGGAAGTCATTCAGGGCGGCCTGGTACTTGTGGTTGTCCTCCTGGAAGGGGAACCACAGAGGAGTGCCCACGAAACGCACCCCGCCTATCTCCGCCACGCCGCAGTCGAGGACGTGGAGATTCGGGTTGCCCCGGGCGGCGTGGGCGAGCGCACCCCGAAGGCTGTCGAAGTCGCTCCCGTAGAGCTCGTGGTTCCCGTAGACGTAGACGACCTCGGGGAAGCGGGCGCACAGGGCCGCGAGGGTCGCGCCGGCCCGGTCGCCGGCGCAGATATCCCCGGCCAGCACCAAGACGTCCACATCGCGGGGATCGAGGCTCACGATGAAGCGGCGGCCTCCGTCGCTGTGGAACTCCAGGTGGGCGTCGGAAAGAAGCTGTGCTCTCATGGGCCTCCGGAGAGAATCGACAGTCGCGCGCCGGCTTGGTGGCGGCTTTGGGCCTCCTCGCACCCTAACACGCTCCCGGAGAGCGGAGCCTTCACCGCTGCCCTCGCCCGCACCCTCAGCCGCACGGCGTGCTAACCTTCGCAGCCACCATGCACCCCATCGACCCCTACCTCGAGATGTTGCTGCGCGAAGAGGTCGTGAGCCTTCGCGAGCACGAGCTCCTGCTCCGAGCCATCCGCCCCCTCTGCGTGCACTTTCCCAACCTGTCGGACAAGGCGATCGAGGACGTGCGCGCCGAGTTCTCGGAGCCGCCAAGGCCGCTGAAGTACGCGATCGCCGAGATGGAGCAGGGACACTGGGAGGGGGCTCTCCGAGACGGCCGGCCGCCCATCCCCGGCTTTGACCTCGAGGCACAGCGCAGCCTCTTCACCCTCCCGAAGGAGGAGCGGCCCAACCGCGTGCTCTTCCTGGACCCCGAGCAGCGCCGGCCCGTGCCGGAGGTCGACGTGCCCTACACGCTCAGGCAGGGCGAGGTCTTCCTGCTGATAATCGTGCGCATGTTCAGGCGTTTCTACGAGAGCCTCGCCTCAGGAGGCCCACCGTGGAAGCTCGCCCTCGACCCCTGGCGCGGGGGCTTTGTTCTCCGGTGGACCGGAGAGCACGCAGCGAGGACACGAGAGGTCCGCGGCGACGACTACCCGGTTGGCTTCGAGGTCGGAGAGGGCGGGAGCGTCTATGCGATCCGCGCCCCTTTCGCCAGGATCCCCCTGCTGGGTGTGACAACGGACGAGCCGGGAGAGGCCACCTCGCGCCGAGCGATGTGCGGAGTCGACCTCGTCGAGGGAAAGGACGGCATGCTCCTGCGCTTCGGGGGCGGCGCGGAGACCGAGCCCTGCGATCTGCGCGTGGTCTTCGAGGCCGGGGCGCGGCTGTGGACGACGAGTCGAACGCGCCCCTGGCACGGCAGGGAGCTTCCCGCGCTTGCCGCCGTGCTCGTTGCCCGCACCCCTTCTCCACCGCCGTTTCGGCTGGAGGAGGTGGAGCTCTGCGACCTCAAGTGACGCCGGGCCGTCAGCACCCGGCCCGGACGAGGTCTCGGAGCAATGCCGCTCCCAGCGACACGCGATCGACCGTGTCGACGGGCGGATCGCCCGCGGTCTGGGGGACGGGCAGCAGACCGTCGACCACACCGTGCCTGGTGCAGACCTCGTCCCAAGCCCGCCGGTGGCGGACCCGACGAGGCGGGTCGAGCCGAAGGCCCTCGTCCACGCACCGAATCCCGGCGCGGCTTCGCTTCAGCGTAATCCAGCGCTCCAGGTGCTCGTACCCGGTGAACCACGTGTCCTCGACCGCCCCCGAAGCGTCGCTCTCTTCGAGCAGCGCCCACAGGTAGGCGTCACGGTAGTAGCCAGCCACGCTCACGCCGCGGAGCATACAGATCTGGTAGCGCAGCCTGCCCTCCCAGCCGACGTAGACGCCGTTGTCGCCGGTGCGCATCGCGGGATAGCGGACGAGGTAGTAGCGCCAGTCGAAGCGGGCCGCGCGCTCGCATTCGTCGACGAAGCTCCGTTGCACCGTGGTCAACGCTCCGCCGATGTCGGGGGCGGCGACGGCGTCCAGCAGAGCACCGAGCGCCCGGCGCGCTCGCGCCTGCTTGTCCCGCGGGTCGGCGGTGAACAGCAACCGCCAGGGACCGTCGTTCTTGGGTGAGCCCAGCTGGAAGTAGCGCTCGTTGCGCTGGCGCCTGGAGTAGTCGCCGCAGGCCAGCAACGCCCCGGTGACCTCTGGATAACGAGATCGACCGTCGTACAGACGCAAGAACGCGTCGGCACGCCGCTTCAGGCTGGCCGGGTCGAGCTCGAAAACGACGAGCGTGCCCTGTAGCAGCGGGTGGTCCTCCAGGCGGTGCAGGGTCGGCTCGAGGTTCGGGTGGGTTCCGACCAGATCCCGCTTCGCCCGCTCCTCGGCGACTCGAGCGCGGGTGAAGGCCGGCAGGTCGTCGAGAGATCCCGTGACGACGAGCTCGCGCGCGTCCCTGACGAACTGGGCCATGGTGTCGGCCCGCAGTTCGTTACCCGCGAAAGCGAGCAGGTTTCGGAGCACGCGGAGGCGGCGCAGGAAGTCGGCGGTGCCTTCGAGGCGGTGGACGAGCACCGCGTAGAGCAGCAGGGTGGAGCTCAAGCTGAAGTCGCGTGCCTTGCCACGGACGCGTCCGTAGTCACGACAGCAGGCCTCGAACAGGTTCGCGGGCGCCTCGAACAGCACCGGGCGGTGCGGCCCGTTCGCGCTCTCCGCCTGGTCGGGGCCGCGAAACAGGGCCTCGAAGGCCGCCCTCACGTCCACGCCGACCCAGGTGTCGAACATCCTGACAAGGCGGTCCAGGTTCCCCGCGGGCACGTCGGCCTCGGGACCGAACAGCCTGGTCGCCTGCGCCTCGACGTCACTCGTCGGGTCCTCTCCGTTCTCCCACGTGATCACGTCGGTGACGAAGTGGAAGTAGCGCATGAACTCGTCGTCGACCACGTGGTCTCCGCCGTCAAACGGCCACAACACGTCCGCCCAGGTCGTGTCTATCTTGCGCGCGACCTCCTCCACGCGATCTTCACAGCTCCCCTCGAGCAGCTCCTCGAAACGCGCCTTGAAGTTCTCGAACTCGGTCAGCGGCTTCCCGCGCGAGTTCATCTTGATATAGAGGTCCTCGTTGAGCCCCATGCCCTCCAGCGGCAGCAGGTGGAAGGTGACGGACCCGGGCGAAGCCTCCACCAGGCGGTGCCAGGCGGCGGCGTGGTCGATCGCGCCGAAGCGCTCGTGGATCGCGTCCAGCATCACCAGCATCGCCTTCACGGTCGGGTCGTGATCCCAGGTATACAGATACCAGGGCTGGTCCGTGATCCACTCGGAGACATTCGGCGTCGCGGCCGGGGGCCTGTTGGCGACCAGGCGCTGGCAGAAGGTGCGCGCCGTGGCCCGGGTGGCGTAGGTGAAACGCGTCCAGCCGAGCTCCGACAGCGGGCGGTCGATCCGCCAGGCCAGGTACCAGTGCAGGAGGAAGAGCGTGGTCAGGCGCTGCTGCCCGTCCAGGGGACGTAGCACTCCTGCCTCGACGTCGCCGTACACGAAGTCCAGGTTGACGGCCTCCCCTCCGTCCACGGCCTCGAGGAGGACGGTCAGGAAGTCGCGGCGGATACGCTCCACCTTCTTGCCCTCCCGCCCCTGGGCGTAGTCACGCTGGATCAGCGGGATCTCCACCGCCTCCACGGCGGGGTGACCGCCGCCCGGTTCATCGAACAAGGCGGAGTAGGATGTCAGGCGGGACTTCATGCGCCTTCGGCCTCCGGCATGAGGTACGGGCGGAGCACACCGCGCTCCTTGCCCAACATCGCATCCAGGTAGGCCTCGCGGTCGCGGCGGCTCCAGAAGTGCACCTGCTGCGCGTCGGCACCCGCGTAGTACTTCAAGAACACGCGGCGCGTGCAAATCGGGATGTACTCACCGGCACGGTCAAGCTCGAGGATCTTGCGGCGCTTCACCTCGAAGACCGAGTTGGAGAGCGCCGTGTTCTGTCCACTCTCCAGCAGGGCCAAGTTGCCGATCGCGTGCATCTCGGCGCCGGAGTCGCGCGAGAAGTGCGCGGCCACATCGCCAGACAGCTTGTCGAAGGTGTCGCCGTCAACCTTGCCGAGCGCCACGTCGATGCGGCGGCGGAGGCTCCGATTCTCGGCGCCCGCTGAGTCCGGCAGATCCTGCAACGAGCGCTTGTGCTCCTGCAGCCAGCTCCGCCTCTCGACCTCCTTGTTCAGTTGCTCCGCGTGCTGCGCGTGGATGTGCTCCAGCGACCAGCGCGGCTTGTCGCGCCCGGTGCCCTCACGGTGCAGCCTGAACGGATACCGCTCGGAGGTGTTCTCCATCCGTCGCACGCTCTCGACGTTCATGAGCAGCAGGAGCCGGTGCAGCTTCTCCTCGTGCCCGCTCGTCCCGTACCTCAGATCGTGTACCCGTGAGGCGGTCAACCTCAGGCGGTCACGAATGGCCGCGTCGAGCGCGCCCTCGAATTCGCTTCGGCGTTTGCCCTCGGCCAGCCCGACCAGGTCGGCGAACGCAACGCCCGTGGCGACCAGGTAACCCACCTTGTGGTAGACGCTGCGGTCGGCGAACCACCCGAGGATGCGGGCGTACAGGTCTACCACGCTGGTCCAGAATGCCTCGGCGTCGGCCTCGATCCTGGTGCGGAGCACGTCGAAGGTGTGGACGCGGGGGCGCTTGCGCCCACGGAGCCCGCCCGCGAGGGTGTCGAGCAGCAGGGAGATACGCGTCGCCTCCCGGCCGGCCTCGTGACCGTCGCTGACAAAGGCCCACAGGTCTTCGTCCTGCAGGTCCCGCTCGATGGCGTCCCACTGCGCGGCCCGCTCCTCGGCGCGGCTCGATCCGGACACCTCCGAGCGGCTGCGCGAGAGCAGCAACGCCTTGACGAGCTCGGCGTTGGTCAAGGAGATCTTGCCCACGTTCAGCCGGCGGAACAGCGTCGTGGCTCTGGTCGCCTCCGGCACGCGATACCAGATCACGCGCACCGTCCGGCTGAGGCAGCCGTAGATGTCGTCGGCGGCCAGCTGAGGATCCCCGTTCTCGCGGTCCGGCGACTCGAACCACCCGGCGATACACGAGTAGGCCTGGTGAAGGTGGTACAGGTCGATGTTCGTCTTGGCCAGGTCGGGATCGAAGGTCTCGAAGTACCTGGCGAGCTCGGGGCGGGTGTCGTAGCGGATCCTGTACTTCGGCTCGATCCGCTTCAGCTCCGCTCGCTTCATGTACAGCAGGATCAGCAGCAGGGTCGTCAGGCGTTGCTGGCCGTCGACCAGCTCCCACTCATCGGGGCCGGCGGCCTTGACCACGACGGGTTGAAGGCAGTAGGGCTGCCCACGGCTGCACCAGATGTCGTCGAGCAGGCGCGTCACCTCCTCTTCGCCCCAGCGGTACCCGCGCTGGTAGCGCTTCACGCGGAACGTACCCGCGAGGGAGCCCACGACCCGGAGCTCCAACACGGCGCAGTCATTGTCGGCCCGCAATCCAGCCTCCCTGTGTGTCGGTTGTTCGGGGCACCGCGACGAGGGCGTCAGGTGCTACGGCCGGAAGATGCCACGCCGGGCGTTCTCCGGACATGCCGCCCACCTTGGCGCGAGGCCGGAGGCGTCACTCCCGCTCATCAGGCGTCTCAAGCGCGAGGAGATCCTGCCACACTCGCCCGTACACCGACGAACGCTCGCGACCCAGGGTGCCCTCGACCCGGTACTTGAAGTTGGAGTAGTCGAGGGCGGACGCGATCCTCGATAGCCCGGCGGCGAAGTCCGCGTGGGACACCGTGGCACGGAAGGGGTAGTCGGTTCCCCCGCCCACCACGGTATCGGAGAGCTCGGGGAGGTAGCGCTCCCGCAGCCGGTCGAGATCGTCCCCGACCCTGGACCTGACGGTCAGGCAGCTCGTGTCGGGCTTCTGGACCACGCTGAAGAAGCCGAAGTCGGTGAAGAGCCACATATCAAACCTCCTTGCCGGTGGCCGATCCTGTTGTGCTGTGTAGCAGCTGTGCGTCTCCCGCGCGCGTCCTTCTCCGCCTCATCCCGAGAGGAACGCGCGGTAGGTCGCGTTGATCTCGGCTTCTACGATACAGCGGTCCCGGCCGTGCTTCAGCCGGGAGAGCTGGCGTACGGCCTCGGCGAGCTTGGGATCGCCCTTGGCGGGCGGCGGGGCCAGCTCGAGGCTGAAGGGCTCGGTGCCGAGCTGGCCGGCGCTGCGGGCGTATGCGACGAAGTTCGGGAGGCTCGACAGGTCTCGCGCGAGGAAGCTGGGGGTGAAGAGGGGGGCGAGCATCTCCGCGTCGCGGGCACCGGTACGGAGAGCGACTACGGTGCCGACGTTGCCCAAGATGGCGTGGAGCGTCTTCTCGGGGAGCTGGCCGGCGAACTGGTGCGCGAGGACGAGGCCGAGGCGGAACTTGCGAGCCTCCGCGAGGAGCTCGTCGAAGCGCTCGCCGGCGAACATCTGGAACTCGTCGGCGTAGAGGAAGAAGGGAGGGGTGTGATGGTCGATCTTGCGTCCCATGGCCGCTAGACGCAGCCGGGAGACCAGCTGAGCAGCGAGGAGCCCTGCGGCCTGCTCTCCAAATCGGCCCTTTCCGAGGTTGAAGAGCAAGATGCGCTTGCTCTCTATGATCTCGCCGAAGTCGAGGATGCCGTCCTGGCAGGTCATGTTCCTGAGCGCCGCGTCGGCGAGGAAGCGGTTGAACTTGCTGGTGACGTAGGGCGCCAGGTTGACGAGCCTTTCGTCGCTCGAGGTTACACCCTCCGCCTCTTCGAAGAAGCTCTGGAGCACAGCGTCGTCCTGCGTGAGCCGTTTGCGCAGACGGTCACGAAGCTCCTGGCTCCTGTATGCCGGGCGCAGCATCATCAGGTTGGGGACGAGCGGCGGGGAGGGGGCCTCGTCTCCCATGAGAAGACGCAACATCGAGCGGAAGTGGTCTTCGAAGCGCGGCCCGCCCACCTTCATCAGATCGTAGGTGAGGTGGATGTAGGAGTAGAGATCGTCGATGAGGATGTCCCGCTCGTGCCTGTAGCGAGTCGGGTCGTGGGCCGTGATGCGGAGCACGTTGAAGCCGACCGGCCGCTCGATGTCGGTCGGGTCCACGATGACGACATCCTCCGCGCGTTCCTTGGGCGTGTGCTTCAGGATGTCCTCGATGAGGGTGCCGTGGGGGTCGAGAACGGCAACGCCTCGTCCACGCCGTATGTCGTGGAGGACCATGTGCAGCAGCAGAGTGGATTTCCCGGTCCCGGTCTGGCCGACGACGTAGGTGTGCCGGAAGCGCATGGGGCTCTCCACCGCGATCTCCTGGCGGATACCGCGGTGGGCGTTGACTCCGAGGACGCAGTCATCGCCGGATTTGCCCGTGCAGGCTGCCGTCCGCGAGCGCAGCACCCGCATCGTGCCCAGGTCGTGTGCCGGCGGGGCGGGTGTCCGCAGGACCCCACCCGCCTCCTCCGGGCTGAACAGGATGTCGAGATCGGGCTCTGCGAATGGCACGAGCACCTCCTCCGACCCCACGACCCCCGTGCGGGCGCCACCGTGGAACAGGGGCAGGCGCCGCTTCCGGTCGGGATCGACCGAGGCGTCGTCGATGGCGCGGACCGCCACGGCCTGCAGGCCCGGCGTCTCGGCGATGTCGCCCGCGCTGAACACGCGCATGGCCAGGACGTTGCCGTTCATCCGGGCCAGCCGGTCAACCGCCGCGTCGTAGAGATCCGCCACCTGGCGATCGAGGCCGGAGGGCGCTCCCGTCTTCCCCCACCGCGGGTCGTGCTGGAGGTCGTAGGCTCGCGACACCGCCCCGCGGGCCTGGTCCATGCAGCGCTCGGGGGCGCGCTCCAAACCCTGGAAGTGCACCAGCAGGGCAGCGGGCGCCGAGCGCTCGAGGGCGTCGACCAGGCGACCCCAGGGGTCGTCGCTCGGTACCCACGGGAAGAGGTGCTCCAACCCGGGGGCATCACCTCGTTCATGCACCCGCTCGCGCGCGTCGCCCGTACCGGAGAAGCCCAGCGGTCTGCGCTCGAGGATGCCCTGCTCGATGGTGACGCGCTCGAGTCGGCGCCGGATCTCCACGGTGCGGCCGGCGTCCGCCGCTCCGTAGACGTTGCGGAGCGCCTGCACGGAGTCGATCATCTCGAGCTGAAGGTAGTCCAGGGTGGTCGACACGAGCAGCCACAAGCTCTTCACCTGTCGAGCGGCGTGGCTCCGCGCTTCCTCTGTGCAGCCACCCCGCCCGACGGCGAGGAAGGCGCAAAAGGCCTGCTCGCGAGACGACGGAGCCCACTCGGCGCCGGCCCCGAGCACGAGCAGGCCCTCGACGGGTTCCGGCAAGCAGCAGAGCGTACCTCCGAGGTCCGTCCAACGATCTCGACAGACCGCCGCGACCAGGGGCGCCGTCGGGTAACCCGCTCCCAAGCCCACCTGGTGGGAGAAGATCTCCGCCGAGAGGATCTTCCGCACGGCGAAGCCGGCCAACGCGGTGTACGGCGTCCCCTGAAGGGCGAGAGTCGCGATCTGCTCCGACATGTGCTTCCTCGTCTCTGAGCTTGCTCCGGTCGAGCCCTTGTCGCCGAATCACGTTGAGCCGATTCGAGAAAACTTGACAACTTTCCACCACCCTCGGGCGAAGGCTATTACTATCGAGCGCCGCAGCCGAATGCGGAGGACCATGTCATGCCCAAGACACGGGAGCGCGAAGGAAGACGCGGCGCCGTGGCCAGGCCCCGCACGATCTCGTCGCCGAGGCTCTCTCCCGAGGAGGTGGCCGCCGGCAAGGAGCTCGTGGACTGGATGGAGCACCACCGCCCGCGCAGTCGCGAGGATTGTCGCGACGGCCCGCGACCTTGCCCCTTCGTAGGCTGTCGATACCACCTCTACCTGGACGTCAAGCCCGGCAGCCGTGCCATCAAGCTCAACTTCCCAGACCGCCCGCCCTGGGAGATCCCCTTCACCTGCGCTCTGGACATAGCCGAGCACGGTCGGCAGACCCTCGCCGACGTCGGCGCCGCGATCAACCTGACGCGTGAGCGCGTGCGCCAGGTCGTGCGCGATGCCGCGAGACGGGCCGGCGAAGATCTCCACTGACGTGCGGCGCAAGCGGATTTCCTCACGCAGGCCCCGACAACCTAACCGGGACGAAGCCACGAAGGGCGGTTACATGCTCAGCCCGAGGACGGCCCGCTGGCGCACCGCTCCACGGCCTCCGAGTAGAGATCCGGGAAGTGAGCCTTCAGGTAGGCGCAGCGGTAGGTGAGCAGGCAGTAGGCTACCGAGTGGGCCTTGTTGAAGCCGTACCCGGCGTAGTGCTCGAGCGCCGAGAAGATCTCGCCAGCCTCGCCTGCTCCGAGGCCGCGCTCCGCGGCGCCCTCCAGGAAGAGGCACCTCATCTTCTCCACGTCGTCAGCCTTCTTCGTGCCGAGCGCTCGCCTGAGCAGGTCGGCCCCGTCCATCGTGAAGCCCGCGACCTCGACGACGGCCCGCATGACCTGCTCCTGGTAGACCATGACCCCGTAGGTCTCCTTCAAGCACCCCTCGAGGATGGGATGGGGGTAGAGCACCTCTGCCTCGCCGCGCTTGCGCTTGCCGAAGTCCGCGAGCATCCCCGAGCCGAGGCCCCCGGGCCGATACAGGGCGACCGCCGCGCAGAGGTCTTCGAAGCAGCTCGGTTGGAGCCACGCGAGCAGCTCACGGAAGCCGGCAGACCCGACCTGGAAGATGTCGCCTGTGTCGCCCGATGAGATGAGCTCGAAGGCCTCCTCGCCGTCCAAGGGGATGGACTCGAGGCAGAAACGCGGCACCGGGCCCTGACGCACGAGCTTCTCGGCGTGGTCGAGGACCGTGAGCACTTCGAGCCCGAGCAGCTCGAGGGGGAAGAAGCCAAGGTCCTCGACATCGTATCTGCCGTACTGCGTTGTCAGGAGGCCCCGGACATCGCGGGTTGCGGGCACGATGCCCGCGAGGGGCTCGTCGGAGATGACCAGGTTCGGTGGGTGGGCCGTGGGGCCGCGGTAGAGGCCCCAGAGCTGGTCGGCCAGAGCGAGCAGGCGCGCATAGGCGGCGTCCCGGCTCACAAGGTCGCGCAGCTCCTCATCGTGCTCCGATGCGTACCGCACGGAGGACCACCGGTGGCTCGGAACGAGGTCGCGGATCCGCTCGATCCGCGCGCCGCTCATCCCGAGGGCGTCGGCGACGTCGCCCACGAGCGCCCCGCCGAGGATCTCCTCGTGCTCGCCGACCCAGGCGACCTTCTCGATGCCGTGCCTCCTCGAAATGTAGTCGGCCACCTCCAGCCTGCGCACCGGGCAGAGGTCCACGGAGATGACCGGCGCGTTGGCCCGCTCGGCGTTCATGAAGCGCTCGAAGAGCAGCCCGTGGCGGATCGGGTCGATCTCGGTGATTCGAAGCGCCCAGGCGACCACGCTCCCACCGACGGAGCCGCGGCCCGGCCCGACCGGCACCCCGGCCTCCCTCGCCCACCGCACGTAGTCGGCGACGACGAGGAAGTAATCCGTGAAGCCGACCTCCTCGATGACGGTGAGCTCGCGGCGCACCCGCTCCTCGTAGATCGAGACACCTTTAACCCCGGTGTCCTCACCGGCGTCTCCGAGGCGCCTCCGCAGCCCGGCGGCCACCTTCTCGGCGAGGAGGGCCGCGGCGGATTGCCCGAGCCCACGCTCCAGCTTCGGCATGCGCACGGTGCCCGCGTCGATCTCGACATCGCAGATCTCGGCGACGCGCAGCGTGGCCGACAAGGCCTCCGGGAGCTCGCCGAAGCGCGCGGCCATCTCGTCGGGCGAGGCCAGGTGAAGCCGCGCCGGCTCTTGCTCCGGGCTCGCCTCCTCGCTCACCCGCCCTCCCCTGCCGATGGCTCTCAAGACCTCGTAGGCCTCCCTGTCCTCCGGGCGCAGGTGGCGCACATCCGCCGTGGCGACGATCGGCGCACCCTCCGCCCGCGCGAGCTCGACGAGACCGCGGTTCGCCTCCCGCTCCTCATGGGTCTCGTTGCCGCGCAGCTCGACGAAGACTCGTTCCGGCCCCAGGGCATCGCGGAGCAGGCATAGCCGCTCCCGGGCGGCGTCGCGCTCGCCGCGCATCAGGAGCCGCGCCAGCCCTCCGCGGAGGCCTCCGGTCAGCAGCACCAGGCCGGCCGAGTGCTCCGCCAGGCTTGCAAGCTCGAGCCCGGACCGCCCCGTCGCTGCACGGGCGTCGCCGGCCGCGCGAACCAGCCGGCAGAGGTTGCGGTAGCCCTCGATGCCGGCGGCCAGCAGCAGCATCTCGTGGCGAGCATCGCCGTCGACCTCGCCGGCGGCACACGAGGCCATGGTGGCGGCGAATCCGAGGATGGGGCGGATGCCTGCTCGCCGAGCGCGAGTGTAGAGATCGATCGCACCCGCCAAATATTCGCAGTCCGTCAGCGCGACCGCGGGCATGCCGAGCTCGGCCACCCTTGGAACCAGCTCACGCACCCTGACGCTGCTGGCCATGTAGGAGCAATGGGAGCGCACGTGCAGGTGTACGAAGTCGTGCAATTGGGTCTCCTCGGCGGCTCTGGGAGAGGAACCTACACCCCGCCTTGGACACTTTGTGTCCAGCTGCCGGAGCTGTGTCGTGGGCTGCGCCTCTCCGCTCCCAGACGGCAGCGCCGTCGACGAGGTCGCAGCTTGCGACCGGCCGGCGCGGCTGCTAGCCACAGGCGCTCACGTCCTGCCTGTGCGGGCACCAGATGCGAGACACCCTGCTCTTCGGCCTCCTCGCCGGCGGGAACCTCGATCATCCCGATCTCGAGGAGCTCCTGCGGGAGGCCGGACGCCTTGGCCCGAGGCAACGCCTCCCGTTCTGGGGCGTGCTGGAGCCGGCGCTGGAGCATCCGAACGCGGCGGTGCGCGCCGCCGCGGTGAAGGTCCTTGCCGGCGCCAGGGGGACGGACGCATTCCGCTGGATCGTCCGGGCCCTCGACGACAGGGAGGACGCGGTTGTGGAGAGCGCCGCATACTCGCTCATGCGCTCCTCCAGCGAGGAGCCGGGGCGCTTGTGCCATGCCCTCTTTCACCCACGCCCGGTAGCGCGCCTCGCCGTCCTCTCCGTGGAGCAGCGGCAAGCTACCAAGGCGATGAGCTCTCTCGCGGCGCACGCCCTCGCTGACCCCGAGAGCGCCGACCTGGCGGAGCGGCGCCTCAACCAGTGGGGCCCGCTCTCGCCGGCGAGCGTTCGCCTGCTCCTCGAGGGCGTCGAAGCCGGGGAGCTCGACCGCGAGGTCGCGGGGCGCCTCATAGTCGAGGTGCTCGAGTCGGTCCGGCTGGCCGACTTCCTCGCGCCTCTTCGCGGGCGCGCCACCGCGGCGCCCTCGGGGGAGGACACCCCCGCCGGGATCGAGCGCTCCGTCGAGGCGGCACGCGCTCAGGAGGACGACCTCGACCGGATCGTAGGGCTCTTCTGCCCCCCCGGCCCCGACGGCGCCGGCGCGATGGACTCGCCGCTGACGCGCCGTTTCTTCGCGGCCCTGCGTGAGGACCTCGAGAGCAGGCGAGCCGTTCGCTTCGCCCCTTGGAGCGTTGCCCTGAGCGTGGCCTCCGTGCTCCTCGGCAAGCCCCGCTGGCCCACCGACGCCCTCGCGCTCTCCAGCGTGATCCTGCCCGGGCTCCTCGCTCATCCCGGCATCCCCGTCGGCGACCGAAAGGCGGCCGCTGCGACTCTTGCCGGGGTCGATCTGCGCAGACCCGAGCGATGGCAGGATCTCCCCGCGGTGATCGGCTGCGGCATCGCGGACAGGGAGGACGGCTGCCTCGACCTGCCGGTCGCCGCCGGGATCTCCCGCTTGCTCTCGGGCTCCTGCCTCGTTCGCCTGCTGAGGACCTGGGGGAAGCAACGCGTTGTCGAGTCGCTGCACGCGGGCCCGACAGGGCTCGACGCGCTCTGCTCCCTGCCCCAGCGGGGCCCGGGAGAGGCGGCCTTCAGCGAGATCATCCGGGCGCTGCTCGAGGAGCCGCGGACGACGACGGCGGCTCACGTGACGGTCCTGGCCGCGGCGCTCCCGTTAGACCGTCTCGAGGAGCTCGCGGTGCTTCGTCTCCGCCCCGCCGGCGAGCGCATGGGCCTCGTGAAGGCTCTCCTCGCCCACGCCTCCACAGAGGGCCGATTCTCCGAGAGGCGAGCGGCGGCGCTCAGCGAGGCTGTCGGCTCCTGGCTCGAAGGAGAGGGCTTTGCCCTCCGGGAAGTCCTGCCGGTTGTCCTCGGAGCCCCGGGGCGCGAGCACAGCTCCCTCGCACCGGCCCTCCTCGGCTGGCTCGGCCGGCGATACCGGAAGCCCAGCTGGCTCTCTGCTCTCAAGAGGCTCTCGAAGGAGGAGATCGTCGCCCTGGCGTCGATGGAGCCTGTCGCGCCCGGCTTCCCTTTTCCCGTCGCCCACGCCCTGATGAGCGAGCTCCTCGGGCACCCGGACCCGGTCGTCGCCGACTGGGCGAAGCTGGCGGTGCCACGGAAGGAGACCTCCCCGCGGCCGGCACGCGGGCAGCCGCCCCACGAGCTGAAGCAAGGAGAGCACGACAGGATCGCCGCCTGCCCGGAGCACGACCTTGGCTTCGTGGTGGAGATGCTCCCCGAGAGGCCCTCCCGAGGCCTCACCGCGGCCCTCGACGCACGCTCGGGTGCTCCTGTCGGCGACGTCCGGATCTGCAAGGCCTTGATCCTCGCTGACGACCCTCCTGACGAGGTCGATCGTCTCTTCAGCCGATACGAGATCGACGGTGAGAGCTTCGACGCGACGCTGGAACGCTGCGTCGTGGAAGCCGCGGCCGGGCTTCCGCAGCCCTCTCTTTTCGCGAACGCCCTGCTGCACCGGTGGTCCGCGAACCTCTCGTTGTTCGCGCTGGCAGCCGATTCATGGGAGGGGGGAATCCTCGGGATGCTGAAGTGGGCGCTGGGGCTGGAGTCCGACAGGCTCTGCGCCATCGTCTGGCGGGGCTGCTCCGCCACCGTTCGCCACCGGCGCTGGCGCGAGCACCGAGACCTCGCAGAGCTGGCGCCTGCGGGCACCATCGAGCTGCTCTTCGACGTGCTCACCCTTGGAGACCTGGACGAGGGTAGATCCGAGCTGGCCGAGCTTCTCCCTCCCAGCCGCGGCCTCAACATGGAGCAGAGGTGCGAGGCGCTCAGGGTCCACGCAAGCGAGATGTTGGTCGACTTCCACCGCGGCCGGGTGGAGGTGGAGGCCATCGACGCCCGCAGGAACAACGTGCTCCGCCTCATCGGCGAGATGTCGATGGACGTCCGCGTGGCTCTGTCGCGGTGGGTCTCTTCGCACGGCCTCGGCAAAGCCTCCGTCACCAAGGTGGTGACCGGCACGTCGGACCTGAGCCTGCTCGAGGAGGCGAGGACGAGCCGGAGCGCGAAGCGCCTGGAGAAGCTCTGCCGCAGCGCCTTCGCCGACGTCGCCACGGCGGCGGCGCGCTCTCTGCTCGCCCTGGGCGAGCCTGGAGCGGCCAGCGTCGCGGCGGCTCTGGAGAGCGTGCCCGCTCTGCCCTGCGTCCGGGAGATCGCGCTCACCATCCCCGACTGGCCGGATGGAGCCGCCCTGGATCGTTGCCGGGCGCTGGCCGCCCACACGTCGGGGCTCCCCGAGGTGCGCTTTTGCGTAGCCCTCGCCCTGATGGCGCGCGGCGACAGCGGGGCCCTGGAGCACGCCTTGCGGGCCGCGGTCGCGCCGAGCGAGACGTCCTGGTTCCTCGCCGAGGACTGGCGCCGCCTGAAAGACCTGGGCGCCTCCGCCGAGAGGTTGGCGTGCGCGCTCGCGGTCTCGCCTCACCACAGCGCCTGGGGCCGGGCGGTCGCGTGGCTCGTCGACAGGGTGAGCTGGCGCCCCGACATCGTGCTCGACGCCCTCGCAGCCTTCCTGCACACCGGCACTGAGCGGCTCGAGGAGCTGCGGGTCGAAGCGGCCGCGGCCCTGCTCTCGAAGGGGCGAGCCGAGGGCTTGCCGGTGCTGCTGCCATACGCCGGCCTGGGCAGAAGCCCGGTCGGCTGGGACTCCTTGTGGGAGGGGATTGTCCGCCTGGCCGAGCCGGAGGCTCTCAGGCGCGTGACCGCTGCCGTCCTCGCTGCCGGCCGAGACGAGATCACCTGCGAGCTCGTCGACGCGCTGGTCGGCTCGCCCGAAGAGGCCGACGTCAGGACCGAGCTCCTGGCCGCGATCGCCGGCACCACCCCCTCCGAGAGCGCGCAGGGAGCGGCGCTCTCCGCGTTGCGGCGGGCCCCTCGAGCGCCGCACCCTCGGCTCCGGGAGCTGGCCCGCGTGTGGCTCGAGGCCGAGCGCAACGCCCGCTTGCTCACGGGGGCGCAGATGGAGATCGAGATGCTGGCCGGCGGCGAGCTGGGTTACGCGCGGATGGGATCGCGCTGCATCCAGGTCAACCCACTGCCCCTGCTCCGCGTCGAGCCCAACGGCGAAACGGTGGTGCGCGCGCTCGTCCTCCACGAGCTCGGCCACCACGTCTACCACGGAGGGCCGCGCAGCGCGGAGGTTTGGGCGAAGGCTCTCGACGAAGGCCTCGGGGACCTGCTGAACCTGGTGGCCGACGAGCACCTCGAGCGCAACATGAGGGCCCGCGACGAGGAGCACGGGAACGCCCTCAAGGTGCTCGCGGCCTACGCATTCCGCCACTCGCGGCGCGAGGTGGATGCGAGGAGCCTCACCGCCAGCCTGGGATGGCGTTGCTTCGAGGTGCTCACCGCCACTGCGCTGGAGGTCGGCAGGGCGCCAGACAGCGTCCGCCTCCGCTCGGGCTCGGTG
Source organism: uncultured Myxococcales bacterium (assembly GCA_964594295.1). Taxonomy (GTDB): domain Bacteria; phylum Myxococcota_A; class UBA9042; order UBA3505; family UBA3505; genus CAZQPP01. Next base: position 49,285 of record CAZQPP010000001.1, on the reverse strand, counting down.
TTGCGCTCGCTGGAGGGATCGGAGAACAGCTTCGCGAGGTTCGTGACCGCGCTGCGCATGGGGCTCGGCAACCGCCACGGGGACGAGCGCGTCGCGCAGGCGCTCACTCTGTTCGGGCGCAGCTTCCGGGGCTCGTCGATGGAGCAGCTCCTCGGAGTGGCACGGGAGCTCAAGGCGATCTTCGGCGACGAGACCGCGCTGCTCGCTCCTCTTGGTCCCGGCGCGATCGAGAGGGTGGAGGTGACCGAGCTCAACGCCGCCAGCGAGGGCATGACGCAGGAGGATCTGCAAGAGGCCGCCGACGAGCTGCTGCGCCCCGCCGGCGGCGTGGCCGTGGTCTCCCGGAGCGAGCAGGACGGGCCGGACTCGTCTCTCGTGGTGCGTGGGATCAACCTGGGCGAAGACACCGACTTCGCCGAGCTTGTCGAGAGGGTCGTCGTGCCCTTCGACCCCAGGCTCTACGCGGAGCACGAGCGCGTCGTGGCGCCTCTCGCGAGGCGCATGCGTCGCTTCTTCGTGCGCATGGGCATCGGATACACCCGGGAAGGCGGGCGTGTGCAGGGCCGAAGCGTCGACCGCGGGCGCATCCGCGCCGCCCTGCTCCGCTCCGACCCAAGGATGCTCTGCGCCTCCGAGCGCGTGCTGAGAAACGACCTGCACATCGGCACGCTCGTGGACTGCTCGGGCTCGATGGCAATCAACGAGAACCACGAGAGGGCGAAGCTCTTCGCCACGTTGCTGTCGGCGGCCACTCGCGGGCTCCCCGGGATCGATACCCGCTTCTACGGCTTCGACGACCAGACCCTCTTCGAGGCTGGAGGCGGGCGACGCTGCGCGGCGGCCTCACTCGAGGTCGGCGGCGGCAACAACGACGCGGGGGCCCTCTTCGCGGCGGCGAAGAGGGCCATGAGCTCCAAGCGGAGCCGGCGCCTGCTGATCATGGTGAGCGACGGCTCTCCCACCGAGTGCACGGTGGAGGCGCTCCGAAACCTCGTCGCCCAGCTCACCCGCCGTCACGGCTTCTTGTGCGTGCAGGTCGCGCTTCGCCGCCTCGACCACGTGACCTTCCCGCACCACGTGGAGATCCTCGACGACGACATGAGCTCAGCGGTCTCGGCCTTCGGGCGCTGCGTCGTCCGCCTCGTGGGGGCTTCGCTGGGGAGGTAGCGGCGCCACGGGACCATGCGCGCCGCAGCGTGGGGTGTCAGCTTCGCGGGGGTCGTGCGTCTTGAATCTCCACGGCGCCCGGCCGTCGGGTCGCGGTCTTCGAGGCCGACGGCTGCCGGAGCCCTCGCTCTTTCCAAGCTCGAATCTCAAGAATCGGGGAAGCAGACCCCGCCCTAAAAGGTGTTTCGCTCGCGAAACACCACGCGGCAGCGGCGTGTACCGCGCCTCGCGGACGGGCGGACGGCTTCTGCCGACGACGAAAAGGAGTGTTCCGGCGTGATGCCGGAGCGCGGCGTCTCCCGCCCCCGGGCCCTAGGGCGAACGGCGGGAGCCGTGGGCGTCCTGGCGCCGCCACGGCCGAGCCCCCGGCCGCGGCGTCAAGACCAGGAGCGCCGAAGGGCCGCACCAACGCGGCGACCTCTCAGGTGGGAGCGGTCGAGGTGCGGCGCCGGTGCCATTCACACCACCAACCATGCGTTTCGCGACAAGCGAAGCGCCCGCGGAAATGGCTTCTCGCTCGCGAGACGCCTGCCCCGCCAACGAAGCACCTTTGGCCGGCATCCGCCGCCTCCTTGACCGCGACGTCGATTCCGCCCTCTCGTTCACTCCCGTACGCAGCCAAGGGGTCTCCCCAAGGCAGCGACACCGGCTCACCGGGCCCACGGCCCGGTCGCGGTGACGGGACGTGCACACCACGCCGCTCCCACCGGGAGGCGGGTCTCTCTCCCCGATTCGGGCTCGCAACGTCAGCGAAACCCCACGCCCGCACAGCGCAGTTCATCGCGCCGCTCGGACGCGGGGGCTCATGCCGCTGCCGCGCGAGCTCGATGGCGGGCGCAGGGGCCTGTTGCGAGGCCTCTGCGCCCGCCTCCTCAATTCGAGGGGGCGCTACTAAGAGCGGCGGGCCTTCGCCTTCGCGCTGCGCCTGTGCTTCGCCCGAGCGCGCTCCTCGAGCTTGCGCTCGATGATCACCCAGACCACGCCGGCGTCCGAGGAGCTGTCGTTCCAGCGCCCGAAGAAACGGCCGCAGTAGGAGGACTTGAGCACCTCGGCCATCATGCTCTCCCTCCTGCTCGCGATGAGGGGGTGCTTCAGGTAGAGGCACGCCTCGTCGGTGGCCCGCACGCTCAGGCCCTGGTCGAGGTCAGGGGCGGAGCGGATCTCGTGGGCGACCTCGACGGCAAACTCGATAGTAGGCCTGCTCAGCTCGGGGTGACGCTTGGCGAGCAGCTTCCGCTCCTCCGCCGGCGGCGGGTAGTCCATGGCGATGGGTGCGAAGCGGTCGAGCTGTGCAGGATCCACGCCGAAGGTGCCGCTGAACTCTCGCCCGCTGTTGACCGCGGCGATGAACTGCACGTTCTGCGGGATCGCCAGGAAGTCGTTGGCGATGGGGTTGAACACTCTCCGGGTAGCGTCGAGGGCGGGCATCAGGGCATTGCGGGCGCTCTCCCGGCAGCGGTTGAGCTCGTCGAAGAACACCAGGTAGCGCTCGCCGTCGTTCTCGGAGGCCTCCTCCAGCGCACGCAGGACATCGGTCTTCACGAAGTCCGTGACCGGGTGCCCCCCCTCCGAGGCTCGGACCTGGATGGTCGCGAGGAAGTCCGTCGGCTCGATGACCGAGCTGCAGTTGAAGAAGACGAACCTCATGCCGAGGGTGTCTGCGATCGCGCGCGCGATGACCGTCTTTCCGCAGCCCTGCGGCCCGTCGAGCAGGATGTTCAGCCCGCTCTCGAGCAAGACCTGCAGCTTGGTCTTCACGACGGGGTCGACGTAGACCCCTTCGAGGGGGAGGTCGAGGGCGTGAACCAGCTCCACCTCGATGTGCCCGCGATCCGGCCGCGCCGTCTTCGCGATCGTGGTGATCCGCACGATGCACGGCACGCCGGGCGCGATGCGCCGATCGCTCGAGAGCACCACCTTCGGGGCACGCTTCCCGTCGAGATGGGTAGCCCGGTAGCGGTGACGCGACTCCTTGACCGGGTTCGCCCAGAAGGTCGCCTCGACCTCCTGGCCGACCGAAAGCTCCGAGATAGCCCACTTTCCGCCCACTTCGTCCTCCGCGGGATTCGGCGCTACCGTACCACTACCTCCCGGCCGCACCAGCCGCGGGGGGCGCGCACGGAGGCTCAAGCGTCCACGATCCGCCCGAAGACCTCCCAGGTCCACCCGTCCGGCTTCCCTCCCAGGTTGTTGCCGATCAAGTATCCCTTCTCGGCGTCTACCTCGCGCACCAGGTGGGCGTCGATGTACCTGCCGTCCACGCGGCAGAAGACCATGTCCCCTACCTCGTAGCGCTCGGCAAACTCGAAGGTGTATACCCGCCCCGACTCGAGCAGCGGGCGCATCGAGCCGCCCTCGAATCGCATCTGCGCCCTCCCCGTGGCGCGGAGCTGCCCGATGACGGCGCTGAAGTCACGTCTGTCCATCGACATCCTCCCTGAGACCGTTCGGACGCACGGGAGCGCTCATCCAGTGCGAGGTGTCGGGCTGAACGTGGCCGCGCCGCACGTGCTTCGCCATTGCCCCACCGGTGATCTGAGAGACCGGGAAGGCGCGGGCGAGCCGGATGACGTAGCCCTCACCCACCGGACCGAATGCCGAGCGCCCGGTCCACAACGCGGCTATCGCCTCTTCGTCGAACACCCCCCGGTACAGGACCGGCGTGTGCGGCACCTCGCGACCGGAGGCCTCGGCGAGACCCCGCAAGACGGCCTCCATGTCCTCCCACCCGAGGACCGTGTCATCCTCGTCAACGACCGAGAAGGCGAGGAAGTAGGAGGGCAGCTCCTCGTAGCGGATGCTGTGCTCGGCGAACATGTTCTCGCCGCAGACCCGCCAGCCCTCGGGGATATGGTGCCCGATCTCCGCAGCGAAGCGTCTCACCCACGTTCGCGACGGGTGGGGTCCGCTGCTCAAGGAGCGCGCGTGGCAGGCGCCGTCGGGGTAGATCGTGGTGTTCTCGCCGTCGAGCTTCTCGGTGACCACGACCTCCTCTCCCTCGAAGAAGGAGAGGTCCTTGTGCCGCCGGTCGTCCGCGGCGACGGCGGCGCTCCAGGGGACGTGGTAGATGCGGGGGAACTTCTGGCGGGGCGACATGGCGGTCGGTTGTCAGCGGGAGGTGGCCTCAGGGTTCAGCGGCGCTCGTGGGCCACTCGGGTGTGCATGACGCTCAAGGTGACCAGGGCCCGGGCGGGGTGAGCTCGAGAATGAGGACCTCGCCAGCGGCGGTGCCGGCGACGATGGGGCCGCCATTCCAGGCGCAACAGAGCACCGCGTGCTCGGCGACCCAGGTGGCGAGGCATTCGCCGGTTTGCAGGTTCCATACCCTCAGAGTCCCGTCGTAGCTTCCCGAGAGGAGTCGGTCGCCGGGCGCGTCCAGAGCCACGGACGACACGTATCCCGTGTGTCCCCCGAAGGTCCGTACACACTCGCCTGCCTCAAGGTCCCACAACCTCAACGCGGCGTCGCGCCCCCCGGAGACGGCTTGCCGGCGCAGCGGGTGCAACGCAAGAGCCGTCACTCCACCCGCGTGGCCGCGCAGCCTGCGCAGGTTCGCGCATGTCGCCAGGTCCCACAGGACGATGGTCTCGTCCATGCTCCCGGAGAGCACATGGCGCCTCTCGAGGTCCAGGGAGAGGCCTGTCACCGGAGCGGCGTGCTCCCGCAGGGTGCGAAGCAGCTCTCCCGTCCCCAGGTCCCAGACCCTCAGCGTGTTGTCGCTGCTCCCCGAAACCACTTGCCGGCCCTCGGGGTCCACGACAACGCTCTTCACGGCGCCCGTGTGACGCTCGAGGGTACGCACACGCTGACCGGCTTCCAGGTCCCACACCTTGAGCGTCCCGTCATCGCTCCCCGATACCAGGCACGTGCCCTTGGGCTCGATGGCGAGAGCCGTTACTCCCTTGGTGTGTCCAGCGAGCGTGTCGAGGCGCCCTCCTGTCTCCAGGTCCCAGACCATCAGCGTCTCATCAGAGCTCCCGGAGACGGCTCGCCGGCGCTCGGGATCCAGCACGACGGAGGTCACCTCCTCGAGGTGCCCCTCCGAAGAGCGCGGCTGCGCTGCCGTCTCGAGGTCCCACAGATTCAGCGTGCCGTCATCGTGCCCCAGGACCGCGCGCCGGCCCTGCGAGTCCAGCGCCACGGAGTCCGGCTCCGCGTCGCCGATCTCGATGCTGCGCAGGATGTCCCCGGTCTCGATCTCAACGAGGTCGAGCACACCGTCCCTGCCCGCCGTGAGCACACGACGGCCCGCGCAGTCCAAGGCGACGGGGCGCATGTAGCCGACGTGCACCCAGTGGGCACGCGCGCGTGAGCCCGTCTCCAGGTCCCACACGTCGAGCTTCCCGTCGTCGCTCACCGAGACCGCGCGACCGGCCTCGTAGCTCAGCGCGACCGCCCGCACGAAGCGAGCTTGCGCCTCGAAGGTGAGCAGGCACTTGCCCGTCTCCAGGTCCCACACCTTGAGCTTCTCGTCCTCGCCCCCCGAGACCGCCCGCCGGCCGTCGCGGTCCAACGCAACGGCCCTCACGGTTGCGCCGTGGCCCCTCAGGGTACAGATACGCTTGCCGGTCTGCAGGTTCCACACCTTGAGCGTGTTGTCACGGTTGCCGCAGAGCAGACGCCGCCCTCCGGGGCCCAGCGCGACGGACTCCACCTTGGCGGTGTGCTTCTTGAGGCTACGCAGGCAGGCGCCCGTCTGCAGGTCCCAGAGCCTGATTGCCTTGTCCGCGCCCTGCGAGATCGCGTGACAACCCTCGGGGTCCAGGGCCACTGCCTGCACCCGGCCGGTGTGCCGCCCCAGGGTCATCAGGCACGCGCCGCGCTTCTCCTCGCGCGGCCGGCGGATCGCACGGAGCCACAGCGCATCCGGCCCGTGCTTGCGCAGCCAGTGCAGGGCGGCATGGCTGAGAGGGCTCTGCTCCGCGTGGGCGTAGGCCGCCTGCAGCAGGCCGATCTCGGGTCGCTCGTGAATTCGCATCTTGTGCGCATTCACCTGGAAGAAGCTCCGCCATTCCTCGAGCTCATCCAGCTGCGGCCCGTCCCAGCCCAGCTCCGAGACAGCTGCCCTGGCTCGCTCGAAAGCCGCGAAGACCTCGGCTACCGGGTCTTCTCCACCGTCCTTCAGGCGACCGTAGTGATGCCCGAAGTCGGTCAGCGTCTCGACGGCCATCTCCAATCCGAGCTGCTTCGACGCGTGATCTGAGTCAGAGCGGCGCTTTGGGGGCTCGATTCGGGGGAGCGGAGACTGCTCGCCGATCGCGGCAGCGAGCCGGCGTGCCGGCTCCTCGTGCCCCAACGCACGGATCAACGAACCCAGCTCGCCCCCGATCCCCTCTCCGGGCGTACCCTTCGGCAGCGCACCGGTCACAAGCTCGTGCAGGGTGACGGCCAGGCTGAAGCGGTCCGTCGCCGGCCCCGGCTCCCCACCTTCGACGAGGAGCTCGGGCGCCATGTAGGCCTGCGTCCCGATTCGCTCCGTTGCTCGCGTGAGGCGCAGCGTGGAGCCCGCCTCGCGGGCGATCCCGAAGTCCGCGAGGCGGATGGTGTCGTCCAAGTTGTCGAGCAGGATGTTCGAGGGCTTGATGTCGCGATGCCAGACGTGGTTCTCGTGGAGGTGGTCAAGGGCCTCGAGGGCCTGGCGGGCCCACCTCGCGACACGCTCGGGTGCGACGGGCCCTGCTTGGAGCTGGTCTTGGAGCGTGCCGCCTTCGACGACGGGCATCGCTATGCACCAGCGCCCGTCGGGCAGAGGCGAGACGTCGTCGACACCGAGGACGTAGGGATGCTCGCCGAGGTGGCGCATGAGCTTGGCCTCGGCCCGGAAGCGCGCGCACAGGCGCTCGTCGGAGGAGGCCTCTTCGGTGAGCACCTTCAGCGCCCGCTCCTCGTCGAAGTAGGTGTCCTCCACCCGGTAGACCGTGGCCATGCCACCGCGCCCCAAGGGCTCGAGCAGACGGTAGCGCTCGCCGAGCAGATCCCCGACGCCGGCCCAGTCCAGGGCAGCAAAGGGCGCCGGCGTGGAGTTGGCCAATGCCGGCTCGAGCTCCTCGCGGCGCTCGAGCCAGGTGGAGAAGGGCATCTCCTTCTCGTCGATCGCGGGGAGGAGCTTCTCCTGCGTCGCTCCGCTCTGGTCGTGCCGCAGCGTCAGCCACTTGCCTCTCGGCGCTGCCACGAAGAGGAAGAGCCGCCTGTCGTTGACGCTCGGGTCGTTGAGGGTGCTGAAGAAGGGGGAGACCTCGAGCAGCCGCTCTCCATCGGGGGACGCAACGTAGACGGTGTCGGGCAGGAGATGCGCCGCCCACGACGCTCTCTCCGTCTGCCCGAGAGGCGTTGAGCCGTAGAGGAACTGCAGGCGGCCCCCGAAACGCGCTCGGCTCACGAGCCTGGGGTCGAGGACGCGGAATATCCGGTAGCCCCGCAGCCACCTCGCGCCTGCGAGGAGGTCTTCCATGAGCCCCTCGACCTCGTCCGCGAAGGGCGCCATCTGGGCCGCCGTTCGCGCGCGACCGTGCGCGTCCTCGTTGCGCAGCTCGATGAGGCTGGAGAGGGCCCGAGCGCTGCGTGTGGGCTTGCCCTTGGCGTCGAAGTACCACTCGCAGGCCTCGGGGAAGAAGGGGCCGGGCTCCCGTCGCTGTCGCAGGGATGAGAGCAGAGAGCGGATCAGGTCGCGGTAGGCGCCAAGGGAGGGCCTGCCCAGGCAGGACAGCTCGTCCTCGATGCGCGGATCAGGCGCGCCGCGCAGGTAGTCCGGCAAGAGCAGCGACACCAGCGTCCGGAGCGTGACGTCCAGGGCCCCGATGAGCTGCGCCGAGTGCTCGTGCGGATGCCCGCCGCGCGCCGCGCGCACGTTGTGCCAGGCCCAGGCGATCGGCTCCGGCATCCGCCGCGTGATTGCCAGGTCCGTGATGGTGCTGTGCATCCTCACCTGCGGCATTATGGCACAGGCCCTCGAAGGGGGACTACCGCGGGAGAGCGCAGCCGAAGTCGCCGGCGCTCACGCGCCTCGTGGCCGCGGACGCCACGGGCCGGCATCGGTGAGCCGGAGGATCAGGACCTCGCCGGCGCCCGTTCCGGCGACGATGCGGCCAGGAGGCCACGCGCAGCACAACACTGCACCTTCTGCGACCCAGGTGGCGAGGCACTCGCCCGTGTGAAGGTCCCAGACCTTCAAGGTGTTGTCCGTGCTCCCCGAGACCGCGCGCCCTGCCCCCGGGGCCAGGGCGACCGCTTTGACCCAGTCCTCGTGCCCCTCGAGGAGGCGGAGGCAAGCGCCCGCGCGCTGGTCCCACTGCCTCATGGCCCCGTGGCGGCGGGCCGTGAGGGCGACGCGGCCGGTGGGGTCGGCGGCCAGGGCGTTCACGCCGCTCGTGTGCCCTTCGAGGACGTGCAGGCAGTCACCCGTCTCCAGCTCCCACAGCCTGAGCGTGCCGTCGCTGCTCCCGGAGAGGGCGCACCGGTCCTGCCGGCACAACGCGAGGGCGGTCACCGAGGCGGTGTGCCCCTCGAGGGTGCGCAGGCACTCGCCGATCTCCACGTCCCAGACCCGGAGCGAGTCGTCCTCGCTTCCCGAGATCGCTCGACGGCCCTCCTTCCACGGCTCGACGACGGTGACCCTGGCCCTGTGCCCGACGAGGGTGCGCAGGCGCTCACCGCTCCGAAGATCCCAGACCTCCAGGGTCTCGCCGCCCGCCGAGAGCGCCCGCTTGCCTTCGTCGAGCAAGACGATGTCGTTGGCAGGGCCCGTGTGCTCCTCAAGGGTGCGCAGAAGCGTGCCTGACCGGGTGCTCCAGAGCCCAAGCGTACCGTCAAGAGGGCCGTCCTCGGTGACAACACGCCCCCTCGCTGCGTCGAACGCCAAAGGCGTCCGCAGGATCCCGGCTCCGTAGACGCCACGAAGGGTGCTCAAGCAGTCACCGCTCTCGAGATCCCAGAGCTTCAGCGAGTGGTCGGCGCTCCCGCTGACAGCCCTCCCTCGCTCGGCGTCGACAGCAAGTGCGTACACCGCTTCCGCGTGCTCCGTTCTGCTCGGCGCGTGTGCGGCCGTCTCGAGGTCCCAGACCTTCAGAGTCCTTCCGCCGATCCCCGTAACGGCCCGCCGGTTTTCCGGGTCCAGGGCGGCGACGGGCACACCGCTGCCTCCGTGGAACCATTGCCCGTCGCCGTCGATGGTGCGGAGGCATTCGCCGGTCTCGAGATCCCACGCCTTGATCGTCCCATGGTAGTCAACCGAGAACACCCGCTGGCCGGTGCGCGCGAACGCGACGGCAGCCACGAAGAAGTCGTGCTTCTCCAAGATGCCCGAACAAGCTCCCGTCTCCAGGTCCCAGAGCTCCAATCCTCCGGAATCGTTGCCGGAGACGGCCCACCGGCCCGAAGGATCGACCGCGACCGACGTCACCATGTGGGCATAGCTCTCCAAGACGCGGAGGCAGTTGCCGCTCTCAAGGTCCCAGAGCTTGAGCTTCCCGTCCCAGCCACCCGAGACGGCTCGGCCGCGCGGAGGGATCGCCGCGAGGGCATCCACAGCATCCGCGTGCCCCTCCATCGTGTGCAGGCAGGCGCCGGTCTCCAGCTCCCAGAGCTTCAAGGTCGTCTCGCAGCTTCCGGGCTCGTCCCGCTCCTGATGTGCCGAGAAGACCAGCCCGCCCTCCGTGTCGGTCGTGGCAGCGATCGCACTGCGCGCCTCCCAGGCGACGGTTTGCAGGCAGGTGCCCGAGGCGAGGTTCCAGAGCCCGATAGTGCCGTCCAGGCTCACCGACAACGCCACTTCGCCCTCTCCCCGAAAGGCGACGGCGATCACCTGTTCCGTGTGTCCCTCGAGAGCGAGCAGGCACGCGCCCGTCTCCAGGTCCCATAGCTTCACGACCCCGTCGAAGCCCCCCGAGAGCGCCCGCTTGCCCGCCGAGTCCAGCGCGACGGAGGCGGCGTCAACCGGGAGCGTCATCAGGCAGGCACTGGCGCGCGCCTCGGGGGGCCTGCGAACGGCGCGAAGCCAGGAGGCGCTCGGGCCCCACTTCGCAAGCCAGCCCTCCGCGCTTCGGCTGACGTGGCTCCGCTCTGCGTGTGCGTAGGCCGCCTGCAGCAGTCCCAGCTCCGGCCTCTCGTGCCGGCGTGCCCTGTGGGAGCGCTCCCTGTAGAAGGCCTGCCACTCTTGGAGCAAGTCCCAGTGGGGCCCAACCCAACGGGCCTTCGCCGCCGCCTCTTCTGTGCGAATGAAGTCGCCGACGGTCTCGGTCACCGCGTCCGCTCCGCCGGCCTCGACCCGGTGGTGGTGACAGCCGAAGTCACAAAGCGCCTCCGCGGCCTGCTCGAGACGACCTGCTTCGAGCTGGTGCCGCACACCGTGCGCCAGGGCGTAGCACCGCGCCGCACCCTCCAAACGCCCCCACCCCTCGCACGCCTCTGCGAGCCGACGCCGGCCCGCCTCGACGTCGACCGCGAAGTCGCCGGCGCGGTGGTAGCCGTGCTCGTCGCTGCTGGTCAGCCAGTCCACAACCGACTTGTGGAAGGGCTCCACCGTCCAGTCCCGCTCCTCCTCACCGCTCCGCCGCGGCGGGAAGAGCGAGCCGCATTGTCGCAGCCTGCGTGACAGCTCGAAGAGCGGCACATCGAGGGTTTCGGCGAGCAGGCCGAGGGGAAGCGGCGCTCTCCTCGCGACCACCGCCTCGAGGAGCGGGCGGCTCTCCTCGTCGTATCCTCGCGCATCCGCGAATCGGCGCTCGAAGAAGCGCCCGTAGTACCCTTCGAGCCCACGGGGAAAGGACTCCGGCTCGTGCACGGAGATCTCGCCATCGCGGATCTCCTCCAAGACCTGCACCGCGTAGAGGAACATGCCGCCGCTGTGCTCGACGATGCGGGCCACCGTCTCGGGAGGCGCGTCCAAGCCCGACTCCTCAAGGTTCGCCACGACAAGCTCGCGCAGGTCCTCGAGGTTGCGCGGATCCTCCCCGACGAGCTCCACCGGCCGCCGGAGGCCTCCCATGCGCCGCAGCAGCTCCGGCTCGGGCCTGCTCGTCACGATGAGGCGAAGCCAGGACGGCAGGCGGCGCCACCCGGATGCCACGAGCTCTGCAAGCTCGTTGCGGGCCCCCGATGCGGCCTCGTCGAGGGCGTCGAGGATCACCAGCCCCCCCCCATCGGGCGCCTCGATCCGGCGCAGCGGCGTCACCAGCAGGTTGTCGAAGAGCGTGTGCGCGTTCTTGAGGTGCTCCTCCTCGAGAGGGACCGCCTTCAGGCTCTCGAAGTACTCCGGGAAGGCTGCCGCGAGCTGGTAGGCGATGGAGAGCACCGCTCGGCGCGCGTTCGCCTTGTCCTCGTGGCCGAAGACACAGAAGTGGCAGGCCGCGGCGTCGTGGCGGCGCTGGAGGTGCGTGGCCAGGGCCGTCTTGCCGAGGCCCGGCCCACCCGCGATCCAGAGGAGCTGGGAGTCCGGGCGCTCGTCGAGCCACTCGTCGACGAGGGCATCTACCCACCTGCGGCCGCGGAAGCCGGCGATGTGCGGGGCCATGTCCTGGCTGAAGTCCAGCGGCCGCAGGTAGCGCTGCAGGCGGGCCTGCGCCCCTCCCATGTCGAGGTTGCCGTGCTCGACGGCGTCGACGAGGCGGGCGAAGCGGCGACGATAACGCTCGTCTTCCCGGTCGATGGGCACGCAGTCGGTGAGGTCGAGGTACTGGACGCGGCTGATGGCGAGCGGCGGCCCCCGGTCGACCCAGGCCAGCATCACCGGGATGACCGTCTTGTTTCGCTCGAGGGCCCTGGCGAGCTCGTTCAGGCAGAAGCCGTCCGTGGAGTGGGGCTCCGAGCGCTCGCGCCGCCTGACGGAGTGCGGCGTCATCAGCAGCACCACGAGGTCGCAGGCGTCGAGCCCCTCCTCGATGTACCCCGCCCAGTCACGGCCGGCCCGAAGCCTCTCGAGGTCGAACCACACCGTGTGCCCGCGAGCCTCGAGGTCGGCCTTGATCTCCAGCGCGTCGGCGGCTCTCTCGTCGTGCCCGTAGCTCAAGAAGATCGACAGCGACCGCTCGGCCAGCTCGCTCATGTCCCTCCTTGTGACCCGTCCATCGGCTCCGCGTGGTCCGGCGAACCGGCACGGGAGGTGCCGGTGGGTCCATCTGAGCGTTGCGGCGTGGAGGCGTCAAGCGCACACCCGCCATCGGGCTCGAGCCCCCGGGCTCGGGAGCCCACGCCGCGCACGGTAGCTTGTCGCGCTCTTGGAGCCGCTGGTAGGCTCGCTCCCCTGATGAGCTCTGGAACGTCTTGCGAGACCACGCCCTCCGGGGCCGTGGTCACCGGTTAGGGCCGGCATTGGCCGCGAGGCCGACCATCTTCATCGGCCTCGGCGGGGCCGGGACGCGGATCGTCGACACGGTCGCTCGCCGCCTCCAAGAGTCAACGCGTTGGGAGGACATCCGCGCTCGGGTCGGGTTCGTGTGCGCCGACTTCTGGGAGCCCGCGGAGCCGCTGGCCGAGCCGGTGCAGACCGTTGGGATGACAGGGCGCGACCTTGCCCGGCAGGCAGACAACTACGAGAAGCTGGAGCGTCGCGCCGACGACGCTCGGTTGGGGTCCTGGCTCGGTCCCTCCTACTCGGAGTTGTTGTCCACTTCGAGGCAGCTACAAAAGGGCGCAGGCGGCTCGCGACTCCTGAGCCGCCTGCGCTTCTACTGTCATCTTGCCGAAAACAGCGGCTTCCGCGAGGTACTGCGCGCCGAGTACGACCGCCTCTCAACTGCGGCGGCTTCACGTGACTCGACGGCGCCGTATCGCTTGCTCTTCGCTGCCTCCTTGTGCGGCGAGACGGGTGGCGCCATCCTGCTGCCGGCGGCATACCTGGTCCGGTCGCTGTGGCAGCGACTCTCCGGAAAGCCCCCCCGGCTCGAGGCCCTTCTCCTCCTGCCCTCGGCGTTCAGGGAGATCTCCGACCACGGCCACCTCAACTCGAACGCCTACGCCGCCTTGAAGGAGATCGACGCCTTCATGGCCATCCCGCACACCGCGGGCGCCGGCGGCCGGCCGTCGATGCCGCTCGTTTTCGATCCCCACGGGAGGCCCGGGGAAGACAAGGCAAGCAACGCCCCATTCGAGAGCGTTTGCCTGCTCGGAGGTCACGCTGCAACGACCACGCAAAACCTCCGGGCAGCGGCGGAGATCGCCCTGGCATCCAGCATCGACCCCCTCGCCGGGAGGTTTGCCGCTTGGAAGTCAAACCAGTTGCCCCACATCGCAGTGCCAGCCCCAGGTCTGTCACCCAGGCGATACGAGACGGCGGGGGTCTCGGCAATACGGGTGCGGCAACGAGAGCGTTTTGTGAGCCTTTGCGCGGACGAGGTCGCCGCGCGCACACTCGAGATGCTCGGCAGTGCGTGGACAGGTGCGGAAGTGGCGCCCCGCGGCAGCTCGGGGAGGCTCGCAGAGCGAATTCTGAGCATGTTGCGGGACCATGAAGGAGAATTGGAGCGGGTAGCTCTGGCGGCGGTTGACCGCGACGCTATTCGAGCCAGCGTGTCCGCCCTGTCGCATCGCGCTCCCGAGCTACGGCCAATCGTGGCCACAGTCAGGGACCGGCTCGTTGCAACACAGCGGCCTATCGCAAGGTCGACGTCCGCATTTGTGGACGAGATCCGCCGGGACGATTTCTTCGAGCGGCTCTGGCGCGACTGTGAGCTTCACCCTCTCGACTGGCGTGAGTCGATTCTTGCTCTCTTGACACGCATGTCATCCTGGGCGGACGAGGCCTCTGTCGTCATGGCTCGGCCCACCCTCATGAACGAGCCATGGAAGCTGACAACAGACCTCGAAGAGAAGCTGGCATCCTCCGCCGGCGGCCTCTTCTTCTTTCGCACGCTGGGTCTTGAAGCTGCCAAGGCCACTGCTATGGAGCGCCTCGTGCAGCTCGCTGAAGAGGCTGTTCCTGTGCTGATCGCTTCCGCCAAACCACAGGTGCTCAGCGCCCTGACAGAGGAGTGCAGGGGGTGTCTGGCGAAGCTGCGGACCACCGGAAAGGCCACCGTGATTGCCGCAGATACGCTCTTGCGCTCATGCAAGGAGGCGACCTCAATCCAACGCGATTGGCGACGTGCTCGAGACGTGTTCATAGAGCCAGTGACAGACGAAGGCTCCTGCTCTCTCGAGGAGCTGGCCCACGGGGCTGTAACGGAGTCGCCGCTGAAGGATCTGCTTTGGCGTCCCGAGCTCACCGTCGACGGAAAGCGTCCTATTCATCCACATGATCTGAACCCGGTCCTGGACTGGCTCGTTGCAAGGGCTTCTCCCGCGATCGACCAACGCATCCTGTCGCTGGACCCACTCGAAGCAATCGCCAAGGAACCCAAGATCGGCATCGCGGGGACCTTCGGATCTCCCGACGCAGGCAGCTCCAAAGAGCCACTGGGCAAGAGTGTGCAACGCGCCATCGACCTATCCGAGCCTCTTGCCGACCTGGGCCGAAGCACGGTCGCGAGCGAGGGTGGCTCGATCGATCTCCGTCTCCTGGCGGTTCCCACCGTGCCGGTCGAGAGCTTGGAGACCCTGGCCGACGCGCAACGCGCCGGCTTTGACGTCGTCTTCGGCTGGCCCTTCGAGGACCGCCTCACCTTCATCCAGAACCGCGCCTGCCTGACTGCATGGGCATTCCGGGAGGTCGTCGGTCCGATGGCGGCAGACTACCGGCGCCAGATCGAGCAGGCCCAGGCCGGACACGCGATCCACCCTCTCCACATCGACCACCGCTGGGAGCCCAAGGGCGTCTTCGGCGCTCCCGGACCGGGGCTGCCGGAAATCGGGCCGGAAGCCCGAGAGCGCTGGGAGCGTGAACAGGCGCCCTCGTCTGCGGAGGCCGCACCTCCCGGCGCTCACGACGGCCCACCACGCCCCGACCCGCGAGACATCGAGTCCGACGCCGAGGTCGCCCTCGGGGAGTGCCTCGTCAAGCTCACCACCGCGGACATCTGCTCCCTGTCCGTCGACGCGATCGCGGTCTCCCGCAGCCGCAGCCTTCGGGTCCGCGAGGCCCCGTCCCGCAGCGTACACGGCGCCATCCAGCGCCGCGGTGGCGCGGAGATCGACCGGGAGGCCTCGTGTAGCGGTCCGCTGGAGCACGGCGGCGTCAGCGTAACCGCGGCAGGGCGCTTACCGGCCCGGCACGTCATCCACGCCGGGGTGATCGACGATCTCACCGGCAGGCCGCCCGACACCGAGATCCTCCGCGAGGTCGTGCGGCGATGCCTCGAGGAAGCGACGGAGCGCGGCTGGACCAGCGTGGCGCTGCCGCTGCTCGCGGCCCGAGCCGGCGGAATCCACCCCCGCGAGGCGGCCGGGGTGATGTTCGACGCGGTCATGGAGATCGCGGCGCGGCGAGACGCCTCGCTCGTCGTGATCTTCTCGGTGACCTCGGCCCCGGCGACGGCCGAACTCATGAAGCGCATGATGCCGGCGACGACCGCGGCGACTCCGGCACCAGCCGCCGCGTCGCCTCCTTCCAGCGCCGAGATCCCCTCGGCCCTGCTGCTCAACGCCGTAGAGCACCGCTTCCCGCACCCCGTCGCCCGGGCGTGCTACGGCCTTCGCGAAGGGGCTCGGAGCGGCGCTCGCTTGAGCCAGCTCGCGGACCTGCTGAGCTGCACGGTGCGGCACCTGGCCGTGCTGGCCTTCAGCGATGCCATCGCCGTCTCCTCCGCCACGGCAGGCCCACTCCTGGAGCGACTCAAGAAACCACCGAGCCTGGGCGACTGGACGGGGCTGCTGCGCGACGCCCTCAAGACCACGGCCGGTCACGGGGAGGCCTTCCTCTCCGAGCTGTACGGCGAGAGATCACGACACCTCTTGAAGTCAATCGACGCCCTGGTCGAGCAGCGAAACGACCTGCTGAAACGTCGCGAAGGCACACCGCCAACCCCAGCCGAGCTGAAGGACTTCAAGACCGCGGTCCTGCGCCTCCTGCAGAGCGTCGCCTTCCTCAAGGACTACCCCCTCGTCGCGGTGGACCACGCCAGCGCTGAGCACGGGCTGCGGAAACACAGCTGCCGGCTCCTCATGGGCTTCCACGGCACCGCCGAGCACTCCGTGGTCCAGTCGGACCTCGAGCTGAGCGCGCAGCACGTCTACTGCGTCAGCCCGGCAAAGGGGGAGGTCTTGGACCTCCACCCCTTCTACGTGCACCGCGACTGCCCGGACTGTCACAAGGCACACCTCTTCGTGCTTCGGAAGGTGAGCTCCCGCCGCATGGAGTACCGCGGGATCGCGGGATCGCCGGTCATCGATGATGACGACGACAAGCCCGTGTCCCACAGCTTCAAGCTCGAGGAAGGGCGCGCCGAGCTCGCGACGGAGCTTCGCCGTCCCGAGCTGCGCCGCCGCAAGGCCAGGCTGCTGCGTGTCGACGGCGCCTCTGCACGAGAGCGCCTCGAGCCGGGAGTCCTGATCGACAAGCGCTACCGCGTGCTGGCTCACCTCCGCAGCGGCGGCATGGCCGACATCTACGAGGTGAAGGACGAGGAGGCAGGTGGGGACGCGGCGGCGCTGGCCCTCAAGCTCCTGCCCTACCGCTACCTCGGTGACCACTCGATGGTCGAGCGCTTCCTCCTCGAAACGAGCAACGCCAGGGACCTCGATCACCCGAGCATCACCCGCGTGCTCGGCTCGGGAGACACCCTGGTCGACCTCTACATCGTCATGGAGCGGGCCACCGGCTGGCCCGCCGGCGGCGATCGGGTCGCCCTCGACGCCAGCGAGCTTCCCCTGCCCCTTGACGTAGAGCAGGTGCTCGACATCGGGGGCCAGGTCTGCGACGCCCTGTCGGCGGTCCACGCGGCGGAGATCCTCCACCGCGACATCAAGCCGGCGAACCTCCTCCTCTTCGAAGGCGGCCGGGTCAAGCTGACCGACTTCGGCATAGCCCGATCGAGGGAGAGCATCACCCTGACCATGACCGGCATGGCAGTCGGCACTCCGGAGTACATGAGCCCCGAGCAGTTCGAAGGGAAGGAGCCCACAGCGCGCTCGGACATCTACTCCCTCGGCGTCGTGCTCTTCGAGCTCCTGACGGGGAGCGCTCCCTTCCGCAAGGAGACGGCGCTCGCCTCCGGGATGGCGCACGCCAGGGATCCAGTCCCGAGCCCGCGCCGCGAGCGGGCGGAGGTGCCCGCGGAGCTCGACAAGCTGATCCGCAAGTGCCTTGCCAAGGAGCCCGAGCAGCGCTTCGCGTCGGCCGCAGATCTGGCACGCGAGCTTCAGTCGGTCGCGGCGCCCCTCGACGAGCAGGCCCCGGAGCAGATCTAGCAGCGGCCCGGTTGGACTTCGCTCCCTTCGCGCGGCAGACTCGCCGGGTCGCAACGAGGGACGCAGGGCATGTCAATCGGTTTGCTGGATCGCATCAACCACGGCTACCGCGAGATCGAGCCCGTGATCGTCGGCCTGATGGCCATGAACAAGAGCTTCATGCTCATCGGCCGCCACGGCACGGGGAAGACGCGGCTGGCGCGCGAGCTCTCCCGGGGATACGGCCAGCAGGGCTTCGTATTCTACGACGCGACGAAGGACGACCTGGTCTCCATCGCCGGCATCCCCGATCCCGAGGCTATCCGCGCCGGTCGGCTGGCCTTCGTGCACCACCAGCGCAGCATCTGGGACAAGGACACCATCGTGGTCGACGAGATCACACGCGCCGGCAAGGAGAGCCAGAACCTGTGGCTGGAGATCTTGGAGGAGCACACCTGCTTCGGCCTGCCGCTCTCCTACCGGACCCTGGTGGCCACCGCGAACCCGGAGTCCTACGCGGCGGCCTTCCAGCTGGACGAGGCGCTCCTCGATCGTTTCTACGCCGTGATGCCCGTGCCGGAGATGCAAGAAGGGGTGAGCAGCGCCGACGTGCAGGCCATGGCCGAGCTCGCCCTCGGCGGCGACAGCGGGGTGGAGGACGCCAGCATCGCGCGGGCCTTCGTGGAGATCCAGCAGGCCCACGCCGCGCTCGTCGAGGAGGGCGCGCGGGAGGCCGTGGTGCGCTACGTGGCTCACCTCGTGCCGGGCCTGTTGCGGGTGCTGCAGGAGCAGAACGGGCCCTACCTGAGCCCGCGGACCTATGCCCGCAACCTGCCCGAGCTCATCATGGCCGTCGCCGCCTGGTACCGGGTCGAGGGGAGCGCCGACGCGCTCTCGCGGGGCGCCGTGCCGGCGTTGAGATACGGGATCGCTACGAAGCTCCAGATCAAGCCCGCCCTGCTCGACGGGCTGCACCGCTCGGCCGCCAAGCTCCTGAGAACGGGCGAGCTCGCGGCGAGCGAGAAGCTGCGCGTCGAGCTGGGCGGGCTGACGACCTTCGAGGAGCGCGTCGCATATGTCCGGAGGCACTGGGGCTCGATGCGAAAAGAGCTGGCCGTCGACGAGGTGGAGAAGGTCGTCGGCCAGCTCCTGAGGGGAGCCTCGGCAAAGGGGGAGCGTGAGAAGCTCGTGGACCTCCGGCGCCTCCTCGACGAGCTGGGCTACACGGGGGACGCGCTGCGCCAGGTAGACGGCCACCTCGTGGGCACGCTCCACAAGGCCATCAACTTCGCCGCTCCCAAGCTGGCCAAGGTGGTGAGCCAGTGCCCCAAGGACAAGACCCACGACAGGGCGCTGCGGAACATCAAGCGCTACCAGGGCATGGTCTCCGACGGCACCCTGCTCGCCGACAAGCGGCCGGCCGTGAACGCGTTGAAGGCATGGCTGATCGATCTCTGGGAGGGCGACGTGCCCGCAGATGACGAGACGATCCTGCGCTACTTCGGCTCCCTGGAGCTCGGCTGACGTGGCTGCCGGCGAGCCCCCGACGCTGGAGCGCCTGGTCGCGGAGCAGAAGCTGCGCCAGGCCGCCATGCGCCTCGGCGCCACCTTCGTGGAGGCCGCGGGCCTCGTCGAGTACGATCCCGAGGAGGAGAGCGCGTCGTGGAGACACCACCGCGGCACGGGGGCCGAGTCCATCCACGTGGGTCCGGCAATCTGCGCCATGAGCGTGGACAACATCGAGATGGTCCTGCGCCACGAGCTCCTGCACCGCTCCATGTTCCACGGCTTCGGCGAGCGCTTCACGAACCACTCGCTGGCGAACGTCACCCTGGACGTCTGCATCAACCGGCTCCTCTTCGAGGCCTGGCCCGAGCGCATGCGGGAGCTCAGCAAGGAGGTCTACGAGGAGGAGTCCGCCGGGACGATCATCGACCTCGCAAACTGCGCGGCGGAGGCGTCCAAGCTCCCGGCGGAGCAGCGCGCGCTGTGGCACCAGATCTGGGATCGGGGCGTCGACGGAGACATGAGCCGCCTGAACCCCTCGGCCCTTTATTACCAGCTCTTGAGGCTGCAGGGCGGGGGCGGCGGAGGGGACGGCGAGGACGGCGAGCACGGTGGCTGGGGCACCCCCCACTCCGCGCCCGATGTCCCGCGCTATCCACCCGGCATGCCGCGGACACCCCCGCCCCTCGTGGCAAAGGCAATCGACAAGGTCCTCGAGGACGTGCGCGGTCGCCTGCCGCGGAGCTCGGACGCGGGGAGCGCGCTCGGCGAGTACTGTGTCTCCCTCGTCGACATCGGCACCTCCAAGGTCGAGGAGTTCCTCCGGCGCATCCGCCTCCGCCGCGTCGTGCGGCAGACCGCGTCCAAGATCCGAGAGCCCTTCCAGCGCCGCTCCCGAGTCCAGCCCTTCCCGTGGTACCCGAGCCGCATGGGGCTGGCCTACCTCGCGGCCGGCGTGAGCGACGTCTTTCGCCTGTACTGGAACCTCGAGGTGCACAACACCGGTGTCAAGCGGGCGCTGGCATTCTACGTAGACGTCTCCGGATCGATGGCCGGCAACTACAAGTACGTCGCCGCCTTCATAGACGAGCTCCGGGACGTGCCGCTGCGGGTGCGCGCCTTCGACGACAGCGTGCGAGAGGTCGACGTGGAGGAGATGGCGGCGGGGCGCATTCGCGGGGGCGGGGGCACCGACTTCGATCCTCCCATCGTGGACCTGGTCCAGTCCAACGACATCGAGGCCGGCGTGCTCTTCACCGACGGCTACGCGCCCGTCAGCACGGGCACGGTCAACCTGCTCCGGCAGAGCGGCAAGCGCCTCTTCGTCGTATACCTCGTCGCCGACGACGGCGAGCAGGTGGAGAGCCCGCTCAACTCCTGCGCGACCGACACCCTGACCATTGTGACGGAGGACTACCCATGAAACAACGCCACGCACGGCAGGTCGTCGCCAAGGCCCTCGAGGCGGGTAGCTTCTCGACGCTCACCGAGGAGGAGCTGGCGCTCTTGGAGCAGTTCTCCCGGAGGGCGGAGCAGAAGAAGGCCACCGAAGCCGCCCCATCGTTGTGGGTCTACCAGCGCGAGCAGGTCATGCGCTGGTGCGAGGTATTCGAGGTCAAGGTAGGCCTCGACTCGGAGGTCCGGCCGGTCCTGGCTGCCGCCGGCGTCCCGGAGAACACCCTCTCCGGCTCGGTTAGGGCCCTGGCGGCGCCCGTCGAGCGATCGGCGCTGGTTCAAGCTGTGCGGCAGCACATCGAGGGAGAGCAGCCTCGCTACGAGGTGCTTCGTTTCGCGGGTGACTGCGGCCTGCACGAGCTGGAGAGGCCGCTCGCCGAAGTCGCCACCGCCTGTGGATACGAAGGCGGCTTCGGCACCGAGAGGAGGCTCAAGGCGAGCATGGAAGCGCTGGCGATGATAGGGTCCGAGCGAGCCCTCGAGGTGGCGCGGCTCCACGCACGCCACCAGGACGAATACGTCCGCCGCAGCGCCTACGCCGTCTTGAACCTCGCCGCGGACAAGCTCACCGATGAGGAGATCCTCGAGCTCGTCACCGCGGAGTCGGACCCCGAGGTGCTCGGCGGGTGCCCGGAGCTGCTGCTCCGAGCGGCGCGAGCGGGCGCGGAGATCTCGAGCCCCGTTGAGAAGATCGTCGAGGAGGTGTGTCTCGGCGCACCCGCCATCGCGAGGCTGGCCGAGATCATCATCTCCCTTCACGATCCCGACCTGCTCGGGGCGGTGCTGGACTCGGACGACGACGACGTCATCCAGCAGATCCTGCTGCGCCTCTGCTGGTCCGACGAGCGCTGGGCGGCGCCGGTGCTGGGCTCTCGCCTCGCGAAGTGGGAGGACGAGGACACCGAGGTGCTCGCCGTGGCGGCGGCGGCAACGCTCGCCGAGAACACTCCGGCCTGGCTGGGAGGCACCTTCTCCGCGTCCTCCTGGTACGCTCGCACAGGGGCCGCCATGGCGTGCCTGACGCTCGACGCCTTCGAGGAGCAGCTCGACGAGCTGCTCAAAGACGACGACGACGACGTGGCCCGTGTTGCACGCTGCGTGCGCGTCCTTCGCGCAGAAGGTGCCGGGGCGGCGAGGCACCCGGACGTGCGCGCCGTCGCCCGACACAACGACCCCGTGACGGCGCTGCTGCCAAGGGCCCTCGAGGTCCTGGGCGCAACCGACGATCCCGACATCGAGGAGTCGCGGCTCCACCACAGCGGGGATCCGGATCGGGAGCTGCGCTTCTACCGTGCGCATCCCGGACGCCTTGCCAAGCAGATACGGCAGAAGGAGGTGTACTTCGGCATGACCGACGCGCTCGAGCCGTGGGAGCGAGCCTGCGTTCTCGCGGGGCTGGTGGGTGGCTCGGCGTGCCGCGCGGCGCTGGACCTGGTGCTCGACGCCTGCGATGACCTCGGCGAGGCCAGGCTCGTGGCATTGAACCTCGAGTGCCTTGGCGGACCGTTGACGCAGCTCGGTCGCTTCCACGCCCGGTTGGCCTTGGCTGGTGACCCAGGAGGCCTCGAGCTCGACAAGGACGACTCCGAGGCGGCGACGCTCTTCGCGCTGCGGGACGCGGAGGGCTACGCGGGGCTCCTTCTCGAGTCCTCGCACAAGCTGCGCAGCCGCGCGGAGCCGATGATCGCCTCCCTCTTGGAGAGCCGCAGCGAGAGAACGCGGCGAGCGGCCGCGAGCGCGTTGACGCGGCTCGATGCACCCACGGACCCGCTCCTGGCCGAGGTCGCCGCGTTGCTGAGCGGGGACCTCGCCTTCGACGAGATCGAGCACCTCGACTGGCTGGTGCTGTCGAGAAACGAGGTGATCCGCTCGCGCCTCGTGGCCGCGGCGGGCCGGGCCGGGATGCCGGCTCCCAAGCTCCAAGCCCTGCTCGCGCGCATCGCACACGACGATGACGGCCCCATCGCTCTAGCCAAGGTGCAGGCCCTGATCGACGCGGGAGCCGGCGACTCGAGCGAGGCGCTGGCGATCCTCATCGAGCTGTCTCGAGACTCGGACTGGGCGTTGCGCCGGGCAGCGGTGAACGCCATGGCCCGCTCCGGCTCCGCCGCGTTCGTGCCGCGCTTGCTGGAGATGCTCGCGGACGAGACTGACAGCGACGTGAAAAAGGCGTGCATCAAGGCGTTGCGTGATCGCTCCACGCCGCTCTCGGGGTCGAACCTGATCGTCATGCAGGCCGACGAGCCGAGGGAGGTCGCCCGAGAGTACGGGCTCACCGACGACTGGGACTACTCGGCGGACGATGTCACCGAGGCCCTGCGCCTGCTCCTGCTCGCGCTCACACGCCGCAAGGACGAGCGCCTCGCGCGCGAGCACCTGGGCAGGCGTGTCTACCTGAGCACGGTGACCGGAACCGAGGACCTCACCGGGGACCAGAAGCAGCTCACCCGAGCCGAGCTTGAAGGGCTCGCCGTGTACCTCGAGGTCCTCTTCGTCGACGAGGAGACCGGGGCGATCCTGGCCGGGGTGACCGACGAGGAGACCGGCCAGGTGCTCAACGCCCTCTTCGAGGGAGGCTCTCCGGTCGTCTTCACCGCCACCTGGAGCTGATTCGG
Organism: uncultured Myxococcales bacterium; assembly: GCA_964594295.1. Classification (GTDB taxonomy): domain Bacteria; phylum Myxococcota_A; class UBA9042; order UBA3505; family UBA3505; genus CAZQPP01. The sequence continues at coordinate 26,288 of CAZQPP010000001.1, read as the reverse complement.
CTCGTTGGGCCGGTCTCAGGTGTCCTGCAGCGCTTCCGACGTGCGCTCCGTGTGAGGAGCTGCCAGCAGGGTCCGGCGTGGCCACCTTGCACGTCACGCCGTGTCTGAGGCAGCATTGAGCGCTTCGGGTAGCTTTCAATCACGCAGGCCGGATGAACGAACCTTGAGAATCCGTATCGTCAGCGACATCGGAGAGATTACTCTTCCCCTGGCCGCCGTCCTGGAGGCGCAGGAGGGCTGGTCGGTCGACATCAGATCAGCCACGAGCACTACCTACGAGCTCTGCCACAGCAACTCGATCGGGGCCGCCGATCTGCACGCGCTGATGCGCGCGCTGCGCCCGCTGAGCCCGCCGATGAAGTCGCTCCCGGGGCTCGAGGGCGCCGACGCGGAGCTGCGGCTCGGGGACACGACCTCGTGCGGGAAATGGGACGTCTCGCTCAAGGTCGACTCGAAGAAGGTCGCCGCCGAGGCTCGTAGGACCCTGGCCAGCCTGGGCCTGACCTACGAAGGTACGGAGCTGGAATACCAGGAGGAGAGCCAGCTCATGTACGGCGGCGCCACGCCCTTCGTCCGTCACGCCATCCGCTGGCTGCTGGCTCACGATCTCGGCATAGAGCTGGAGGAACGAAAGGCCTGGTCTGACGGTGACGACGACATCTGGTTGTACCTGAGGGATCCGGAGCACGAGGCCAAGAAGCCCGGGGAGTACCTCGAGGTCGAGGTGCTCTCGGACGACCTGGAGGCTGCCGAGGCCCTCTGCGGCCGGCTGCGATCGGGAGGCTTCACGAACCTGAGCGTGCGGGAGCTTGACTCCTCGACCATGGAGACCTGTCGCTTCGAGCTCTCGCCCGGTCCTTTCGCCGAGCTCGACGAGGACAGCGCCGGTGTGGACGGGTCGCGTCTCGGCAGCCTGTTCAAGAGCTTCCTCAGCGACCGTGGCGTGGACTCGACGCGCTTTCCGGTCGTGAACAAGGACAACTCCGCCCCCATGAGCGCGCGCATCCTGATGCCCATGGGTGCGCTCGAGGGAGGCAGGATACGCCCCTACGCCGGCCCCTACCCGGAGCGTTTCGCCGTGACTGTCGAGACCGACAAGCCCGACGAGCTCACGGGGCTCGTCGAGGAGCTCGAGGGCATGGGCTTCGCCTCCGTGCAAACCGCGCCGCTGTCCGGCGAGCTTCGCGGCTTCTCGATCATCTGGAGCGGCAGCTCGGACGAGCCCACCGTGGCCGGCCCACTCGAGGCCGTCGTGCGACGGGCGATGGAGGAGATCGGCGCCGAGGGCTTCTCGCTGGAGACGGTGAAGCTGGGCGACGACTCCAGCCCACAGCGGATCGTGGTGCAGATCCCCACCGAGGGGATCGACGACGGCTCGCTGCGGGAGAGGCTCCGCGCGCGGGCGTCGAGGTTCGACCTGTCAATTCACAAGCACTCCTCGGAGGACTGGCCCGAGCTGTGTGAGGAGCTGCGTTCCTACGGCTTCGGCTCGGTCTCGCAGCGAACCGGCTCCCGCGATCGGGAGATCCGCTACGGCGGCGCACCGTCGTACCTGATAAGCGAGATCAAGGCGCTGGTCCTCGAGCACGTCGGTGTCGACATTCCCGTGGAGAAGGCGTGGCCGGACTCCGACAACGACATCTGGTTGTTCCTTCCGCGCCAGGACGACTCCGCGATCCGGAGCGAGGAGGAAGGCGACAACACGGGTGACTTCGACGTGGACAGCTGGCTGCGCGAGGTCGACTCGGACCCGGGGGAGCCGACCCCCTTCGTGCACGTGGAGGCGGAGTCGCTGCGGGTGGGCGACGTGACGCTGCGCCGGCTGTCAGGCCCCCGCCACGAGAGCGCGCCGGATCCCGGCGCCTTCGCGCACTACTGCCTCGACGAGCACACGGCGGCGACCCTGGCGCACGTCGCGACCTGCGCGCTCCTGCGCGAGCCTTGCCTGCTCGAGGGCGAGACCAGCACCTCGAAGACGAGCAGCGTGCTCTACCTGGCCTCGTTGTTGAACCAGCCGGTGGCGAGGCTGAACCTCAACGGCCAGACCGACACCGGCGAGCTGATAGGTCGCTTCGTCCCGCAGGATCTCGCCTTGGAGCTGCCTTTCCGGCCCGATGATCTCAGGGAGTCCTCCGACCTGCTCGAGCCGGAGACCAAGCTGATCCTGACCCGCGCGGATGAGGAGAGCAGAGCCCTGAGCGCCCTCGAGGTTCAGCAGATCATGGCCAACGAGCGCATGCACAGCCACCCGTGGAGGTGGCACGACGGGCTGGTCGTGCAGGCCATGCGCCATGGATGGTGGGTGATCCTCGACGAGGTCAACCTGGCCGAGCCTCAGATCCTGGAGCGCCTGAACTCGGTCCTCGAGCGCGACCCCTACCTTGTCGTCACCGAGCACTGCAACGAGGTGATCGGAGGCTCGAAGACGCCCGTCCACCCGAGCTTCCGGATCTTCGCCACGATGAACCCCGCGGAGTACGCCGGTCGCTCGACGCTCAGCCCGGCCTACCGGGATCGATGGCGCGGCTATCGTTATGTGTCGCCTCCGGGTGAGCGCGGGTATCTCGCGATGCTGAGGTACCTGGTGTACGGCGCTCAGCCGCCGGTCACCCTGCGAGGGAGAGCATACACCGGCGGCAGCGCGACCGTGCCTGCCCTGGGCTCGCTGGCCGAGATAGACCACATCGCCGAGCTGCTCACCGCGCTGGCCCGCTTCCACGCGGGGCTCGAGGCGGCGGTGCGCAGCGAGGACGGTACGGCGCGGCTGGGTGCGCGGCGCAAGGAACGTTACGTCTTCACCCGGCGCGGGCTCCTGAGCGTGATGGACTTCCTCGGCAGCGTCCTGGCCGGGGAGGACGGAACGCAGAAGATCCTCGCCTTCCGGCGCGCCCTGCTGCGCTACTACGTGGGCCGGGTGGCGACCTCCGCGGATCGGAACGTGGTGGTGCGGCTCCTCGACGCCGCCGGCATCGGGCCGAATACGTGGTCCATCGGAGCGCCCGGTGAGAGCAGCGGCGGTGACGGCGACAGCGACGGCGGTCCGGACTCCGGGGACCAGGGCGGCGATCGTTGAGCCTCGAGGCCAAGCTCGAGGCGCTCTCGGCGCTCGCTTCGGGGCTGTGCCATGACGCCGGCATCGGCCTCGAGCTCCACCCACAGACCTGGGCCTGGGATCCCGTGCGCCGCGTGCTCATGGTCGCCCGCGACGACCTCTCGGCGCACGGCCCCGACCTCTGCGCCGGCATCGTCGCCCACGAGGTGGGCCACTTCTTCACCTCCCGCTACACCATCTTCGAGGTCGACTTCGACTCGCCCGCGGCCCTGGCGCTGGCGCTCAACAGCATCGAAGACCCCCGCGTGGAGACCTGGATTCGCCGTCGATATCCCGGAGCGGCCGCGTGGCTGAGAAGCGCCGCAGAAGTATACGGGCACCCCGACGCCAACGCCGTGCTTCCCGACTTCATTCGCTTCTGCGGGGAGTGTGCGGCCGAGGGCAGGACCGGCTGGCGACCGAATCCGGACCCGGCGGCGAGCCCGCCCGCGGTCATCGAGGCCCTGTCCGAGACCCGGGAAGCGCGCATTCGTTATGCCAACACCCTTCCGCCCGTCAGCCTCGACCCCACGGCCATGGGGACGGAGCTCGGCACGCGTTACCGCGAGGAGGTCTGGCCCTGGCTGACGGCCGCGGCCAGCCGCTGGATACCTCCGCGCGTCGAGCAGGCCGTGCGGCTCTCCGCGGCCGAGGCCCTGCGCGTCGCCGTCGACGAGGTGCTGCCGGTGGCCCGGCGCCTGCTGCAGGCCGATCGCGAGCGCGTGGCGCAGCACCTCGCCGGAGATCCCGAGCGAGCGCAACGGGCCCGAGATTCCGTGCGCCGGAGCGACGCCCGCGCAGCCGCGCGCATCGTAGGGGAGGCCACGACCGCCGAGCGCGCCAAGCACACACCCAGGCCCTCCGTGGAGGCTGTGGCGAACGAGCTGCTCGACGTGCTCATGCGCTCCCGAACCTCCTCTCCAGTCGCCGAGCAGGGCGGAGCACCGGGGCAGCCGGGGCACGGTCGCTCGCCGCTTCTCGGCTCACCCGACGAAGCGGGCCAAAGCCCCGTCGGGCCCACCGGATCGTCTGAGCCGCTGCAGGTGCGTTGGAGCGACGACTCCTCCTACGAGAGAGCGCGGGCAGCCGTGGCCAGCCAGATCGACCGCCTGGCCGGACACATCGAGGAGGTGCTGCGGCCGCGCAAGCGCCTTCGAACGGTCGGCGGCTACCCGACCGGGCAGCGCGTGGACCTGCGGCTGCTGATGGCTTTCCACGCAGACCCGCGTCGCTACGACGACCTGTGGATGCGCTCCTCGATCCCCGAGCGACGCGACGCCGCGGTCATGCTGCTCGTCGACCTGAGCGGTTCGATGCGTGGCGACAAGGCCACCGCAGCGCTGCAGGGAAGCGTGCTCCTCGTCGAGTGCCTCAGCCAGCTCGGCATCCCGTTCGCGGTCATCGGCTTTCAAGATGAGATCATCCCCTTCGCCAACTTCGGTGACGGCCTCACCGCCTCAGCGCGAAGGGCCATCGGCGAGATGCCGCTCGAGGTCGCCGGAGAGCGCCCCGACGGCCACAACGAGCCCGCCTACAACGACGACGGCCCCTGTCTCCGGAGGGCGGCCGCCCTGCTGCTCGACTACCCCTGCACCGACAGGCTCCTGATCTCGGTCAGCGACGGCTACCCCGAAGGAAGACACTCCGACGAGCACGACCTCGAGCAGGCCATCGCCGAGCTCCGCAACGCCGCGTGCGACGTCGAGCTCGTCGGCGTGGGGCTCGGTCCGGACACGGAGCACGTTCGCGAGTTCTACCCCGAGTCGATTGCCGAGGTGCCCGTGGATCGTTTCGCGTCCGAGATAGGTGCGCTGCTCGAGCGTGCGTTGACGAAGCAGAGGATCTGAGAGGCCCGGCCCGGGGCGGCGCCCGGACTGCCCGGGCTCGCGTTCAGGAACGCACGCTCTCGATGTAGGTCGCGAGAGCTCCTTCGAGGAGCTTCAGGACCTCCTCCATCCCCCTCTCGCGTGCCTGGTCGATCATCCTCCGGCGGCACGCCACCTCCGCTCGCTGCTCTGCGCCGAGCCCCGTGAGCTTGTCCAGCACGGGCTCGACATCGGTGACACCGCTCCCGAGGAGCTCGGCGACGAGGGCGGCACACTCCTCGATCCTGGAGAGGCCGGACAGGGACCGTACGAGCCGCCGGAGCTGCTCCATCCACGCCGCTTCTGCGTCACCGCCTGCGCGCGAGACGGCGTCGACATAGGCGGCGGATGCGATCTTCCAACCTTGCGACGGATCCCGGCAGGCCTCGAACATCATCTCGACGCCGCGGTGGTCGCCCAGCTCGAGCAGGAGCCTCGCCGCCCCCGGCATGACGGCCGACTGCCTCAGACCGTCCACCGCCAGGGTCAACATCGAGAGCCTGAAGAGCTCGTCGAGGCGGTTGAGCTCTCGCGCGGCCAGGGTCGCGTGCCGGAGCTCCCGGACGAGCTGGGCGCCCCCGTCGTTGCGCGCGAGCACGCGGCGGAAGCGCCCGGAGTCGCTGGCGTCGGCGAAGAGAGCTACCAGCTCCTCGTAACGACGGGAGCACAGGAGGTGGTGGGTGAGGTGGCGTTCGGAGTAGCCCGGGTTGGCTCGCTGGCGACACCACTCGGCCAGGCGGGCGTGGTACTCCGTCGCCTCGGCGTGCGGCAGATCGTCGCCCGCCCGCTTCGTGTTGTCGAGAATGAAACGCCGGAGCGTGTCGTGGAAGAGGCTGAGGCGCTCGGCGCCGATGAGGAGGCGGCCGAGGCGCTCCTTGCGGATGACCAGCCGCAGAAGCACCTCTCCCGGGTCCTGGTCGGGGAGCTCGGGGAGGTGATCGGGAATGGTCGGGCCGAGCAGCTGGAGCAGGTCCTGTGAGCCCAGGGGCTCCTGTGCGGCGGCCAGAAGGCCGAGGATCTGCAGCGACACGTCGGCGGCGAGAGCCTCCGTCGGGCTCTTTCGTGTGGCCAGGCGCTGGCGCCCGAGGCGCTGCCAGAGGGCCCGATAGAAGCCCTCCACCCCTTCGGGTAGCTTCGACGCGTCGCTGGTCTGGGGATCCTTGTTCTTGATGTCGTCGAGAAGGGATAGGTCATGGCAGCGCCGGCCGCAACCGCGTAGGCCGCAGCGACGCGTCCGGCTGGTGACAAGCCGATCCGAGCTGGTAGAGTACAACGATGTTACGCGACGTATCGTTGAACCGGAGCAGACCGTGGACCGCGGCGTCGGGGAGAACGGCGACCGCCGTCGTGACCTCGTTGCTCCTCTTCCTCGTCCTCACACCGTCAACGCACGCCGCGGCCGCCGGGCCCTCGCGAAAGGCCTCCGCCGCCGAGCAGCCGGTCCTCGGCGTCGAGATCCCCATCAAGGACCCCTCCGGCCGAGCCCTGCACAACCTCCACCGCGCTCTCTGGCGCGCATCCGCCGGAGCGGGAAAGGCTCGCCTCCTCTTCTTCGGTGCCTCACACACCTCGACGGATTGGTTCACCGGCCACATCCGGCGCAAGCTTCAGCAACGTTTCGGCGACGCGGGTCACGGCTTCGTGATGCCGGTCAAGCCCTGGCAGTACTACCGGCACCTCGATGTCGAAGTCAGCAGCTCCGGCGGTTGGCGCAGCTTTCAAGTGGGGGCGTCGAGCAAGACCGTGGGCTACTTCGGCATGGCGGGCGTTACGGTGGAGTCGAGCTCGAAGGAGGACTTCGGCCGAGTGGTGACGCCGAAAAAGAGCCCCGTCGGCCGGAAGGTGAGCCGCTACGCGCTCCTCTACCTGCGCGGCCCGCCCGGCGGGCAGCTCGACGTGAGCATCGACGGGAATCCTGTGTACCGCTTGAACACCAGGGCCGACGAGGTGAAGCCGGGCTTCATGTTCATGGACGTGGACGACGGCGAACACAGCTTCGAGGTGCGCCCCCTCGGGGACGGGCTCATCCGCCTCTTCGGCCTGGTCCTCGAGAGAGACGAGCCTGGCGTCGTCGTCGACACCCTCGGCATTCGCGGTTCGAGAGCGCGATACCACCTGCTCTGGAACGATCGCCTCTACCGCGCGCAGCTCGCATGGCGCCGCCCCGACCTCGTGGTCCTCGCCTACGGCACCAACGAGTCCGGTGACAAGAACGTGCCGATCCCAAGGTACGAGAAGGACCTGCGCCTCGTGGTAGCCCGAATCCGCCAGGTCGTGCCGGAGGCCTCGTGCCTGCTGATCGGCCCCTCCGACAGGCCGATCAAGGGCAAGAAGGGCACCTGGCTACCCCGGCAGCGCACCCAGGATATCATCGCGGTCCAGCGCGAGGTCAGCGCCGAAGCCGGCTGCGGCTTCTTCGATCTGGTCGCCTTTCAAGGGGGCCCGATGTCCATGCCGTCGTGGGTGAAGGCGAAGCCGCCGATGGCGGCGCCGGACCACGTGCACTTCACCCGGCGCGGCTACGAGAGGCTCGCAGAGGTGCTGCTCGCAGCGCTCTTGAAGGACTCCGGGCTGTCGCTCGAGGCACCCTGATGCCGGTCTCTCGCAGAAGAACCGAGTCATCCTCGACACCGGCATCGGCACCGACGACGACGACATCCTGGCGCTGACGCCGGCCCTGGCGATCGAGGAGCTCGAGATCGGGGAGCGAGCGCCGCCCGGGAAGCTGTGAGCGCTCGTGGACAGTTGCTGTCCATCGGCCGTGCGAATGGCTGAGCCTACCGGCAGCCTTCGCTCGAGGTCCCGGTCAGATCCACACCGGCAAGGCGGTCTGATCGTCTCTCGGACAGATCGAGCCCTTCCCGGCGGAGCATCCGCGGGGTGCCACGGAGTCAGTGGTCAGGGCCGGCACCCGGCTCCGGCAAGTGGCGCCGCTGGTGCCGATCCGCCTCGGCCGATATAGTCCGCACGCCAACACCCATGCGCTATTCTTGGGGCTGCCGAAGACGATGCCAGCTTGGGATCCAGGACGAGACAAGGCACTTGTCGCTGCCCTGCCAATGCCCCTGGCGGTCGCGGTCCGGGACGTCATTGTCACCGGGAACGGAGCTCCCGAGGCACAGGCAGAGTCACTCGTGGGGGCCGTGGAGGTCCTGCTGCGAACCTTGCTGGTCACGCTCCTCCCGGACTACTTGCGAGGAGCACCCTCGGAGGAGGTCGAGGCGAGCTGGGTCGACCTGCGGAAACCGCTCCTCGGCAAGCTGCTGGGCCTGCTGCGGAACCTCGCCACGTCGCTCCAGGCCAGGCCCGATGCCTTCGTCCCCGAGGCGCCGCGGTGGATGTTCCACGACGCGGTGCTCAACGAGGAGGGGCGCAGCGTATCAGGACACGACCAGCTCGACCTGCTGGTGCAGCTCCGGAACACGTGGAGTCACGACCCGCCGCTGAGAGGAGAACCCCGGCGTCTCTACGTCGAGGGCTTCGCCGCCGCGCTCAAGGCCACGCTCCAGTCTCTCCGCTGGCTTAGAGCGTACCGCCCCTTCGTGGTGGACGAGATCAGGTTCGGCAAGCACGACGATCGCCTCGAGGGGCGCATCCGACTGCTGGTCGGCAGCGAGAGCCTCGCCGCCAAGGCGGCGACACAGCTGCGTTGGCCGGAGACCGCCGGGCTGCGCCCCGGTCGCGTGTACATCTTGGACCCTTCCGCGACCAAGGCCCTGCCTGTCGGCCTGCTGCTCAGGGTGGATGACGGCCGAGACAGCGGAGGCGGCGAGAGGTCTCTCCTCTTCTGGAATGCCGGCAAGCCCCTCGACTACGTGGAGGTTCGTGACCACGTGTCGAAGCACGACGAGCACGGCACCCGGCCCGGCGACGCCGCCGGGGGGAACGAGGCGCGCTCCTTCGAGGACTGGCTCCGTGATTGGAGGCGGAGCATCGGGATATGCGAGCTGGGGCCCGATTGCGCAGACCTGGCAGTGCCCCACGAGGTGGCGCAGTCGCTCGGAGCACACTTCGAGGTGGGCGCCACCCTCCGCGACGACCCCGATGTCCGCGCCTGGCGCGTGGTCGACGCGAACCTGCGCCGCCGAAGGGTCGTGGTCCGCCTCCTCGACCGGAGCGCCCTCGACCCGGAGGCCTTGGATGCGCGTGTTCGAGCAAACACCGACCTGGGAGTGTCGAGCATTCCGGAGCTGGTGCACGCCTTGCCTGGCGAAGACGGCCTGGGAGGTCTCTTCGTGCTCCTCGACGACGTCTCCGGAGGCTGCGCGCTAGAGCGCGCCGGCCGGGCCTCATGTGCCGAGGTCCTGCGGTGGCTGGAGGATCTGCTCGAGGGTCTCGCCAGGCTCCACGACGGGGAGCTCACGTGGGGCTCTCTCTCCCCCGGTGATGTCTTCGTCTCGGAGGACGGGCGGGCGTCCTTCGCCGATCTCGGCCTCGCCCTGGCGCAGGCCGGCACGACGGCCCGGGCCTTGCCGCATTGCCGCTTCGCCGCCCCCGAGCTCACGTCCAAACGCCGCCGGAGCACGGCGGCCGACGTCTACAGCCTGGCCGCGGCGATGCACTTCCTGGCGACCGGCAAGGTCCCGAAGATGCCCGCCAGGGGACCAACCGAGACTGCCCGTGGCCCCGGAGCGGGCTTGCCTCCGCCGCTCGGCCCTCTGCTCCAGAGGCTCGGAGCGAAGAAGCCGACCAAGCGCCCCTCGGCGCCGGCGGCCTTGGACCTGCTGAGGGGGAGCCGGATCGATCCCGGCGATGGCGTCGGGGACGTGGAGACGACAGGCGCGGCGGTCGACGTCGCCCTCGCCGTAGGTTCGGGTGACGGCTTCGAGGGCGTCGCTCCGGGCGCCAGCGTCGAGCGGGGACGGATGGTCAAGGTGCTCGTTCGCCCCACGTGCAGGTGCCACGCCCTGTTGCTCGTGGCCGCTCTGGACCGCGACGGGGTGGTCCGGGAGGTCGACGGATTCGGAGCGCTGGGTCACCCGCGGAAGGGCCTCCGAATCGAGCAGGGCCGCTGGACATCCTTCCCCGACGGCCAGGCCCTCCGCGAGGAGCACCCGGAGCAAACCAGCGCGTGGCTGATCTCGCTGCTGGTCACCGCCCGGGACACGGCACCGCCATTGTGGAGAGATGGGGTAGCGGCGGGGGTGACGCTCGACCCCGGCGCCCGGCCCTCCGAGCAACCGGGTTCCCGGATCGCGGGCGCGGACGCGGCGTCCCTCGACCTTGGCGACGGGACGAAGACCCTCCGCCTCAGCGGAGGCGAGACGTGGATGTGGCAGACGAGGCTGTTGTTCCGATGAGCGCCGCGCACACCTGGCCGACAGACCCCGAGATCGTGGAGCTGCTCGAGGACGCGGCTCGCGCCGAAGGTGGACAGCTGCTGGCCGTGATCGAGTGTCTCTCCGGCCTGGCATCTGACGAGCGCTCGGACGCGACCGCCTACGCGACCGGCCTCGCGCTGTGGAGGGCCGGTCAGCACGCGAAGGCCCTGGAGGCGTGGGAGGACCTGAGCGACGCGGGGGCCAAAGCCGCCGGCCCTGCCCTGGACCAGGCGCGGATCGCTCACTGTGAGGAGTGTGTGGCGGAAGGCCGCTTGTCCGAGGCAGCCACGACGCTCGAAGGTCTCGAGGCTGCGCGCCGTCGCCAGGAGCCTGTCCAGGGCTCTTTGCCGGGATCGGCTGGGCCGTCCCGAGACGACGCGGCCTCGCCGGACGGAAGCCCTGCTACGCAAGGTCGGCAACCTGGAATCGGCACACCTTCGCGTCCGAAGGTCGACCACCTGTGGCGCGCGATCTCGCTGAGCGCTCTCAAGCAGGGAGACATCTCCACCGCACGCCGCGCGGCCGGGCACCTCTCGGAGAGCGGAGAGGGGCTGGATCGGGCGCTCCTGGCCATGACGCGCCCGACCCGCGCCGAGCGGGCATCAGCCCTGGCCGCGGCGCTCGAGGGCGCGCGTCATCGTGCCCCCATCCGCCGGTGGCTACAGCACAGGCTGGCCGGCGAGCTCTCCCTGCTCGGCCGCTTCGAGGACGCCGTCGCGGTGCTCGATCCGGCAGACGCCGACTGCTCCTCGATCAGGAACCTGGTCGGCGGGCTGGTGGGGATAGGGACGAGCGCGCCCTCGCGCGACGCGCATCACCTGGAGGTCGCCGCCTGGTATGGTCGCCGCGGTGACCACGACCGCGCATACGAGGCGCTGGCCGAGGCGGAGGCCGCCGACGCGTGGAACCCCACCATCATACGGACCCTGGCCGTCCTCGCGCTCATCCGGGCCCACCGCTCGCTGCCCACCGTTGACGCCGACGCCTGGCGGGACTTCATCGCCCACGTGTCGGTGTTCCTCGCAAACCCCCGCTGGGTGGGCGCCTTCGTGCTGGAGCGGCTCAAGGTCTACGGGAGCGACGAGCCCTACGACGGCTTCGTCGACGGTACCCGGCAGGGAGCCGAGCAGCACGCTGAGCGAGTGATCTCAAACGCCATCGCCGACGCCAAAGGCCGGGGGGACGAGGAGGCGGCGGCGGCCCTCTCGGAGCTGCACGTCGAGCTGATCCGCGAGCTGATGGCCGCCCGGGCCGTCTGGGACGCCGAGGCGGCGCAGGTGTCTTCGGGTGCGGGGAAAACGCGCGTCGGCTTCGGGCCTCTGTTCGCCGAGAGAGTCGCCGGGCTCGAGGAGCTCCGGAGCTACTTCGTGAACAGCGCCTCGGAGGAGAGGAGGCCTCCGCCCGACGAGCGCCTTCGCGCCCTCGTCAGGAGGTTCGGGATCGACCTGCCCGACGAGGGCGTGGCGGAGGACACCGACCTTCGCCGCTGGTTCTCGGAGCTGAGCCTGGCCAACGCCCACCGCGCGGCCGGAAACTGGGAGGCGGCCCGGCGCGCGGCCCTCGCCGTGTTCGTGCGGTACATGCCTCCAGCGGATGCGGACCGAGCGGAGATCGAGCGCCTCAACCTCGGCTTCGCCGGCTTGCCGGACCCAGCGGAGGCCCTGCGTCAGGATGCCGCGCGCCTGTGCTCGGACGTGGGAGTCTCTGCCCTGAAGGCCTCCCTGAGCGCCGACGTCGAGGTGGAGCAGGTGAGCGAGATGCTGCGCGCGGCCATCGGTGAGTCCGTGGCCCTCGGCGTGGAGTCCGAGACCCGGGAGCGCCTGTCGAGGCTGTTGATCGGGAAGGACGAGCAGCTCGCGCAGCGCGACTCTCTCGCCGCGGACTCCCTGGCCACGCGTCTCCTGAAGACGGCGCTCGACACCGGCATCCCCGGTCTCGAGGCGACCTACCACCGGAGCCTCGCGCGCTACGGCTATCGGCTGGGCAACAGCGGTCGTCACCAGGACGCGGCCGACCAGTACCAGGCGGCGTGGCGGGCGCAGCCGCACGACACCCAGGCCGGGGCGAGCTGGACCTTCAGCCTCCTCATGTGTGCCCAAGAGGCGAGGGACGCCGGCCTCACCGCGGAAGCGGACAGGCTCCTGGACCGTGCGAGGGAGGCGGTGAAGAGCATCAAGCGCAGCGCGCGCGACGACGAGGAGGTGAAGAACCTCGAGCGAGCCCTTCAGGTGGTAGGCTGGGGTGTGCCCCTCTCGGAGGTCGTGGAGATCCGCAGCTCACCGCCCCCGGGGCTCCCCGAGGCGCCGGCGGCGGCGACCGGCGCGCTGGAACGAGCCCGTGAGCTGGTGGCTGGGCGCCGGTTCGAGGAGGCGGCCGCGCTCTTGGATGGGCTCGGAGAGCACGCCACCCATCCCCGGGTGCTCGTTCAGCGCGCCGCCGTGGCTGTCGCTCTGGCGGCGACGGCAGGGCCGAGACACGATGCGGGCGCCGTGGGCCTCGAGGCCTACGAGGCGCTCCGCCGATCGCTGGCCACCTCGGTGTCGCGCCACCCGAACGAGCCGGAGCTGTGCATAGCGAACGCCGAGCTGGAGCTCCACAAGCCCCTGTGGAAGGCCGACGACCCCGTCTCCAAGCTGCTCGCCAAAGGGCTGCGCCTGAGGCTCAAGGGCAGGTATGCCCAGGCTGCCGAGCTGCTGAAGACCGTGTATGCTCTCAGCCCCCGTCGGGACTCCACGCTGTGCCTCGTGCTCGCGCAGTGCCTGGCGAGGGCGGTGTCAGATGGCGTGGACGAGGGCGAGGATCACCTTATGACCTCAAGGAAGCTCGTGAAGATCGCCGCGCGCAGGTCGCCCACTCATCCTCTGATCGCCGGAGTGCGCTCGGACATCGCTTGGGCGGACGGCAGCCCGGGAGGTAGCGAATGAAGGCGCTCGGGTCGCCGGTCGAGCTGGTCCTTCGCCGAGTCCGGCCCGGCTGGGCGGTATACGAGGTCCACGAGGGAGATGTTCGTGGGCTCGAGGTGCTGCTCGAGGCCGACCTCGATGAGCTCCGCGAGGAGAGCGCGAGCGTGGCCGAGCTGGCGTGGTGCGGCGACCTGAAGGCCACCGAGCAGAAGCGCCTCCACCGCCTCGGCGCCCGGATCCACGCCTCGACCTGCGCGATCGCAGGGCGTCCGAAGGGGGACGGCGTGGTCCCCTTCGTGCTGCGCCCGCCCCGATCCGCGGAGGATGCCTGGCGGGATCTGGAGCAGGTGGCGTGGGAGGCCGCCATCGACGAGCGGAAGCGTCCGCTCGTCTCGACCGGCGGTGTGCTGCTGCGCGGTGTCCACGGCGAGCCGGCACCCGTGCTCGAGCTGGAGAAGAGCCCTCTCAAGACCCTGACCCTCGCGTGCGACCCCCCGCTGGAACGCTTCGACTGCAAGCCCATAGTGGAGGAGATCGGCGCCGCCCACCGCGCCCTGGGTGGCTCCGGAGCCTGCAACAAGGTCGTCGAGGGAGAGGACACCCTCTCCCAGCTCGAGGCCCTGGCGGGCAAGGACCCGACCTGGCACGTCGTCAACGTGCTGGCCCACGGCTATCGCGCTCCCGATGTGGTGTCGCTGCACGGGCTGGAGGATCACGCGAACACGGTGCAGCACCATGTCCTCGCGGAGCGGCTGGCCGCTCTGAAGGACGTGCGCCTCGTAGTGCTGGGGGTGTGTCACTCGAGCCCGCTCGCCTTCGAGATCGCCCGGCGCCTGCCGGGCGCCAGGGTCGTGGGGCTCGTGGACCGGATGCAGCGCGAGACGCTCCAGACCTTCTTCCGGCACTTCTACCGTGCCCTCCTCGACCCATCGGGACCAAGAGCCCGGCACGCCGAGATCGCCTTCTGGCTCGCGCTCAAAGAGCTCTTCCTCGCCGGCGAGCCGGAGTGGTTCCTGCCCGTCATGTACGTCCCGTCCAGCCTGCCTCCCCTCCTCGACGTAGGCGACGTGCAGGTCTTCGACAGGGCGATTCAGCTCGCGAACGAGGGGAACACCAAGCGCGCTCTACAGATCCTCAAGGGCTACGTGTCCAGCCCGTCGGCGCCCATCGCCGCGCGTGCCAAGAAGCTCGTTGAGGAGACAGACCGTGTCTCTGCGCTGCGGGCCAGCCTGGGCGAGCTCGAGGATGACATCAAGCTCCAAGCCGCGCGGCCGGCGCGAAACTGGAGCGCTCTGCTTGATGCCTGGAGCAAGCGCATCCCGGACCTGCCCGGGACCGCCGGGGCGGTGGCCGTCGATCCGCGCGGAGGACGGCGCAAGGTTGAGCTGCTGCGCGAGCTTCACGGGCGCCTGAGCGAGTCGGTGTCCCTGGGCGTCGATGCTCTCGGAGACCTCGCGGCCGTGTCCTCGGGTACCCTGCCGAGGCTCCCCGAGGCGTGCTCCAAGCTCGTCCGTGCCGGCTCGCTCGGGCCGGGGCAACCCGGAGGGGCGCTGCCGGACCTGGCCGGGGAGATCTACGCCGTAGAGCTGAGCGGGTGGCTGGCGGAGCGAGGCAGAGAGATCGACAACGCGGAGGGGCCGGAGGACCTGGCCGAGGTCGTGCGAGCCCTGCGCATCGCTGAGGACCTTCTCTTGTCGGCGGAGCCTGCGGCGAAGCTGAGCGACGAGGAGCGCGATCGGCTCCAGGCGAGCCTGGCCGCCCTCACCGAGAGCCTGCGCTCGCGGGTCCTGGAGCGCCTGAGCGGAGCCTCCCGGCCGTCCGCCGAGCTGCTGCTCCCCGGGGCGCGCGCGGAGCTGCTGCGCTGGCTCTCGGGTGAGCGGAGCTCCGACGGCGCCGGGCAAGACATCCCCGACGACCTGGCCGGGCTGGAGTCCTACCTCGCCTCCGCACCTCCGGCGAGCGACTCGGAGGCGACAGATCTCGCCTCCCTGCCGCCGGAGCTCGCCTCCGTGATGCTCAACGAGGTGGCGCCGATCCAGCTCGGCCGCTCCCTCGACGCTCCTCACGACTACCTCGTGCTCTCCGCGGCCGGTGCCCACCCCGGCATGAGCGCCGGGGAGATCCTGAAGCTGACGCCTTCTCACGACTCTCCGCGCACCAAGCGCCTGCAGCAAGGCTCTCTGCGCCGGCTGAGCAAGCCGAAGCCACGGCTCGAGGTAGACGCCACCTTCCTGCCGGCGACGAACCCACCCGCCGCAAACGCTGCGCTGCGAGCGCTCTTCGAGGCTGTCGCGGAAGGCGCCACGTGCGTGCCGGACGCCCTCCTCGAGGGCCTCGCCCCCGCCGACCGCGTGGCGGTGCTGGCGGCTGGAGGGAGGGTCAGCGAGGCCGTCGAAGAGGCCTGGGCCGGCGTCGCCCCGTCGCTGGAGTCGACGCGCCCCCTCGTCCAGCTCGAGGGGCTTCGCGGAGCCTACTTGATCTGCCTGCACGCTGCCTCGCTCACGGACGATCCTGGGCTCTTCGAGGACCTCTACCACCGGTGCATCGCTCTCCTGGGCGCCCTGAGGGGTTGCAGGTCCGGCGTCCGCGCCTGGGTCGGGCAGCGCTTCGACGTCTACGGCTTGCCGCGCCCCGCCGACCTCGGGGAGCTGGTCGAGGTGGTCAAGGACCGACTGGCCGGTCTCCTCGGCGACTGCCTCGCGGAGCACGAGAGCCGGACGGGAGACCTGGAGCTCGTTCGCCGCTTGCGGGCCCTGGACGAGCAGGAGATGCTCGGCGTGAGCAGCTCGAGCGCGCTCGAGTCCGTGCCCGGGGGGACGGCCATGGGCTTCCAGCTTGCGCGCCGGCTCGGCTACCTGGGCGCCGTCGCCGAGGAGCTCAGCGGCGTCTACACCGAGCTCCTCGTGATGTCGAAGGCCGAGTACGTGCGCTTCGCCCAGCGCATGACGGTAGAGACCTTCCACGACCTGGTCTTCTCATTCTCGGAGCTCGGCTCGCTCCTCGGGAGCACGGGGGGAGAGGACCCGAAGTCCTTGCTGCCGGACCCCGATCGGCTCGAGGAAGGGGAGGTGGGCGAAGGAGCCAACGAGCTCCTCGACGCACCTGACTTTGGCGAGCGCTTTCCTTTCCACGCGAACCTTCGGGACGAAGAGCGGGGCCGCGTGCTCTCCGCGCACGTAGCCATGCTGGCGGGCCGCCGGATCTTCGAGGAGCTCAGGCGAGAGCTCTCTCGCAGCACACCCCGGCTCTCGACGGCAAAGAGGGCGTTGCGAGAGCTCAAGGACCTCGACGCCTACCTCGAGGCCCTCCGCTATCGACTGGCGGGCAGGCGGGTGAGCTGCGGCGGTGACGTGGAGGGGCTTTTGTGCGAGTGGGCCGACAAGGCCATCGGGGCGACTCGCGAGTACGACGCGGAGAAGCAGGGTGGCGCCGGCGACAAGGATGGAGAGGCGTTGGAGGGCAGGCTGGTTCGCGCGTGCCGCCTGGCGGGCGCTTTGGAGTCGGTCCGGCACCCGGCGACGCTGGGGAGCACCGTGGTCACGAGGGCGTGGGCCAAGCTGCGGGCCGATGTCGCCATCTTCATAACCAACGCGTACAAGAGCCACGTGCAGGCCTACGACCTCCTCCGCAGCGCCGTGCGCGCCCTCGAGACGCCGCACATCGTCTGCAACTTCTTGAAGATCTCTGCGATCCGCAGCATCGAGCTGAAGGAGGAGTCGAAGCACCAGGAGGCAAGGCTTCTTTGCGGCGAGGGGATCCAGGTTGGGGACTCCTTCCTGGAGCGCAACCCGGATCTGAATCCCGATGACAAAACCGTTCAGGAGCTGCGCAGCGACCTGTCGCGGCTGCGCGACCTCATGCAAGGCCGGCGGACCCAGGCGCGTCCCACCCTGGTCCCGGTTCCGGTGAAGGAGGGCTGATGGCCGACGAGAAGCTCTTCGCCGATCCGCTGCTGCCGTGGGACGGTCCCAACCCTTTCGTCGCCCTCGCGCGGCTCGGCGTCGGCCCGAGCAGCTCGAACACCGAGGTGCTCGACGCCAGCTTCAAGATGACCCGATCGGACCGAAACGACCCGGCGGTCCACGGCGCGTGGCGGGCTCTGCGATCGGTGCCTCAGAGGCTCGTCTTGGAGGTCTTCTGCGGCGCGCTGTCGCGAGAGGCGCCCTCCGTGCAGGAGGTGGACGGCTGGAGGGCGAGGCTGCCACGCGAGCTCATAGAGGCCTTCGCGAAGGAGCCGCCGCCGCTCCCGGCAGAGGAGTGGACCGACCGGGCTCCGCGGCTGCCCGCACCCGCCGAGGTTTTCGGGGATAGGAGGCACAATGGTGACTAGGCTGAACCCAAGGGAGATGCGCGGCGTGATGGCGAGGCCGTCGCCCGAGGACCTGATCAAGAGCGCGCTCGCGGAGCACGAGAGCCTCGTCGGCGCCGTGATCGAGGTCGTCGACTGGCTCGAGGAGTGGCAGCGGAGAGCGACCGGCGACGAGCACAAGAACGTGACGAAGGCCATCGAGAGAGCGAACCGGGCCTTCATCTCCCACGGTGTGCGCCCCTTCGGGTGCCCGGGCGGGCAGGTGGACCTTCGCTTCCACAAGATCGACGAGGTGCGGGAGTCGGGCGAGGCACCAGGGACCATCCTCGAGGTCCTGCGCCGGGGCTACGAGATGAAGCTCCTCGGAGAGAAGGAGTGGAAGGTGCTTCGAGTGGCCCGCGTCGTCGTGGAGAAGGACAAGCAGGAGGAACAGGACAATGGCTGAGTCGACTCCGAACGCGCTGCGCGTTGGCATCGACCTCGGGACGACGAACTCGCTGATAGCTCACGTCGACGAGACCGGGCAGGCGCGGGTGCTGCCGAACTCGGACAACGAGGAGAGCACGCCGTCGGTCGTCGCCCTGCCCAAGGGGGTCGACAGCGCCTCGTACAGGACCGTCCAGATCGGCCGGGAGGCCGAGAACAACGCGAAGCGCAACCCACGGAACACCGTGCGTTCGATCAAGCGCTTCGTCGGGCTCTCCTTCAATGATCCGAAGGTGCAGGTCGCGCGGGAGCGGGTAGGCTACCGTGTCGAGGAGGACCCGACGGGCGGGCACGGCGTCGTGGTGAGGCTCGGCGAGTCGCTGCCCGCTCCCGAGGAGATCTCGGCCCATGTCTTGAGGAGGCTGAAGGAGGATGCCGAAGCCCGGCTGGGCGCGCCCGTCACTCACGCCGTGATCACCGTGCCCGCCTACTTCCACGAGCACCAGCGGAAGGCAACCCGGCAGGCGGGCGCGCTGGCCGGCCTGAAGGTCCTCGCGGTCTTCGACGAGCCGACCGCCGCGGCCCTGTCGGAGGGCGCCGGCACCAAGGAGGAGCAGTCCCGGGTCCTGGTCTTCGACTTCGGCGGGGGCACCCTGGACATCTCCCTCGTGCAGCGCGCGGGAGGCGACATGATGATCCTCGGCTACACCGGGGACAACTTCCTCGGTGGAGACGAGATCGATCAACGCATCCTCGACCACGTCGTCGACTGGATCCGGGAGCGAGGCGGGCAGGTAGGGCCGGACGACCACAACCTCCTGCAGAGACTGCGCGAGAGCGCCCGGGCAGCCAAGCACAACCTCTCCTCGGGGACCGCCGAGGTCTACGTGGACATCCCCTCGGTCCGTACCCGGGACGGTGGGTGGTTCCAGGAGAAGTGCGAGGAGGAGGATGATGAGCTCGTCCTGACCCAGGGTGACTTCGAGAAGATCATGAAGCCCATAGAGGCTCGCATCCACAGCATCCTCTCCGAGTTCCTGACGAGGCAGGGCATGCAGCCCGAGAACCTGACCGAGGTGTTGATGGTGGGGGGCAGCAGCGCGGTAGACCGCGTGCGCATCCTCCTCCAGTCCATCTTCGAGACCGACGGAGTGCGGCGCGTGCGCCTCGCCTACAACCCGATGCAGGCGGTGGCCAAGGGAGCCGCCCTGTACGCACAGGGCCTCGACGCCCTGGTGTGCGAAGCCTGCGAGACACGAAACCCTCTCGAAGCTGCAGAGTGCCAGAACCCGGACTGCCGGGCGCAGCTCTTGAACGCCAGATCCGACATGGATGCCAATGTTGCGGGGGTCAAGGAGATCTCGGCCGCGATCCCCCGCTCCCTCGGCGTCGCCTACCGGAAAGGGAGCGACACGGACGCCTACCAGGCCATCCTGGGCGAAGGCACGATGTACCCGGTCACGAGCTCGGAGCGCTTCCAGGTCCCCCGCGAGGACAGGATGCAGATCCTGATCTACGAGGGAGACCAGCCCAAGGCCTCTCACAACACGCTGATCTCCATGCTCACCATCGACCAGATCCCACCCGACGTGAAGGCCGGGGATCCCGTGGAGGTCTGCTTCACCTACGACCGGGACCGGACGCTGCTCATATCGTTGAACTACCCCACGTCGAGCAGCGGCGCTTCTCCCACCTGGCGCCTCGAGCCGCCCGACGCCGCCGGGAGAAAGGACGATCCGGTCAGGCAGGTCGCGGAGTTCATCCCTCACGCGCGGGGCTTCATGCAAGAATACGACAGCTTCCTGGATGCCGGCGCCCGCAAGACGCTCAACGACCACATCCGGCACGCCCAGGACCTGACCCTCGGGGAGGACCGGGAAGGGGCCAAGCAGGTGATGCAGGCGCTCCACTCGACCATGCTCACGGGCTGCGGGGTCGCGTCTGCGCTCTGGCTCGCAGAGCACACCATAGCCCAGGAGGACCGCCAGCTGGGGCCGGCGATCCGGAGGGCCGCCGAGCAGCTTCGCGATGAGGTGGCTCGTGGCGACCCGCAGGTCGAGGTCACTCACATGGGGCTGATGGACCTCGTGCACAAGGCCTTCCAGGAGTTCAAGCAGCAGCACGGCGGAGAGATGCTGGACGACGAAGCTCTCATCGTCCGCGGAACGGGAGGAGCATGATGGACGAGAACACGCCGATCCGCCTGGGTATCGACATCGGCTCCCGCTCCCCCCGCGTTGCCTACGTGTACCCGGACGGCGAGCGCACCGTCGTGAACGTCCCGGAGACCTTCCGGGTGATGAAGCGCTACTACCCCATCTCGCTGCCGACGCGGGCGGCGGACCTCTACGCCAGCCGCTTCTTCCCTTCCCTCTGCCAGCAGCTCGAGCGGGGCCTCGCGATAGCTCTCGGCGCGCAGAAGTGGGAGACCTGGGATCTCGTCGCGAACCTCCTCGCCGAGGCGATCGAGGGCGCCGAGCAGTACGGCAGCCGGGAGACCGACGGCGTCATGCTCGCCTACCCCATGTGGGCCGACGGCCACGTCATCGGCGCCTTCCGCAACGCGATGGCCTCCTCCGGCAAGAGGTGCGCCCTCTGCTCCGAGGCCGCCGCGGCTGCCGAGTTCTTCCGCGAGCGCCACATCGGGGGGCGAGAGACAGCGACCATAGCTCTGGTCTCCGCGGGATACTCCGGCTCTGGCTTCGCCGTCGCCCGGAACACCTCAAAGGGGGTGCGCATCCTCGCCGAGGGCGGCGAGCAGGGCCTGATGGCGGGCAACGCGATGGACTTCACGGTCCTCCAGACCGCCCTGCGCGTGCTGGAGGAGAACAGGATCACGCTGGCCGACGTGAAGCACCCGACCTCCCTCGCTCAGCTCCTCGAGGTGGTCGACCAGGCCAAGCGCGGTCTCTGCCGTGACCCGGAGACCTGGTTCACGATCCCGAGAGTCTTCACGCCGGGCTCCGACAAGGCCCTCCGCTTCCGCCTTGACGGGAAACGCTACGACGAGCTCGTGCAGGCGACGCACAAGATCGCCAAGAGGCTGTGGGACGATATCCTCGAGGAGTCCTCCGTGAGCGCGGAGGAGATCCAGTACGTCGTGATGACGGGCGGGACGACCCACACGCCGAGCTTCCAGGACTGCGTCAAGGCGGACTTCCCGAACGCAAGCCTGCGACACCTCCCGGACGTCGCGGTGTCGGGCGGGGCGGCGCTGCTGTCGCTGCACTGCTCTTTCGAGGAAGACGGCAAGGACCTGCCGCGGCAGAGGAACATGATGTTCCTTCCGAACCCGGTCGCGCTTGTCGGCCTGGTGCACCTGGACACGGAGGCGGCCGAGGAGGAGGAGAGCTCAACGGGCGCTGAAGCGAGTGAGAAGGCGCCGGCAGACGAGACCTCCGTGGAGGAGGCGGCGGAGCCGGTGAAGACCGGGGCTCCACCCGAAGGAGACGCCGGCCAGGCGCCGATCATCGAGGCAATCAGGGAGATCCGCCAACGCTCCACACCGGCCGACGCGAGGCGTCTCCTCTTGGGGCTGCGCGACGTAGTGGAAGAGGAGCTGCGCCTCCTGCCGGCTGACAGGTAAGACAATGGCAATAGGAATCCAGAAGATCGAGCAGGCCCTTGACGACCGTGGTATCCGATACCACCGGGAAGACGACACGACTATCCTGACGGGGGTGAAAGGGGAGCACGCGAAGATCGGGTTGGTCTTGCGTCTCCTCGAAGCGGGAGAGTACCTCGACGTGCGCACGCTCAACTTCGCGACCGTCGAGAGCGACCACCCCCGCTTCGACGACGCGATCGAGCTCCTCTCCGAGTGGAACTCGGACCGGAAGATACTGAAGATCGGTTGGGATCCGGACGACGGCGAGGTCGTCTGTCTGCTCTCGATTCCTCTGGAGGACAACGAGGATCTGCCGGTTATTCAGTTCCACACGGGCCTGTTCGCGCTGATCGCGACCTGCGACGAGCTCTACGCGGAGCTCGAGCCCATCATCTCGGACACGAAGGGCCCGAGGAAGAAGAAGCCGCCGCGAAGACACAAAGACGATGACGCCGCCTCGCCTGGAGAGAGCGGTGGAGCGGAGACAAAGAAGGGCGACGGGCCAATGCAGTCCTCGTTGCAGCTCATCGGCTGCGGGGTCGTGCTGCTGGGGCTTGCCGCCCTCCTTGGTGTGATATACCTCTTCGTCAGGTAGGAGCTTGTGACATGACAGAAGAGCAGATGAAGAAGATCCTGGAGTCGGCCGGAGCCACCTGCCTCCCGAAGATCGGTCCCGGAATCCTATTCAGGTTCGGTCCGGAAGAGCACGCCGTGAGAGGGCTGGCGGACCTGGGCAAGAACTCGATGATCTTCCAGCTCCGGCGCTTCGGGCTCGCGACGGTCAGCAGCAGACACCGCCCCCTCATCCGGCGCCTCCTCCTCGAAGAGAACCTCCGCTACAAGGTGACGAAGTTCGCCATCGACGAGGACGACGGGGAGATCATCGTGTACGTCGACATCCCGCTCGGCCCGGAGACCACGATCACCAAGCGCCAGGTGACGCGTTGTCTGACGGCCATGCTGACCACCTCGGGCTCGCTGGCGAAGCGGCTCGAGCAGGCTGATCGCAGCGGCAAGGACCCCGGGCACCAAGAGGATCGCGAAGCCGCGATGGCCGCCATGCTCCACGGGATGCGCCGGGTAGTCGAGGACATCGAGGCGCGACAAGAGGATGGCCGCTCTGACGACTCCCCCCCACCTTCCCTGGGGAAGAGTAAGGCGAAGGGGGACGGCAAGGGCAACGGACGAAAGCTGCGCTCCGGCGGGTTTGACGGCCTGCTGATGGGGGATCTGGATGACGACGAGCCCAGCTAGGAGCGTGTTGCGGACTGCGCCCGCAATCCGCGACCGCGACGCTCCGCCGAGGCGCAAGGCCTCGGCGCCGCCCGATTGTGTCTGACAGTCGCCAGATTGCGGCGGAGCGCGCAGCGCGAGCCGGGACGGCAGGTCGGACACAACTCGGGCGTGGAGCGCAGTTGCGCGCCATGCGCAACAAGCTCCGAGTGCTCCTGCGTAGTCGGGCTCGGCGTCGCGCGACGGGCCCTCTCCGGGAGCACCCGCCTCACCGATGATCGAGTGGACCTACCGCCTGAAGCGCTCGGTGCGCCTGCTGGCGGAGGAGCCCGTGGTGCTGTCCAACCTGGCAGTGGCCGTGCCGGCTCCGTGTCCCGGCTCGAAGCTCGCGGAAGAGACCTTCACGCGAGGCCACGTGATGGACGGAGGGAGGGGGGTGCGCACCTGGGAGCTGGGCTCCTGCGGCACCTGGCGCGACCGCCCCTTGAGCTACGAGGCCACCCTCAGGGTGAGAGAGGCCCTTGTCGAGGGACACGACGCTCCCTACCCCCTGGCGCCCCACGACGCACCACCGGAGGCGCTCGAGGCCTCGCCCCTGGTCGAGTCCGACGCCCCATGCATAGAGGAGCTCGCACGGCACGCGCTGGGGAATGTGGAGCGCTTCCTGGACGCCATTCTGGCCCTCGGCGACGCTACTCGAGGTGCGTTGAGCTACTCATCCGACGCCCTCTTCGTCCGGTCGGCGCAGAGCGCCGTGACAGCCTTGAAGGCGGGCGAGGGTGTGTGTGACGAGCACTCTCACCTCTTCGCGGCGCTCTGCCGCTCGGCCGGGATCCCATGCCTGGTGGTGACCGGCCTGGGCTTCGCCGAAGGAGAGGCGCCGGTCGCCCACGCCTGGAACATGGTCTCTCCTGACGGCGAGTCGTGGTGGCCGGTGGACTGCACGGGCGCCGTCGAGGTGAGCTTCTTCAGTGAGAGGCGAGTGCCCACGTGGGTGGGGGCGGACTGCGCCGTCGGCCGCACCCCGCAGGTAGCCTGGCGGGTGCCGGCTAAGGGCGTCCGAGGCGAGGTGGACGTCACCGTGAAGGATGTTGTCGAGGTTCTCGAACGACCCGAGATGGGGCTCAAGGTGCGGCGCGCACAAGCCAGCTGGACCTCGGACGGCAGGGTCTCTCTGGACCTGGAGCTCGTGTACGGCCAGCCCGAACCGCCAGAGCGCCTCCTGCTCCGGGTGTGGTCGGCTCGAGAGGTGAAGATCGGGCCGCTCGAGTCCACGCCGCATCACGAGATCGTGGACCTCGACCCATCCGGGGTTGGAGCGCTTCGTGTCCTTCTCGGCTTCTCCTACTCCCGGTCAGCGTTGACCTCCGTAGTTCTGCCGGTGCGTATCGAGGCCCCGGGCGCCGAGTGCGGGCTGCGGGTGATGCAGTCCGGGGGCCAGCTCTCCTGCGCGCTCGGAAGTGGTGAGCTGACCTCAGCCTGAGCTCCCAGCCCCTCCCAGTCCGGTCGCGGTCCCCACGGAGCTGCTTCATCTCGACACGCCGCGTCGCCCCCTGCTACGGACTCGTGAGTGGCCCAGACTCGAGCGAGGGACTCACGGAGGCGCGCCATGCACCCGAAGACTCATCTGTACAATGGACTGGCGGCGCTGGGGCTCGCCGTGCTCCTCGCGGCGTGCACCCCCGCGGGCGACAGTGGGGCCGACGCTGGGAGCACCAGCCCCCCCTCCGGCACGTCCCCGGCGGGCGACGAGAAGACGCTGGCGGCAGGGCTCGACCGTGCCGCTGCCGAGGTCGGGACCGCTCAGGATTCGCTGATCGCCGCCATGCGCGTGGTGTCCGCGGGCTTCAGCCTCGACCTCAGCGAGGAGCTCCCTCCGGAGCCCGCGATCGAGCCCTACTTCGACGCCCTCGGAGGCGTCGCGGGCGACTATGCCAGGCTCCTCGCCACCGCTCACGAGCTCGCAGCCCTCGAGGGCGCGCAGGCCCTGTCGGTGAGCGCGGGTGCCCTGAAGCTCGGCCGGCTCGGTCAAGAGAGAAGCCCCCTGCTCTTCGAGGCGGCTGTCATCATCGGAGGAGTGGCGCTCATCGGGGTCTCCCTCGTCAAGGGCATCGCCAAAGCCGTCGACACAGCCGCCGGGCCCGCGCGGAGCAAGATCGAGTCGGCCACACCGGAGGAGCTGCGGAACGTGCAGCAAACCCTCGGCCTGCCCGCAGACACCAGCCGCGAGAACACCCTGCAGCACTTCGACGACCTCGGCGTCGGCGACAAGCTCTCCCGCTCCAAGGACATCCAGAGCTCGCTCCTCGACGCCGCGGTGCGCAACGAGCCCGGCGTCAACCCCATCGAGGGCTCGGAGATCGCCAGGGCCACCGCCAACAGCGCCGTGATCCTCGGGGAGACCGGGGTGAAGGCGAACGTCTCCGCGCTGACGACGATCACGGGAGGACAGGGCATGGCCCAGGTCGCCGGGGCCGCCGGCATGTCGGCCGAGGCCGCCGCCGTCGCCGACCTGACGGTGACGGCGGTCGAGGAGGCCACCGGCACCCCGCTGCAACCCCTGAGCGTCTTCGCGGAGTCCATGAGCGTCACGGCCACCAGCGACGAGACCCGCGCGGCGACGGCGCCCGTCGTCGAAAGCGGACCAACGCCGGATGATGCCCGCGCGACCCTTCGCTCCGAGGATGCCTCCACCGACGCGCTCACCGAGGCCGCCGACGTCCTCGCCGGCGACACCCTCGCGCGCAGCCCCGAGGCCCACGGTGCGAGCAAGGCCGGCGGCACGTGGAGCTACGAAGCTCCCAAGCAGGCCGCGCTCGGCCGCCTCGAGCAGGTCAAAGGGGAGACCAGGGTCGAGCTCCCGAAGATGGGTCCCGCCAACGTGCTCCTTCAGGCCGCCGGGCAGGAAGGGCGCGTGTACCCGGATGTGGACCTGAGCGGCCCGGCCGAGGTGCGCTACCCGGTCAAGGACGAGGCGGCCCCGCCGGCAACAGGCGGAGCTCGTTGCGCGAACACTCCCCTGGCGGAGAGCTGCATGCCGGGCTTCCTCGCGCCCGTCATGGAGACCTGCATGGGGGTCACACCCGACACGAGCTGCACCTTTCACATCATCATGGGCGAGCACGACATCCCCACCGGGGACTCCGTCACCTGCTATGGCAACGGCGCCTCTCTCTTCGTGGACCTGACGGAGACGGGCACCAACGAGTCCGAATTCCGGGGACCGGGCGGGGAGACCTGCGCCACCAAGGTCATCGCACCCGACCCGGGAGGTGAAAGCCTGACCGAGCAGTGGACCGACGCCGCCGGCAACACCCTCGTCGTGAGGAGCGGCAAGGAGACGATCAGCGTGGACTGCCCCGGGAACGTGACCGAGCTCTACGACCCGAAGGAGCTCGTAGGCGTCGACTGCCTCCCCTCCCTGCCCGCCGGCAGCCGCTGCCCCAAGGGTAGCTGTGACTGACATGGGAGAGGAGGGGCGCGTTCGCAAAATGGATGCATTGCCGTCCGGGCCCAGCCGTTAGCCGTTAGCG